>JBGUKV010000195.1:0-2700 GCA_045114655.1 Candidatus Allocopromorpha sp. | reverse complement strand
GCAAGGCGCGCTTCTTCATCTTTGTACAGAATACTCGCTTCACTTGTGATTCCTGCCTGTAACAACAATGTCGCATACATCTCATCGGAATAAGCATGGACAAATTTAGGAACCTCAGGTCTGGTACCGACAAAGCTCATATGCCCTGCCAAGACATTGAATAGTTGAGGGAACTCGTCTATCCTGTATTTCCGAATCATTTTGCCCGGTTTGGTGATTCGAGGATCATTCTCTATCGTCAACAGTGATCCGTTATTTTCCGCGCCATTGACCATCGTACGAAACTTATAAATGCGAAACTCTTTGCCATACTGTGTGACCCGTGTCTGGCGATAGAACACCGGACCGGGGCTGTCCAGTTTGATCAAAACTGCAACCACAAGCATGACCGGAGCAAGGACCACCAAGAGAATAGAAGCCGCCACCACATCGAAAGCACGTTTCAGGACCAGTTCCTGTTCGTGCTTCTTTAAGTTGTCATAGTATGGGCGAACCGCCTCGGTACGCATAAAGTCCGGAAGGTCATCCCAATTTCTTAACGGTTTCAATGAAAGTCTCCTTAACGTATTGTACGTCGTCATCTGTCAGTTTTGTATGTAACGGAAGAGTGATCTCGTTTTGGTAAAGAGCAAACGCATTCGGGAAGTCCTGAATATCGAAGCCCATTGCTTTGTAAGCAGTCATCATTGGTAAAGGCTTGTAATGGACATTGGAAGCAATTCCCTTTTCCGCAAGCCCAACGATGATGCCGTTTCTCTTTTCTTCATCTGCCCAGGGAACTCTGGCGATGTACAGGTGTCCGGAACTACGGAAGTCTTCCCCGCTGTGCTGTAAATGCAGAACGCCGATGAAGTCGAGAGCTTCATCATATTGCGCGATGATCTCATGCCGTCTCTCCAACATTTCAGGATAGCGTTCTAACTGCTTGAGGCCGATCGCCGCCTGAATGTCGGTCATGTTGCACTTGTACCAGGGACCAACGATGTCATATTCCCAGTCTCCGAGATGCGATTTCTCAAGTGCATCTTTCGACTGCCCGTGAAGGCTGTAGAGATGATATTGCTCGTGCAGGTAGTCGTCATCGACACCTTCGATGTGTTTCCAGAATGCAGCGCCGCCTTCTGCCGTAGTAAGATTCTTAACTGCATGAAAAGAGATACTGGAGAAGTCCGCGATCTCGCCAGCAGTCATTCCCTTTCTATTCGCGCCCAATGCATGTGCACAGTCAGCAACGACAGCTACTCTTCCGATCGATTCCTGAAGCGGACCGTTCGGTCGGAACAGGTGCTTCTTATTCTCGACGGCATCGAAGATGCGGTCATAATCACAAATAATACCGCCCAAGTCCACAGGAATAACCGCTTTGGTTTTTTCAGTGATCGCCGCTTCCATGGCATCGTAGTCCATTTCCACAGAGTCCTTCTGAGAGTCAATGAACCTGACTGATGCGCCAACATGAATAGCGGCACTGGCCGTGGCAGTATAAGTATAGGCGGGGACCAATACTTCATCGCCGGGGCCAATGCCGAGGATACGCAGATTCAATTCTTCCGATGCAGTTGCAGAGCCCAGGCATGCAACGCCAGTCGCATGCGTGAACTCTTTCAGGTTCTGTTCGAATGTCTTTACTCTGGGTCCGGTGGTGATCCACCCAGAGCGGAGGGTTTCCGAAACTTCCTGGATTTCGGATTCTGTGATGTCAGGGGGGCTGAAAGATACCTTTCTCATAGAGTTGATTCTCCAAAATAGAACTTAATGTAATGACTAAAGTTGGATTGGTTATTTGTCCGCCGGGTTCGGGGTGTGGACCGTCTTCATGACTTCGCCGAGGATGTCCTCCGGGGCGCGCTTCTTGATCTTCGCCCGGGGCGTCAGGATGATGCGGTGTCCGCAAACGTCGGCGTACAGCGCCTGGATGTCCTGAGGAGCCACATAGTTGCGGCCCGCGAGGTAGGCGCGCGCCTTGGCCATCTGGACGAGGGCCAGCACAGCGCGCGGGCTGACACCCTGTTCAATGTCGGCGTGTTCCCGGGTCTTCTCACAGAGTTCGGAGGCGTAGAGCACGACCTCATCGGCGATGTACACATCACACACGGCATCCTTCATCGCCCGGATCTCCTCCCGGGTGACCACCGGCCGGACCGCGTCCAGCGGGACGGTCTTTTCTCTCGCGCGGACGATCTCCAGGGTCTCCATGGACGTGGGATAGCCCATCGACAGACGGACCATGAACCGGTCGAGCTGGGAGTCCGGCAGGTTGTGGGTGCCAGCGGAACCGAGCGGGTTCTGAGTGGCCACACAGACGAACGGGTCGGGCAGTTTGTAAGTCTTGCCGTCGACCGTGACCTTTAGTTCCTCCATCGCCTGCAGGAGGGCAGCCTGAGTCTTGGCGGAGGTACGGTTGATCTCATCGCCGAGGAAGAAGTTGCAGATGATGGCGCCGCGGCGGTATTCAAAGTCTCCGGTGTCCTTGTTATAGACGGAGAACCCGATGACATCGGAGGCCATCGTATCCGGGGTGAACTGGACGCGGTTGTACGCGAGGTTCATCGCCTTCGAGAAGGCCAGCGCCAGCGTCGTCTTGCCGGTGCCCGGGACGTCCTCGAGCAGTACGTGGCCGCCGGCGAGGATGGTCATGAGCACTTTCTGCAGAACATCGTCTTTGCCGACGATGACTTTTTTCACTTCGTTGAGGATCGC
>JBGUKV010000194.1:0-15543 GCA_045114655.1 Candidatus Allocopromorpha sp. | reverse complement strand
TTGTCTGTGCGGCCAGAGGGCATGATGTGACCCTGGCAGAGAAGGCAGGCAGGCTGGGCGGCAATCTCCATCCGGCAGGAGCAGCCTGGTTCAAGAAGGACATCGAGAGACTCTGCAAGGTCCTGACAAAGCGAGTGGAAAACTCCAACGTGAAAGTTCTGCTCAATACAGAAATAACGCCAGCCTTTGTAAGAGAAAACGATCCGGATGTTCTGATTGTAGCAATCGGCTCAAATGAGCTGAAGCCGCCGATCCCGGGCATCGACGGAGATAACGTGCTCATGGCTATCGACGCCGAGCTGCATCCCGAAAAGCTAGGTAAAAAAGTCGTCATTATGGGCGGCGGACTGGTCGGATCGGAAGCGGCGATCGGGTTCCATGATGAGGGACACGAGGTGGCGATCGTAGAGATGAAATCCGCGGTGGCAGAAGAGGTGAACTCCTTCTATCGGGGCGGCCTGATGCCTGAGATCGAGAGATCGGCACAGGTGTATACCGATACGAAGGTGAAGGAAATCACCAGCCGGGGCGTTCTCTGCGAGAGAAACGGAGAAGAGATCCTGATCGAAGGAGACACCGTGGTCTGTGCTTTGGGATTCCGTGCTCCTTACGATGTAGTGGACAGTCTGTGCGAGGCAGCAGAGGTCAGTGAAGTCATTGGCGACTGCTCCAATGTGGGGAAGATCTATCAGGCCATCAGCGGAGGATATTACGCTGCCAGCAGGATCTGATTTGCCGTTTCCCCGGGACAAAATCGAACAATTCCTCTTTTGCCTCTTCATAACGGAAAAAGGGGATTTGAGAGGGTGTAACCCTTTGGATTATCATTTAGAAAATCGTTAAAGTAACGACAACAGAAACGGAAGTTGCAAAGTAAACTAGGAGGGTAAACATGAAGAAAAAATTACTGGGCGTTCTGCTGCTGTGCATGGCACTCACGATGGTATTCGCAGTAGGATGCGGAGGAAGCGATTCCTCAGAAGAAGCTGCTCCGGCAGATGATCAGGCAACGGCAGAAGACGCAGCTGGACAGTCCTACGTCATTGGTTACAACAACTTTGGCGTTGGCGCTTATCCGCTGGACCTGAACGAGAAAGAAACCACTTATGCGATCGAGACAGCTGGTTGCGAAGTCAAGGTAGCGAACGACAACTTCACAGTTGACAACGTTATCACCGACGTTAAGAACCTGATCTCATCCAACGTAGACGGCGTAGTTGTATGGTGCGCAGCAGACACACTCTACAATTCACTGAATGACCTGATGCAGTCAAGCCAGAAGCCGTTCGCACTGGGCGACAAGTATCCGACAAGTGAAGACACCATCAAGAAGTTCCAGGAGAACGAGTTCTTCGCAGGCGCTGTTTCAACAGACGATGTTATCACAGGTAACAAGATGGCTCAGAAGGCATGGGACGATGGTCACAAGACAGCTCTGATCGTTGCTGCTGCTGTTGGTGACACAAACCACGACGCAAGAGTTAAGGGATTCACTGAGAAGTTCGAAGAACTGGGCGGCAAGGTACTGGGTACCGTTCGTTGCGCAGACCCGTCAGAAGCTGTACAGAAGTCCGGCGACCTGCTGGCTGCTCACAAGGATGCTGATTGCCTCTATGGCTCCGGCGGTGACTACTCCAACGGCGCTC
Source organism: Candidatus Allocopromorpha sp. (assembly GCA_045114655.1). Lineage (GTDB taxonomy): Bacteria > Bacillota > Clostridia > Peptostreptococcales > Anaerovoracaceae > Lentihominibacter. The sequence goes on along the minus strand of JBGUKV010000194.1, from coordinate 13,897 downwards.
TGAGCGCTATGGAATCCGCAGGCATCGACATGCCGGTATACGGAACTGACGTTGACCCGAACGTCATCAAGGGAATCAAAGAGGGCAAGATCACTGCTGCTACCGGTGCTGCCGGAACATACTGCGGTACATTCGCTTCCCTGCTTCTGATCAACTACCTTGATGGACATCCAGTCCTGGACGAAAATGGTAAGGCTCCGGCTACAAAGGGCATCGAGACTATCATGATCGATAAGGACAACGTAGAAGATTTCGAAGAGAACTGGATCAACAACGAGATCTTCACTCCGGAAGAAATCCAGAGCCTGCTCTACAGATACAATCCGGACGTTACATGGGCTGATTACGAAGACATGATCAATAACTACAACTTCGAGTCCAGAATGGAATCCAAGCAGAAATAAGAAGACTATAAGATTAATTAAACTCAACGGTGGGCTGGGATTTCCCAGCCCACTGATTAACAGAATCGATCCGACTAAAACTAAGAAAGAAGGTTCAATGTGATAGGCGAAGAGAAAAAGGTCAGTTTGACCGTAAAGTTGATCGTATTTGCCGCGTTCATCTTATTGCTGATCGTGATGAATATGGCAACGGACGGAAAATTTTTGGAACCGTCCAATCTTAAGACAATCGCTGTGAACGCATCCGTTCCGACCTTTACGGCATGGGCATTTGTGTTCATCTTTGCCAGCGGTTTCATCGATCTTTCCCTGGGTGCCGTTATCGTACTGGCAGCTAACGTAGCAGGAACATTTGGAAATCAGTTCGGCTTCGTGGGACTGGTCGTCACAGGACTGGCGGCAGGCGTATTGTTGATGACGTTGAATTTTACTGTATTTCAGGTTACCAAGATTCCATCCTGGATCGCAGGACTCGGACTTACCATGGTGTACGAGGCGATTTCTTCGTTCTATTCAGAGCAAAGGCTGGAGATGGGACTTCGTGTAGTTGAACTGGAATCACAGTACAGATCATTAGGCCGTGCGCCGTTGGCTTTTGTAGTCGTACTCCTCGGTCTGGTGGTAGCATATATTCTGTATAACAGGACTACCATTGGTCTGGACATCCGGGCCATGGGTGACAACCAGGCAGTTGCCCGGAACATGGGTATCAAAATGGCTAAAACAGTCATCTTATCCGGTGTGGTCGCAGGTATCTTTGTCGGCGCGGCAGCATTCATGAAGGAAAGCTTCGCGGGGACGGTCAACGCTGTTACCGGACTTGCAAGTCTTCCGCAGACATTCCAACCGCTGGCTGCAGCCCTGCTTTCACAGGCACTGTCCAAGCACATCAACATTATCGTAGCAGTCATTGCCAGTACCTTATTTGTTATGGCTATCTTTAACTTCCTGACACTGATGAACGTTCCATCAGGAACATGGCAGGAGACCGTACTGGGTATCTCAGTAATCGTCTTCGGCGTTCTGGCTAACAGGAACACAAAGGAGGTCGTGAAATAATGAGCAGCGAATATGCATTTCAGGTTACAGGCCTGAACAAGAGATTTGGCCCGACACATGCTAACAAGGATATCGACTTTACCCTGAAAAAGGGAGAGGTCAGGGGCCTTGCCGGTGAAAACGGATCCGGAAAGTCCACGCTGCTTTCCCAGCTCGCGGGCATTTACAGCAGCGACTCCGGAACGATCCTGAAGGACGGCGAGCCTTATGCGCCGGACAGCCCGCTGTATGCACAGCAGCATGGCGTATCCATCGTTGTACAGGAACTGGGCTGCATCGGAGCCCTTCCGGCAGGAATCAATGTGTTCCTGGGAAGAACCAGCAAATTCTCCAAATTCGGAATCATCAACATGCGTAAGATCTATCAGGAGGCTAACGCGATTCTGGACAAATGGGGTATGCCGCAGGTTCCGCTGAATAAGAATTCAGCACATATGAATGTTGAAATCAGAAAGATCGTTGAGATCGCAAGAGCTCTGTCCACCGATCCTGACGTACTGATCCTGGACGAGGTAACGCAGGCTCTGGCACAGGACAACCGTAAAAAACTGCATGCCCTGATTGAAAATTTCAAATCCATGGGCAAGTCCATCATCCTGATCACACACGACCTGGAAGAGATGCTGGAGATCACAGATACGATTTCCATTCTTCGAGATGGTGAACTGATCGAAACAGTCAACAGTAAAGAAATCGATGAGGATACTCTGAAGACCAAGATGGTCGGCAGAAGCCTGGAAGGCGAATACTACAGAAGCGACAAGGAAGCTTCCAGAGGAGATACCAAGATCCTTTCAGTAGAAAATCTGTCAACAGCAAGCGGACTGGAAGATGTCAGCTTCGACCTGTACGGCGGAGAGATCCTGGGACTCGCAGGACTTTCTGACTCCGGTATCCATGAAGTAGGAAAAGCAGTCTATGGACTCGAGCATCTTACCGGCGGGAAGGTGACTCTGGTCCAGGATTCCTTCGAAGTCAAAAATGCGACGCAGGCCTGGAACCACAGGGTTGGATACGTCCCCAAGGACAGAGACAATGAGGCGCTGATGCTGAAAGCATCGATCCGGGAGAACTTCTCCATGAGTTCTGTTCCGGAGATGGCCGGCACGCTGGGCTTCCTCAGCAACAAGAAACTGGACAAAGTCTCATCGGATGCCAGAGAACAGTTCATGGTCAAGTCTGTTGGTATCAAACAGGAAATCGACGCTCTGAGCGGAGGAAACAAGCAGAAGGTCAACATGGGAAGATGGCTGCTGAAAGACCTGCAGCTCTTCGTGGTCGACTGCCCCACCAGAGGTGTTGACGTCGGCGTAAAGGCTTATCTGTACCAGTGTCTGAAAGACGCCAAGGCAGAGGGGTTAGCGATCCTGCTGATCACTGACGAACTTCCGGAAGCCATCGGTATGTCTGACAGGATCCTGGTTATGAAGAATGGAAAAATTACTGGTGAAGTATCGCGAAGCGACGGGCTGAGCGAGGAAGCGATTGTGAAGGTGATGATATAATGAAGAACATGTTTAAAAGTGGAAAAATCGAGTTGATAGATCTGCTCCCGGTGATTTCCCTAGTGGTACTCGTGATCATCTTCGGAATTACCTCCGGGGGAGGCCTGTTCCAGTCCTTCAATATCCAGTCTGTTATCAGAGACTCCATTCCGGTCATTCTGGGTGGTCTGGGCGTAATATTCGTTATCGCTACTGGAGGATGCGACCTGTCCATTGGCGCGGTTGCTGCGGTAGCTGCTACCGTAGGAGCTTACTACGGCTCCCAGTACGGCGCAGTATGGACTATTATCATCGCTCTCCTGATCGGACTGGCGTCCGGTATATTCCTGGGATTCATCGTTTCCAGATGTCATGTATCCTCATTCATGGCTTCCCTGGCCCTGCTGATGGGACTGCGCGGATTCCTGAATGTATGTAACGTGACCTGGCAGCAGGTATATCTTCCGGAGAGCCTGCTGGTAATCAACCAGTTCGGACCGGCACTGGCCATCACAGTCATCCTGACTGCGATCATCGTGTTCCTCTTTGAGAAGACCAGCTTCGGCTACTACTGCAAAGGCATGGGCGAAAATGAGAACACAATGAAGAGCATCGGCGTAAATACCGCCAAGGTACGGCACTGTGCATTCATCGTTTCCGGAATCATGGCGGCCATCATGGGTCTGCTGCTGATCTCCAGTACCGGCGGTTCCAGCAGCACACTGGGCAACTTCATGGAAATGAAGGTCCAGATGGGCGTCTTCCTGGGAGGCGTTCTCGTCAGCGGCGGCATGCGTTCAAAGATCTACAAGCTGATCTTCGGTTCACTGAGTATTACGGTCATCGTAAACGGACTGACCATCAGCGGCGCAAGCTCCTCTATTACAGAACTGGCAGAGGGACTGATCCTGATGCTGATCCTGTTCCTGACGATCCAGATGTCAGATCACGCTCACTGGCTGGACATCTTCAAAAAGAAGAACAAGGAAGAGATTGAAGAGATAGAAGAGACTGTCGCATAATACTTGCTTTAACATCATAGCCCTCCTTGAGCTATGGAATATAAGGCTGCCGCACTGTGAAAACAGTGCGGCAGTTTTTTTGTTTTTGGATAAACGCAACAGTTCGTTTTTCCTTCGTTGACAAAGTGCAGTGAATACAGGTAATATACAATTGAGAACTTAAAAATAATTCAGCAAAATGAAACTATAAGAAATTTCAGAAGCAGAGAATCACAGGAGAAAAGAACATGGGAATCGTTGAAAAAATGAGATTGGACGGGAAAAAGGGATTCGTTACAGGGGCGGCCAGAGGAATCGGTAAATGCACGGCGTTCGCATTCGCTGAAGCCGGCGCCGACATCGCAGTCGTAGATCTGGATTTCGGTGAAGCCGAGGAAACAGCTGCAGAGATCGCAAAAGCCACCGGACGCAAAGTCATCGCAATCAAATGTGATGTCACGGATGAGGATCAGGTGCAGGCGATGGTGGATGAAGTCGCCAATAAGCTTGGCGGACTTGACTTCTGCCACGCCAATGCAGGCATATGCATCAACGCGCCGGCGGACGAGATGACCTATGCCCAGTGGAAGAAAAACATCGATGTAAACCTGAACAGTGTGTTCCTTACGGACACGATCGCCGGAAGGTACATGCTCGCGCATGGAGGCGGGTCGATCATCAACACTGCGAGCATGTCCGCTCACATCGTCAATGTTCCCCAGCCGCAGTGCGCATATAACGCTTCAAAAGCAGGCGTGATCCAGCTCACCAGATCCCTTGCGGTCGAGTGGGCGAAGAGAGGCGTTCGCGTCAACAGCATCAGTCCCGGATATATTGGAACAGACCTGACACTGTCATCGCCTACACTGCAGCCTCTGATCGAGCAATGGAACGCGATGGCGCCCACCGGAAGACTGGGCAAGCCGGAAGAACTCCAGGCGATTTGCGTTTATCTCGCAGGAGATCAGGCGTCATTCACGACCGGCGCTGACTTTTCGATCGACGGCGCATTCACCTGCTTCTGATTTATGTTGTCAAACGCCCCTGGATCAGGGGCGTTGATCAATAAAACAACAATTCGTTCTTATAAGATTCGACTATGGTAAGAGAAAGGAGAGACTATATGAGAAAACGCAAATTTGCCATAGTATGCGTGGCAATGCTGGCATTCATGATGCTCTTCACCGGATGCATCGATAAGGGAGAACCTTATCTGCAGCCTAACTCAGGAGGCGGCACGGGCGCGACAGAAGGAATCCAGGCCAGTCCTGAGCTTTATGCCCAGGCGGATCTGTCTGTGCTGAAGGGAAAGAAGATCGGCATCACGATCCAGTCTTTGCAGAACGCGTATTGGGCGGGTGTCATGACCGCTTTGCAGGAGTCTCTTGATAAGGCCGGCGCGAAAGTAACGATCGTAGCGTGTGATGACAGCTCGGCAACGCAGATCGGTCAGATCGAGAACTTCATGTCGTCACAGTGTGATCTGATCATGGTGCATCCTTCCGATGCCGCCGCGATAGAAGACAGCTGCAAGAAAGCACGTGAAGCGGGGGTCAAGGTAATGTGCTGGGATGACCCAATGACGAATACTGACGCCAATTGGATACTGAACAACACGGACCTCGGAATAGAGATCGGGAAACTCTGCGGCGCGTTCATCAATGAGCATTACAGCGCTGACAACCCTGCGAAGGTGACCGTCCTCGGATACCCGCAGACGACCATCCTGCTTGAGAGAGAAGAAGGGATCCTGCAGGGAATGGAGGAAACAGCCAAAGGAAACTATGAAGTCGTAGCCAGCCAGTCAGCTATCGACGCCGTTCAGGCGCAGACTGCTATGGAGACGATCCTGACGAAGCATCCTGAGACCAGAGTTGTAACAGGCATCGGGTCCGGAGCCATGATCGGTGCGGATGAAGCGATGAATATATTCACAGGCGGCAAGATTCCTGAGGATATGGGTGTATTCACGACAGACGTGACCAAACAGCAGCTCGATCAACTTGACGATCCGACCTATCCGGCCAAGGGCATTATCGGATTTGAAGGATCCGACGAGGACACTGCAAACGCATGCACTGCGATGTTTGCGATGATCCTGTCAGATACTCTCGAGTCGCAGAATGTATTCCGCGCAGTTATGCAGATCACCGCAGACAACGTGGATAAGATCAAAGCAGGCATGAAGTAGATGATACAGGAGGTAACTGTATGAGTGAAGATTATGTTCTGGAACTGGAACACATCAGGAAAGAATATCCGGGGGTCGTGGCCCTCAAGGATGTGACGCTCCAGCTCGGAAGAGGGGAAGTTCTGGGGCTCATCGGAGAAAACGGCGCGGGGAAATCGACACTGATCAAATGCTGTTCGGGAGCTGTCATCCCTACTTCGGGCAAAATCAAGATCAACGGTAAGGAATTCGACCGGATGACACCGCAGCTTGCCGCAGAGAACGGTATCGCAATTATTTACCAGGAATTCAATAATGTCGGAGAGCTGTCCGCTGCCGAGAACCTCTTTCTGGGCAGGCCGATCCGCAAGGGGATGGTCATAGACAAGAAAGCCATGGAAGAAGAAGCGGCCAAAGCGTTCGAGCAGCTTCAGATCAAGATCAATCCGAAAGAACTGGTCAAGAATCTTTCCGTTGGATATCAGCAGATGATAGAGATCGCCAAAGCCGTTCAGCAGAACGCGCAGGTTTTGATCATGGATGAGCCCAGCGCGCCGCTGACGACCAACGAAGTCGAGAGCATGTTCAAGGTCGTGGAACTGCTGCGTGAGAAGGGTGTATCGATTATTTACATCTCCCACAGGCTGGAAGAGATTTTCAGATTGTCCGACAGAATCGAGGTCATCAGAGACGGAGAGTACGTCGGAACGCTGATCACACCTGAGGCGACAGTAGATGAGCTGATCAGGATGATGGTAGGCCGTGAGATGACGCAGCAGTACCCACCGAGAAAGCCATGCATCGACAAGGACAACGTCGTGCTGGAACTGCAGCATGTATACGGCAACGGAGACGAGGATATGAACCTCAAGATCCACGCCGGCGAGGTGCTGGGGCTTGGCGGACTGGTGGGAGCCGGGCGCACAGAACTGGCGGAGGTCATCTTCGGCGCCAAGCCAAAGGATTCCGGTAAAATTATTTTCAAAGGGGAGGAGATCAATCCCAAATCCCCAAGAGAAGCGATCGATCTTGGTATCGCGCTGGTGCCGGAGGACAGGAAACGCCATGGGGCGCTGCTTACCAACTCGATCAAGAACAACATCAACATGCCGATCTATGAGCGGATTTCCAAAGCGAGCGTCATCGACGCCAAAACCGAAAAGGCGAACGCCGAGAAGTACCGCGAGGAAATTCAAATCAAGTGTCCTTCCGTTAATCAGCTCGTCAGGAATCTCTCCGGAGGCAATCAGCAGAAGGTCATTCTGGGCAAGTGGCTCGCGGCGGACTCTCAGCTGATCATCTTCGACGAACCTACGAGAGGTATCGATGTCGGTGCGAAATATGAGATCTACAAGCTCATCAATGACCTGGTGGAATCCGGCAGGAGCGTGCTGATGATCTCATCGGAAATGGAAGAACTCTTAGGCATGTCAGACCGCGTCATCGTGCTCGCGGAGCATCAGATGACAGGCGAACTGCAGAAGGAAGAATTCGACGCAGACACTGTTATGGCACTTGCGTCGGCTATAGTAGATGAAGGAATGAGTCTTGAGAATAAGGAGGAGTCCTGAAATGGAAAAACTGGGAAGCAATCAATTGCTCAAACAAAATGCTATATGGCTGGTATTCATCATTGAGATCATCATTTTCGCAATTGCCAGCCATGGAACATTCGTCACAGGAGAAAACCTGATCAATATCGCCAGACAGGTATCCTATTACGGGATCGCTTCTATAGGAATGACCTTCGTCATCCTGATTGCCGGAATTGACCTGTCGATCGGTTCAATTATTACTCTGGTCAACGTAGTCTGCGCGTTCCTGATGGTCAACGCCGGAATGAACATGTGGCCGGCAGTGCTTATCACATTGCTCATGGCTACCGCGATCGGCGTGATCAACGGCGGAATGGTAGCTACAATCGGAATTCCTGCGCTGATCGCGACATTCGCGTCACAGACAGTGTTCCAGGGTATCGCGTACCTGATATCAGGAGGCCGTCCCATTGCGGGATTCAGTTCGGATTTCGGTATTTTCGCACGGTGGTCTATCGGGCCGGTACCGATCTGCGCCCTCATCATGGTGTTCTGCTTTGCACTAGGGAGTTTCATACTGAATAAGACGTATTTCGGCCGCTACTTCTACGCCATCGGCGGCAATGAGGAAGCGGCGGCGCTGTCCGGAATCAGAGTCAACAGGGTCAAGTATCTGATCTACGCACTTTCCGGATTGTTTGCGGGACTGGCGGGCATCGTGCTTCTGTCAAGAGCAGGATCAGCCCAGAGCACTGTAGGTCTAGGGCTCGAATTCGATGTCATCACATGCGTCGTCCTCGGCGGGGTATCCGTTAACGGCGGAATCGGCCGTATGTCCGGAGTCGTCGCAGGCGTGCTGATCATCGGATCCCTTACCAACGGAATGATCCTGATGGATGTCAGCGAGTACACGCAGATGGTAGTCAAGGGCATCGTTCTGGCAGTCGCAGTAGGTATTGACGCAATGTCCAAGAAGCGTAACGCATCGTAGAAAGAAAAATCAGCCGTATATGGCACAGATGCCGTATGCGGGGTGGGAACTGTTCAATGCCCCGGACCTCTGTGAGCAGGGGCGAGGGGCATTCAGTGTTTCAAAAGCATTCCGTTGACGAACAGACGAATGGATTAAGGAACGAACGGACAAGCTAAGAAAGATAGTTGTAAGAGGTGACAGAATGGCAGATCCGCAGATGAGCAGGGAAGAACTGATGGAATATTTCGCGGAGCTGGATCCGGATGAAAGACAGCGTATGCTGGACGCGATCGCAGATTCAGATATCGACAGCAGCATAACGACCTTCTGCAGGAGGATGTTTCGGCGGAGATACACCGATCCGAAGGACCCCGGGCACAAAGTGGATAACTGGCTGTGGAAAATCGTTTATCTTCCTGGACTGTACTCCAAGCGGGGACTGCTGCAGCGCGCCGTCAGAAAAGAAGCAGCGGATACCATCAGCGAACTGATGCTGAAGGATCAGGATTCATACAGCGACACAGAGAAGTCGCTCCTGTATTTGGAGTTCCGCAATGCCGCCAGACGATATCTGTCCACCTGCAACAGTGACAGTTACGGAAGCAGACTGTTTGGTATGAAGCGGAGCACGGCGGAGGATCGAAGGTACAAGGCGGCGGAAGATATATGGAGAGCATCAAGCGGACTGGCGTCTGCATCAGGTGAAGAGAAGAAACTCGAAATCTGGTGCACGGCTCTGAGAGACGAGCTTTTTCAGTACGACAGTTCGTGCAGGGAGTATTACGAAGAACTTGATAACAAGTGATCGCAGAGCTCATAGAAGAAAGCGACAGGAGGAGAGAATGCGATGGAGAAAGTGAAACGCAAAATGATACAGCAGCTGGTCACAGCGCCAAAGACGATCACCTTCAGGACGGTGGACGTTCCTGCTGCGGGCCCGGACCAGGTGTTGATAAAAATCAAAAAAATCGGGATCTGCGGAAGCGACATCCATGTTTATCATGGTACACATCCCTATGTGACATATCCCCTGACCCAGGGGCATGAGGTGTCGGGGCAGATCGTCCAGGTCGGATCGGCTGTAACAGATTTTGAGATAGGACAGAAGGTGACAATCGAGCCGCAGGTGTTCTGCGGCAGATGCCACCCATGCCGTCACGGCAAGTACAACCTGTGCGAGGAACTTAAAGTGATCGGGTTCCAGACCACCGGAACGGCAAGCGAATACTTCGCTGTCGATGCATCCAAGGTGACTCCCATTCCGGATGATTTCACCTACACGCAGGGCGCGATGCTGGAGCCGCTGGCAGTAACAGTCCATGCAGCGAAAAGGTTCCCGGATGTCAAGGGTGCAAAGGCCGTTGTTCTCGGCTGCGGCCCCATTGGGATCCTGCTGATCCAGTCCCTCAAGGCTTTGGGAGTATCGGAGGTATTTGCGACAGACATATCGGATACAAGACTGGAGCTGGCGGAGAAACTTGGAGCGGACTACGCAGTCAACACTCTGAAAAAAGACTATCAGGAAGAACTCCTTGCTGCCTTTGGGCCGGATAAAGCGGATGTGATCTATGAGTGCGCCGGTTCCGACGTGACCATGGATCAGGCAATACAGAACGCGCGCAAGGGAAGCGTGATCATTCTGGTAGCTGTTTTCGGTAAAAAGGCAAACGTGGACCTGGCAAAGCTCAACGATTCGGAACTTGACCTTAATACATCCATGATGTACCGGCATGAGGACTTTGTGGACGCCATCAGGTTCGTAGAAGAAGGCAAGGTGCAGTTGGAACCTCTGAAGAGCGCCGTATTCGCATTTGAAGATTTTAATGCTGCATATGAGTATATAGACAATAACCGGGAGACAACGATGAAGGTCATCATCGATGTCGATCCGGAAGAAGAGTAGTTGCAATTAATGCAGGAGACCGATCATGAAACTGTCATATGAAGGACTGAAAGATACAGCAGCATGGGAAAAGGCCGGCATACAGCTTCCGGCATATGATCCCCGCAGCATCGCCGAAAAAACAATCGCTGCACCGGTGTGGGTGCATTTTGGAATAGGTAATATTTTCAGGATTTTCATCGGCGGGATCGCGGACAAGCTGATTACCGATGGAGAACTGGACCGCGGCATCACATGCGTGGAGACATTTGATTATGACGTGGCGGACAGGATCTATAAACCGTTCGATAACCTGGCGTTGTGTGTGACACTGCATGCAGACGGCCGGGTCGAGAAGCGGGTCATTGGTTCTCTCGGTGAGGCAATCGCGGCGAGGATGGAAGAGGAAAAAACCAAAGCGCGTCTTGTCAGGATCTTCACCGACCCGGGTCTTCAGATGTGTTCTTTCACGGTCACGGAGAAGGGATATGCCCTCAGAAACGCCGACGGGGAGTATCTGGGTTATGTCGCATCGGATATCGCGAACGGTCCGGAGCATGTCACCGGGGCGATGGGAATCGTGGCGTCGCTCCTGTACAGGAGATTCCTCGCGGGAGGGTATCCTTTGGCGCTGGTGTCCATGGACAATGTGTCCCGCAATGGCGAGAAGCTGAAGGCTTCCGTGACCGAGATCGCCGTAGAGTGGGCCGCCCGCGGGCTTGTGGAGGACGGGTTTGTTGAATACATTAGGGACGGATCGAAGGTAAGCTTCCCCTGGACCATGATCGACAAAATCACGCCCAGACCCGGCGAAGCTTCCGAGATCATGTTGAAGGAGTGCGGCGTCGAAGATATGGATATTCTGGTCACATCCAAGAAGACCTATATCGCGCCGTTCGTCAATGCCGAAGCACCGGGGTATCTGGTGGTGGAAGACGATTTCCCGAACGGAAGACCTGCTCTGGAGAAGGCCGGTGTATATATGACCGATAGAGAAACGGTCAACAAGTCGGAGAGGATGAAGGTCACCGCGGCCCTCAATCCTGTTCATACAGCAGTGTGCACGTTCGCGAGGCTGCTCGGCTATGAGCTGTTTGCGGATGCGATTACCGATCCGGAGCTGCACGAGCTTGCCGTTACCGTCAGCCGGCGGGAAGGACTTCCCGTGGCCGAGGATCCGGGAATCATATCGCCGGAGAAATTCCTGGATGAACTGATGACGGAACGATTCCCCAATAAGTATCTCGGCGACACCAACGCGAGGATCGCGGTAGACATCTCGCAGATGGTGGGGATCCGCTTCGGTGAAACAATCAAGGCGTATACACAGCGGGACGGAAATGCCTCTGCGCTGATTGGGATACCGCTTGCCATCGCAGGCTGGATCAGATATCTGCTTGCAGTCGATGATCAGGGCGGAGCATTTGATCTGTCTCCGGACCCCATGCTCCCGGAACTTGAACGCATCGTGGCGGGAATCGGGTTTGGTGCTCCCGATTCTGTTGGAGAAAGGCTCAGGCCGCTGCTTTCCAATGTCAATATTTTCGGCTCGGACCTCTATGCAGACGGGATCGGCGATACCATCGAGGGCATGGTCAGGGAAATGCTCGCAGGAAAAGGCGCAGTCAGGAATACGCTCAGAAAATATCTGGGGTAGAAAAGAAAGGAACAGTAATGGATAATGCAACAATTATAAACGAAGGAAGGACAGCCCTGGGAATAGAATTTGGATCTACTAGGATCAAGGGCGTTCTGATCGATTATGACGGCAATATCTTGGCAACAGGTTCTCATGAATGGGAGAACCGCTTTGAGAACGGTGTGTGGACGTACAGACTTCCGGATGCTGAAGACGGGATGCGGTCCTGCTACAAGGCAATCAAAGAAGAGGTGAAGTCGAAGTATGGGGTCACGCTCAAAACTACCGGAGCGATCGGCGTCAGCGCCATGATGCACGGATATATCGCGCTGGATAAAGATGACCGGCAGCTGGCACCGTTCCAGACATGGCGGAACACCAATACCACGGAAGCGGCCGACGAACTGACAGAACTCTTTGACTTCAACATACCGCTCAGATGGTCTGCGGCGCATCTGTACCAGCGGATTCTGGACGGAGAGGAGCATCCGGCGAATGTCAGCGCGGTATTTACGCTTGCTGCGTACATCCACTACCGGCTGACAGGATGCAAGGTGATCGGTGTCGGCGACGGGGCCGGCATGTTCCCCATTGATTCTGATACCATCGACTACGATCAGGAGATGGTAGACAAGTTCGATCAGCTCCTGCAGAGCAGAGGATATGGATATGGCCTGCGGGATGTTTTCCCGGCAGTTCTTGCCGCCGGCGAGGATGCGGGTAGTCTGACGCCGGAAGGGGCCATGCTTCTTGATCCCGAGGGAGATCTGGTCTCCGGGATACCGCTTTGTCCGCCTGAGGGAGATGCGGGAACAGGCATGACAGCAACGAACTCTGTAGCGCCGCGTACGGGCAACCTGTCCGCGGGAACAAGCACCTTCGCCATGGTCGTACTGGAACATAAACTCAGCAAGCTTCACCGGGAGATCGATATGGTCACTACGCCTACAGGTTTTCCGGTTGCCATGTCGCACGCCAACAACGGGACCACCGATCTGAATGCCTGGGTCAGAGTGTTCTCGGAATTCTGCAGCCTGATGGGGATCGAGGCAGATATGGGAGACCTGTACGGTAAACTGTATACATATTCTCTTGAAGGAGACCCGGACTGCGGGGGCCTGATGGCATACGGTTACTATTCAGGGGAAAACGTGACCTTCATCAATGAAGGAAGACCTCTGTTCGTAAGAACTCCCGACAGCAAATTCGATCTCGCCAATTTCATGAAGGCGAATCTCTATACAACACTCGGCGCTGTCAAGCTTGGCCTTGACATCTTACTCAAAGATGAAGGCGTCAAACTCGACGTCATGATGGGACACGGCGGGCTGTTCAAAACACCTGTTGTCATGCAGCGGTATCTTGCTGCCGCTATCAATACCCCTGTCGTCGTGATGGAAACCGCATCCGAGGGCGGAGCATGGGGCATCGCCCTGCTGGCTGCATACTTGGCTGACGGGAAAAACTGCGGGCGCCTGGAAGACTACCTGAATGAGCGCGTCTTCAAAGATATCGTCGGGGATGCGATGGAGCCGGATCCTGCAGACGTCGCCGGATTCGAGACGTTCATAGAGAGATATGCCGCAGCATTGGATGCGGAGAAGGCAGCGATAGACGCAGTCAAATGGTAGAATCGGATAATTGAGTATACTGGTTCACTGTTTTTAACATAATATAAGCAAGAAATCCCCCATCCTCTACAGGTGGAGGGATGAATTGCATCCTGCAATATCAGACAAAAGATCGGAAG
>JBGUKV010000193.1:0-8223 GCA_045114655.1 Candidatus Allocopromorpha sp. | reverse complement strand
ATAGACTACCAAAAGAACAGAACCACATTTAAAGGAGGATCACCATGAACGCATATGAACTGAGAAACAGCTTCAACCTGAAAGAGTGGAACACAGCGATCACAAGAGAGGAGTTTGAAGCAAACTTCAAGGCCACCAAAGAGAAGGTCACCTTCACCTTTAACGGGTGGGACGGTAAGAGCTACGATGGCGAATCAAGACGCGGTACGGTTTACAGAACAGATTTTGCCGGATACGAAGGGATCCGCTTCATCAAGGTTGGCCGCCACCTTTGCTACATCGACGAAGAACACCTGATCACGGAAAAAGCAACCGGTGAAAAACACCCGGAAGCAGAGTGGCTGGTGGAGGTTTTAAGGGCTGAAAAATAAATCGAAATACCTGAAAATATAACTTGCTATATGTGCAAAGTAGAGCGAATATACACATACCAAAAGGGAAGCACATAGCAAGGAGGAAAACGAAAATGAGATTCATCGACAAGACAGGCTGCAGAAGCTACAAAGAAAAAGGAACAGACAAGGACATCACAAGCCTCGGAAAGCTGACAAGGACAGCAACAAGAATCGCCGAAGAAAACGGCCTCGGAGTTCTGAAGAACAGACAGGGAGCCTACAGGATCATCAAGGCGAGCGGCCTCGGCGCTTACGAGGATTTCCTGGGAAGCCTGGCAGAGGTTGATGACTTTTTCAAAAACCTCGACGCACACAAGGCAACGAGATACTAAGACAAAGGAGGACAAGACGATGACGATCAACGAAGGAATGAGAAAATACAGACTGGCAAACCCGAGCACACCGGAAGACCTGGAGATGAGATTCTCAGGCATGGACGGCAAGGTCCTGAACTTCGGAGAGACGGTGCTCGTAGCAGGATACTACTGGAACGGCCCTGGACAGCCTGCCTACTTCGCAGCGACCTACGAATACCTTGATGACGGCGATCACGACTGCGAAAGCACGGTGGCCTTAAGGGCGGTCAGCGAGGTCAGCTTCGAAGATGACGGCCACGCAATCGCCTGGGCGATGCAGCAGTAAACAGGGAAAAGGGAGGAACGTGAGGCCCTCACGGGGGCTTTCTCTCGTAGAGACGGAAGGAGCAGCGATGCTCTTATTTTTATGGAGGTATTTATGAAGTTTTTAATAGACCGCGCCGATCTGCCCTACGATGCAATGGTTCCGGATCCAGCTTTGCTGATACCGATAGAGGAGGAAGGTGACGGGACAGATGATGAGAAAGCTGAAGAATTACAAACCGACACCATTCATGGCGAAGACCTCGCATTACGATAAAGATGCGGCGGACTTCGCTGTTTTATTTATCGAGCAGCTGTGCCATACCAAAGGCAGATGGGAAGGCGAGAAGTTTGAACTGATCGACTGGCAGGAGCAGATCGTAAGAGACCTGTTCGGAGTTGTGAAAAAGAACGGATATAGGCAGTTCAATACGGCCTATGTGGAGATACCAAAGAAGCAAGGTAAGAGCGAGCTGGCTGCAGCCATTGCACTTCTTCTTACCTGCGGCGATGGTGAGCAGCGAGCAGAAGTGTATAGCTGCGCCGCTGACCGGAACCAGGCCAAGATCGTATTTGATGTCGCTGCGGATATGGTGAGCCACTGTCCGGCACTGGCCAAGCGTGTGAAGGTAAAGGAATCGCAGAAGAAGCTGGAGTATCTTCCGACGAAGAGTTTCTACCAGGTGCTATCTGCGGATGTGGCCAACAAGCACGGCTTCAATACGCATGGAGTGATCTTTGATGAGCTCCACACCCAGCCGAACAGAAAACTTTTTGATGTTATGACGAAGGGCTCAGGGGATGCGAGGATGCAGCCTCTGTTTTTTCTGATCACTACGGCCGGAACGGACACACAGAGCATTTGCTACGAAGTGCATCAGAAGGCAGTCGATATTCTGGAGGGCAGAAAGAAGGACCCGACATTCTATCCTGTGATATATGGAGCGGATAAGGACGAGGACTGGACAGATCCAAAAGTCTGGAGGAAAGCAAACCCGTCCCTGGGCATCACGGTCGGAATTGATAAGGTTGAGGATGCCTGTGAGTCGGCAAAACAAAACCCAGCAGAGGAGAATACCTTCCGGCAGCTCAGGCTCAACCAGTGGGTGAAGCAGACGGTCCGATGGATGCCGATGGATAAATGGGATGCCTGCAGCTTCCCGGTCAGCGAGGATTATCTTGAGGGTCGGGTATGTTACGGGGGCCTGGACCTTTCATCAACCACGGATATCACGTCCTTCGTTTTAGTATTCCCTCCGGAAGATGAGGATGACAAGTACTGCATATTGCCGTACTTCTGGGTCCCGGAAGACACACTCGATCAGAGAGTTCTCCGAGATCATGTCCCATACGACGTGTGGGAGAGGCAAGGGAAACTCATGACGACAGAAGGAAACGTCGTTCATTACGGATATATCGAGAAGTTCATCGAGAGCCTGGGCGAGAGATTCAACATCCGAGAGATCGCCTTTGACAGATGGGGTGCTGTGCAGATGGTGCAGAACCTGGAGGGTATGGGCTTTACGGTAGTTCCGTTTGGCCAGGGCTTTAAGGATATGAGCCCGCCGACAAAGGAACTGATGAAGCTCGTCCTGGAGAAAAGAATAGCTCACGGTGGGCATCCGGTGCTTCGTTGGAACATGGACAATATTTTCATACGCCAGGATCCAGCAGGAAACATCAAGGCAGACAAGGAAAAATCAACAGAGAAAATTGACGGAGCAGTAGCAACGATCATGGCCCTTGACCGGGCAATCAGATGCGGCAACGAAAGCGGCGCATCAGTCTATGATGATCGCGGGCTACTCGTCTTTTAATATAACGGGCACTTAGGCATCTCTTCGGAGGTGCTATTTTTATGACTTTTTGGAGGTGTTTATGGGGTTATTTTCTGGACTATTTAATTCAAGAGACAAGCCGGAGAACCGGACATCCGGTAGCGCGTTCAGCTTCTTCCTGGGCGGAACGACAAGCGGGAAATATGTTAATGAGCGTACATCGATGCAGATGACAGCAGTGTACTGCTGCGTCCGTATCCTGTCGGAAGCGGTAGCGGGTCTTCCGATCCATTTATACAGATACACCGATGTAGGCGGCAAGGAGAAAGCAGTGGATCACCCACTGTATTTTCTTTTGCATGATGAGCCGAATACGGAGATGACATCCTTTGTGTTCCGGGAGACGCTCATGACGCATCTGCTTCTCTGGGGTAACGCCTACGCGCAGATCATACGAAACGGCAAAGGTGAGGTCATAGGCCTGTATCCACTGATGCCGGACCGGATGACTGTCGACCGTGATGAGAACGGAAATCTCTACTACGAATACACGAGATATTCCGAAGACGCAAAGACCATGAACACAAAGGATACAACAGTGAGGCTCTCTCCGAGAGACGTACTGCACATTCCTGGGCTTGGCTTTGACGGTCTGGTTGGGTACTCGCCGATTGCGATGGCGAAGAACGCTATCGGGCTTGCCATTGCCACTGAGGAGTATGGATCAAAGTTCTTTGCAAACGGTGCTGCACCATCTGGAGTTCTGGAGCATCCGGGCGTATTAAAGGATCCGGCCAAGCTTCGTGATTCTTGGACACAGACATTCGGAGGAAGCCATAACGCAAACAAGGTAGCTGTTTTGGAGGAGGGCGTGAAATACACGCCTATTTCTATATCTCCAAATGAGGCGCAGTTCCTGGAGACGAGGAAGTTCCAGATCGATGAGATAGCGAGAATCTTCCGCGTGCCGCCGCACATGATTGGAGACCTGGAGAAGAGCAGCTTCAGCAACATAGAGAACATGTCACGGGAGTTCGTGACCTACACGCTTGACCCGTGGCTTGTGCGGATTGAGCAGTCTGTGGCCAGGGCACTTCTTACACCGGATGAGAAGAAGAGATATTTCATCAAGTTCAATGTGGACGGCCTGCTTCGCGGCGACTACGAAAGCCGGATGCAAGGATACAGCATTGCCCGGCAGAACGGTTGGATGAGCGCAAACGACATCCGAAGACTTGAGCAGCTTGATGAGATCCCTGCAGAAGAAGGCGGCGATTTGTATCTGGTGAACGGCAACATGGTGCCTCTCACCGATGCAGGTAAGTGGAGCGAGCAATACAAGAAAGGAGATGAGACAGATGGAGAAGTTCTGGAAATGGACAAATCCAAAGATAAAGAACCAGGACGACGGTGAGCAGCCGCAGGAAAGAGTCCTGGAGTTCTACGGAACCATCGCAGAGGAATCGTGGTTCGACGATGATATTACACCTGCGATGTTCAAGGATGAGCTGTTTGCAGCCTCCGGCCCTGTGATCATTTGGATCAACTCACCGGGCGGCGACTGCATCGCAGCAAGCCAGATCTACGCGATGTTAATGGACTACAAGGACGATGTCACGGTCAAGATCGATGGGATCGCGGCATCAGCAGCATCGGTCATTGCGATGGCCGGGACAAAGGTCCTGATGGCACCGACCGGAATGATGATGGTTCATAACCCGGCCACGGTTGCTTTCGGTGATCACGTGGATATGGCAAAGGCAATCGACATGCTGGAGGAAGTCAAAGAGAGCATCATCAATGCCTATGAGATCAAGACAGATCTTCCGAGAAAGACACTCTCGAAGATGATGGATCAGACCACATGGATGAATGCGAACAGGGCACTTGAGCTTGGATTCATTGACGGAATCCTGGAGGACGAGAAGAAAGCGTCAGCGCCTTATCAGTTCTCCGAAAGCATGGTCGAGGACACATTGGTAAACAAAATGTCCGAGCGGTTCAAGGTAGCAAGACCGGCCGCGAAGGCAGAAGTAACTGAGGGACGTAAGGTGGACGATCTGAAGGCGTCGCTTTACAAGAAACTGCTTTAAACAGGAGGTATTAACAATGAATATTACTGAAATGAGAGAAAAGAGAGCAAAGCTGTGGAACACGATGGAGGGATTCCTCGATACCCACAGAAACGACATGGGCGTTCTTTCCGCAGAGGATGATGCGACTTACTGCAACATGGAATCGGAACTGGACAGCCTGACAAATGAGATCCATCGCATGGAAAGACGCGAGGCGCATGAAGCGGAGATGAGCAAGGCTACAAGCCAGGCCCTGACAGGCAAGCCGGAGAAGAACGGTCCGAGTAAAGATAAGGTTGGCAGAGCATCCGATGCATATGTCGAGGATTTCGACAGACACCTGAGAGGCAAGCCGCTGGTCCACAATGTCCTGTCTGAAGGAACTGATGCAGACGGCGGATACCTTGTTCCGGAGGATTTCGAGAAACAGATCGTTCAGGAACTGGAGGAAGAAAACGTTATCCGTAAGCTGGCAAAGGTCATCACCACTCAGCACGAGAGGAAGATCCCGATTGCTACCGGTCATTCTGTAGCTCAGTGGACAGCTGAGAACGCAGCATATCAGGAGAGCAATCCGACGTTCGGCCAGAAGCAGATCGATGCATTCAAGCTTACTGACCTCGCAAGAGTCAGTGTGGAGCTGCTGCAGGATTCTGCATTTGATATCGAAGCATACCTGAGAGCCGAGTTTGCCAGGGCCTTCGGTATCGCCGAGGAAGAGGCTTTCTGCGTAGGAACAGGCACGAACCAGCCTACAGGTATCTTCACTGAAAATGGTGGAACGGTCGGTGTAACGGCTGCTGCGAACAACGCCATCACAGTTGATGAGGTTATCAGTCTTGTGTATGCGCTGAAGTCACCGTACAGAAGAAATGCCAAGTTCCTGATGCATGATTCCACGGTAGCTATCCTCAGAAAGCTGAAGGATCAGAATGGTGCATATCTGTGGCAGCCTTCCGTCCAGGCGGGTCAGCCGGATAAGCTCCTGGGCTATGACCTCTACACATCTCCGTATGTTCCGACCGTCGCTGCAGGCGCACTTGCGATTGCGTTCGGCGATTTCAAGAACTATTGGATCGGCGACAGAGCAGGCCGCACGGTTCAGAGACTGAATGAGCTCTATGCTACGAATGGCCAGATCGGCTACGTGGCAACGGAGCGTGTTGACGGTAAGGTTATCCTGCCGGAAGGCATCCAGCTTCTGAAGATGAAGGGCACAAGCAGCAATTCGTAATAGAGAAGTAAAAGGGCGGTGTCAGGTGATGCCGCCCTTTGAGGTGGAAAGATGATAGTTACGTTAGAAGAAATGAAAAACTACCTGCGGGTAGACCATACAGATGACGATTCTCTGATTGAGCACATGCTTGAGAGCGCACAGCAGATGGCAATGGATGTGGCCAGGACCGATAGTGAGGAAGCCTTCTCTGAAACGAAGAATGCCAGGATCGCTGTCATGTATGCAGCCGCATATCTTTACGAGCATAGGGAAGATGCTGACCACGGAGAGCTCGCACTCACTCTCAGGGCACTTCTCTTTGGAATCAGAGAGGCAGCATTTTGAATATCGCATTATTGAATAAGCGGGTCACGATCGAAAAGCAGCAGACGGTGACAGACAGGATCGGGAACCACACGAATGAGTGGGTCTCTTTCCATGAGTGCTATGCCACTGTCAGCGGAGAGGGCGGCCAGGAAGTGATCGCTGCGGGAACTTCCGTTGATCATGCCGACTGCCACATCACGATCAGGTGGTGCAAAAAGCTCGATGGCCTCAGTAGTGTGAACAGCCGTATCGTCATGGATGGTGAGATCTACGACATTCTTTCCATCGACCATCTTTCCTATAAGCGAAAGGCTCTGAAATTCCGGTGCCGGAAAGTGAGGCGGTAATGGGAAAGAGAGTAAAGATAGAGCAGCTTGCACAGGCAGTCATGGATGAGATGAACGAGTACAAGGATCTGGTTGATCTCGGGATGAGGACGGCTGTAAAGAAGGCAGGCAAATCGGTGCAGGCGGATATCAAGGCAGGTGCTCCGAAGGAAACAGGCGGGTACAGCCGCAGCTGGTCAGTTAAGAACACGAAAGAAAACTCGCATGCACTGGAGGTCACCGTTTACTCACGAAACCGCTACCAGCTGGCACATCTTCTTGAGTTTGGTCATGCCAAGCGCAGCGGAGGCAGAACCAGGGCGCAGGTCCATATCGCACCCGCTGAAGAAAAAGGTATCCGCCAGCTTGAGGAAGATATCAAAAGGAGCATTCGTCATGGATAGATTACTGGAAGTGTTACAGGAGATCGGTATCCCGTTTGCCTATGATCACTTTGCCGAAGGGGAATCTCCGGATCCCCCTTTCATATGCTATCTGATCCCGGCAAGCGATAACTTCTCTGCCGATGGGCAGGTATATTTCAAGGCAAACGAAATCCATATAGAACTGTATACGGATAAAAAGGATATCGATAAAGAAGCGTTAGTAGAAGCCGTGCTCGATTCGCACGGTATTTTTTATGACAGGACGGAGGTATGGATCGAGAGCGAAAGGCTCTATGAAGTCCTGTACTCATTTGAAACGGAGGTATAGATATGGCTAATAAAGTCAAATACAATCTGAAAAATGTCCATGCGGCCGTTCTGACAGAGACGGTCGTTGATAACGAAACAGTATTCACTTACGGCACTCCGAAGGCAATTCCGGGTGCCGTTTCCATCAGTCTCGATGCAGAAGGCGAGTCCAGTCCTTTCTATGCAGATGGAATTGTCTACTTCAGATCGGTTACCAACAACGGGTATTCCGGTGATCTGGAGATCGCCCTCATTCCAGAGTGGTTCAGGACAGAAGTTCTGCAGGAGCAGCTGGATAACAAAGGCGTACTTATCGAAAGAAGCACTAATTCCGAGAGCGTGAAGTTTGCGCTGCTGTTTGAGTTTGATGGAGACGAAAAAGCGATCAGACACGTCATGTACAAGTGCACCTGCTCGCGTCCTTCTCTGGAATCCGAGACAAAGGAAGATACCATCGAGCCTGGCACAGAGAAGCTGTCGATCACAGCAGACCCGAGATCGGACGGTCTTGTGAAAGCCCGCACAGGCGATGATGTGGACCAGGCAACTTATAACAACTGGTATAGCGCTGTTTATGTATCAGCAGCTGAACAGGGGGAGTAAGCCATGATTGAAAAGACAGTAACGATCAGCGGCCAGGATGTACGTTTCCGTTCTTCGGCGACAGTTCCGAGGCTTTACCGAGTCAAGTTCAAAAGGGATATCTTCAAAGACCTGGCAAAACTTGAAAAGGCATATAACAAGAAGTCCGGGAAGGACGAGGACCTTCAGATCGACGACCTGGAGATCTT
>JBGUKV010000192.1:0-12454 GCA_045114655.1 Candidatus Allocopromorpha sp. | reverse complement strand
CCTCGAGCACATCCACATTCAGGTTGCGGATTCCGTCCATGGTATTCTCAAGCACCGTCATCTCATGATAGTGGGTGGCGAACAAAGTCCGGATATGCCGTTTACTGATGAACTCGGCGGTTGCCCAGGCGATGGACAGTCCATCGTAGGTGCTTGTACCCCTGCCGATCTCATCGAGGATGATGAGACTTCTGGTCGTTGCGGAGTTCAAAATGTATGCCAGTTCACTCATTTCCACATAGAACGTGCTCTGCCCCTGGGCCAGATTGTCCGAAGCGCCGATCCTGGTGAATATCCTGTCGCAGATGCCGACGCGGGCCCGGCTTGCGGGCACGAAACAACCTGCCTGCGCCATCAGCACAATCAGGGCAGTCTGCCTCATATAAGTGGACTTGCCGGACATATTTGGTCCGGTAATAATCAGAAGTCCGGTGTCTTTCCTGTCAAGATACGTGTCGTTGGAGACGAAGATGCCGTCCCGGATAGACTGCTCGATAACAGGATGACGCCCCTGTTCGATGGAAATCACATCCCCATCGTCGATGACCGGCTTCACATAATCGTTCTTTTCCGCTGTCTGCGCAAAAGCTGTCAGTACATCGAGGGCCGCCACAGCATGAGATGTGCTCTGGATCTGTCCGATGTACTCCCTGAGCTTTCCTCGCATTTCGCAGAACAGTTCGTATTCCAGTTTATTGATTTCTGCTTCCGCATTCAGAACGAGACGTTCCGTCTCTTTGAGCTGCGGCGTGATGAACCTCTCGCAGTTGACGAGGGTCTGTTTGCGGATATAATCATCGGGAACAAGCTCATAGTTAGACTTGGTCACTTCGATGTAATAACCGAAGACTTTGTTGTAGCCAACCTTAAGATTTTTGATCCCGGTTCGTTCTTTTTCTGTTGTCTCGAGGGACGCGATCCACTGCTGTGCGTCAGCGATGGATGCTTTCAGATCATCCAGTTCCTGAGAGTATCCGGCTCTGATCAGTCCCCCTTCTTTGATCGTAAAGGGCGGTTCCTCGACGATCCCTGCATCTACCATGCTGCAGATCTCTTCCAGCGGATAGATGCTGTCATGCAACTGCCTGATCAACTCAGAATCGAGGGCAGAAAGATCCATCCGCAGTTCCGGCAGAACTCTGCAGGAATCTGCCAGCGCGACCAGATCCGGTCCGTTGGCCCTGCCTGTTGCGATTCTGCCAGTCAGGCGTTCGAAGTCGTAAACCTTCTTCAGGTTTTCTTTGATATTGTTCCTTGTGAGGACGTCCTCCAGGAGCACTTCAACAGCATCAAGCCTGCTGTTGATCATGGGAGCATTATTCAGCGGCTGACGGATCCAGTGTTTCATCATCCTGGAGCCCATAGCGGTGTGCGTCTTATCAAGCACGCCGAGAAGAGACCCCTGCAGTTTTTTCTCAAAGAGGGTCTCTGTCAGTTCCAGGTTCTTGATTGTCGCCTTATCAAGGGACATATGATCTCCAACGGAATAGACCGTCAGAGTATTGATATGGGAAAGATCACTCTTCTGAGTATCGTAAAGATAGAGCAAGAGCGCCCCAAGAGCTGTCTCTGCTTCCGTGTCTTCTTCTACGCCGATTCCTCTGGATGAGGTGACTGAGAACTGGCGCCGGATGGTGTCGCGAAGCGCGTCCTGCCTATAGAATCTCCCATCGATCAGGTCGATGTAGGAGTCGATCGATGTTCGGAGTTCTTCAATATCCAGTGCTTCCGAGGTGAATTCGTCGAGGATCAGCTCACTGGCGCTGATCTTGACGAGTTCGTTGATAAGAGTTTGTCTGGCCGAAGGTCCCGAGAAGGACGTAAGGCAAATCTCACCGGTCGATACGTCGCAGTATGACAGACCAATGATCCCTGTCTGTCCGGCGCGCCCTGCAGACGGACGTCCTGTGTAGACAGAGGCGATGTAATTGTTCTCCTTCTCGTTGAGCATGCTCCCGGTCATGGCAGTGCCCGGTGTCACGATCTGGATCACCTCTCGCCGGACAATGCCTTTGGCCGAAGCAGGATCCTCCACCTGCTCACAGATCGCGACCTTGTAGCCTTTGCCGATCAGGCGCGCGATGTAAGTATCCGCGGCATGGAAAGGGACTCCGCACATGGGAGCCCTTTCCTCAAGACCGCATTGTTTGCCGGTCAGTGTTAATTCGAGTTCTCTTGAAGCGGTTATGGCGTCATCAAAGAACATTTCATAGAAATCGCCAAGCCTGAAGAACAGGATATCATCCCTGTGTTCCTCCTTGATATCAAGATATTGTCTCATCATTGGCGAAAGCTTTGATTTATCCACTTCTACCACTTCATACCACCTTATATCTTACTTGCCGAGTTTCTTGTTATACGCTTCGATACCCAGCTTGATCAGTTCTGCTCCCCTTCTCATCTTCGCAGGTTCCAGAACGTACGCAATACGCATTTCATCCTTGCCAAGACCCGGCGTCGCATAGAATCCGCCTGCCGGTGTGAACATGACTGTTTCACCATTGTCATCAAATTCCGTCAGCATGAACATGAGGAAATCTTCTACGTCCTCTACCGGCAGCTTGGCTGTCAGATAGAAGGCTCCGCCCGGCTTCTGGCAAACAACGCCCGGGATTTTGGAGATTTCTTCATACGCCGCGTCTCTCCTGGCGCAGTATTCATCTCTCGCGGAATCATAGTAGGACTTGTCCAGTCTGTACAGTGCCGCAGCGCCGACCTGCTCCAGTGTCGGGCAACAAAGTCTGCCCTGCGCCAACTTCAGGATGCCGCTCATGAGATCCTTGTTCTTGGAGATGACCGCACCGACTCTGGCGCCGCATGCGGAGTATCTCTTGGAAACGGAGTCTACGAGTACGACTCTGTCAGCCAGATCTTCCAGCATTCCGAATGATGTGACCTCTCTGCCGTCATATGCGAACTCTCTGTACACTTCATCGGAAATGATCCACAGATCGTGTTCCTTGGCGATCTCGCCGACCAGCTTCATCTCATCAAGAGTCAGGACTCTTCCTGTCGGGTTGCCCGGGCTGATGCAGCAGATGGCTTTGGTCTGCGGTGTGATGGCCGCTTCGATCAGGTCCTTCTTAGCCCATGCGTATCCGTCCTCAGCCTTTGTTGTGAGCGGTACCAGCTTGCCGTTTACCTGGTTGCAGAATGTGTTGTAGTTCGTATAGAAGGGTTCTGCGATGAGCGCTTCCTCACCCGGGTTGAGCAGTGCTGTGAAGATGAGTGTGAGCGCTTCACTGCCGCCGTTTGTGATGAGGATGTCATCCCTTGTATAGTGCATGTCGTAAAGCTTCATGTAATCGATCATCGCATCGAGCAGTTCCGTCACGCCGCCGGATTCCGCATAAGCAATGACCTTCTTGTCGAAGTTGTTGATTGCTTCCTTGAAGCATGGAGGTGTCTCCACATCAGGCTGGCCGATGTTCAGACGATACACCGTCTTGCCGTTGGCCTCCGCCTCGAATCCGTACTTGTTGAATCTTCTGATCGGTGAAAACTGCATCGATCCTACTCTGTTAGAAATATCCATCGCATCTGTCTCCTTTTATAATAATAATTGTGTTTTTATATAAAGGCCGTACGCCTCTATTCCAGCTCCTTGTGCGAATCACGGACAACAGTGTCGATGACCGCATCCTTATCTATACTATTATCGCATTTTTGTTTCTTCATGAAAAGAAGATATTCAATATTTCCTTTTGTTCCTGTCACCGGAGAATACGTGAGCCCCCATGTATAAAGTCCGTTGTCTTCTCCGTATCCTACGACCTGCCGGATGACCTGCCGGTGTACCTGAGGATCACGGACGATCCCCTTCTTACCCACCTGCTCACGTCCGGCCTCAAACTGCGGCTTCACAAGGCATACGAGACAACCGGTTGCATCCAGAAGCTCCGCGGCCACAGGGAATACCAGTTTCAGAGATATGAACGACACATCGATACTGATGAAATCCACATCCCGTCCGATCTCATCCACATCCAGGTACCTGACATTGCACTTTTCCATGTTCACGACACGGGGATCGTTCCGGAGTTTCCAGTCGAGCTGGCCGTAGCCCACATCGATACAGAAGACCTTCGCCGCGCCATTCATCAGCATGCAGTCGGTAAATCCCCCTGTAGAGGCTCCAATATCGACTGCCTTTGCTCCTTCGAGGGCGAAATCCCACGTTTTCAGGGCTTTTTCCAGTTTCAACCCTCCACGGCTCACATAGGGGCACAAATCCTCTTTGACGTCGATTTGAGCTGTCTCAGGCACAGGTGTGCCGGGTTTGTCGCAACGCTGGCCGTCCACATAGACCAGTCCTGCCATGATCGATGCCTTTGCCTTCTCCCTGGACGGGAAAATGCCTTTTTCCGTTGTCAGTATATCAAGTCGTTTCTTCATCTGATGTTCTGTCTTATTACATCCGCTATGGAACCTGCGTCCAATCCGTATTTCCTGTACAGTTCTTCCTGTGTTCCGTGTTCTATGAACCTGTCCGGCCAGCCGAGATTGATGACCTTCGTATCTTTATCCGCCGTCAGCGCCTTGACAGATTCCCCGACGCCCCCCGTCGCGATTCCGTCTTCAATGGTCACAAGCAATGCAAAATCATCCGCTGCTTCCATCAGCATCTTTTCATCGAGGGGACTGACGCAGGCCGTATTCACAACGCCGGCGCTGATACCGTCTGACGCGAGAAGATCTGCTGCTTCAAGCGCCGCCTTGACCATGCTCCCCACAGCCCAGATGTCAGCGTCAGCGCCATCCCTGAGCCGGATCGATCTGCCTGCAGCGTCCGCGCATTCCATTCCCAGATCGATTGCGGTTCCTCTCGGATACCGGATCGCGCACGGACCGTCACAGTTCATAGATAGTTCGAGCATGGCTTCCAGTTCCGGTCCGTCCTTTGGCGCGAGCACCGTCATGTTCGGCATGGAGCGAAGGTATATGAGATCGAACAGTCCGTGATGTGTCTCCCCGTCGGCGCCCACCACACCGGCTCTGTCGATGCAGAAGGTAACCGGTAGATTCTGCAGGCAAACATCCTCCAGAATCTGATCGTAGGCTCTCTGCAGAAAAGAAGAATAAACTGCCACATAAGGCCGCATTCCTGCCTTTGCAAGACCTGCCGCGAAGGTCACGCTGTGTCCTTCGGCGATTCCTACGTCAAAGAACCGCTTCGGGAACTTCCTGCAAAATCCTTCCAGCCCGACGCCGTCCGTCATGGCAGCGCTGATCGCGGTGACTCTGTCGTCATTGTCCGCCATCTGGGTAAGCTTGCTGCCGAATAAAGTTGAATAAGATTCCCCCGTTGATTTTTTCAGCGGTTTTCCGGAATCTACGTCAAAAGCGCCTATGCCGTGGAACACATTGGGGCGCTTTTCCGCTTTTGAGTATCCTTTGCCCTTTTGGGTGACAGCGTGAATCAGGACGGGCCCTTTGAGTTTCCTCGCGAGTTCCAGCGTCTGACAGAGTTCTTTTATATCGTGCCCGTCAACCGGACCGATGTATTTGAATCCCAGTTCCTCGAAGAAGATTCCGTCGATGACTGTGTATTTGATATCTTCCTTGACGTTGTGCAGCCCGGAGATGACGCTCTCACCTACTACCGGGACTTTGGAGAGGCCTTTCTTGACTTTGGTCTTCAAGTGCACATATTTGTCCGTACTTGTGATTCGTCCGAGGGATCCGGAGAGACCGCCGATGTTTTTGGAAATGGACATCCCGTTGTCATTGAGCACCACGATGAGATCTGTGTTCATGCTGCCTGCGTTGTTCAGCGCTTCATAGGCAAGCCCCCCGGTCATAGCGCCGTCGCCGATGACGGAGATGACCTTGTAGTCCTCGCCTTTCATGTCTCTTGCCGCCGCAAGGCCCAATCCAAGAGAGATGGAAGTGCTGCTGTGTCCAGTGTCGAACACATCATACTCGCTCTCACAGGATTTGGGGAATCCGCTGATTCCTCCGTATTTGCGGAGAGTGTTGAAGTCCTGCATGCGTCCTGTCAGGATCTTGTGGACATAGGACTGGTGCCCCACATCCCAGATGATCTTGTCCTGCGGCGTATTGAAGCATCTGTGGAGCGCGATCGTCAGTTCCACGATGCCAAGATTCGACGCCAGATGTCCGCCGGTCTTCGACACGGATTCCACCAGAAAATCCCTGAGTTCGTAGGACAGCAGTTCCAGCTGGTCATAGTCCATCGATCTCAGATCTTCGGGAAATTTATGTTCTGATAAATAATTGCTCATTTCGATTATCCTATTCCTGCCAATGCCTTAGTAGGGCCTTGATGCGAGCATTTCCGCCAAACTGACAAAGAGTTCGGCGTTATCGTAGTACTCTGCCAACGCTTCCTTTGCCGCGTCTGTCAGTTCGCGGAGTTTCTGCTTTGATTCATCCAGTCCGTAGAGAGCCGGATAAGTTGCCTTGCTGTTGGCCTCATCGTGTCCGGTCTCCTTACCCAGCAGTTCCTGATCGCCTTCGACATCCAGGATGTCGTCGCAGACCTGGAAGGCCAGCCCGAGGTTCTCTGCGTACACGGTGAGGTTCTCCAGTTCTTCATCGCTGCAGGATCCCAGTCTGGCGCCGGCTCTCACCGCGCCTATGATCATATCAGCGGTTTTTGTAATATGTATGTAGTCCAGGAGTTCTTTTGAACACCGTTTGTTCTCTGCTTCGACATCTGCGATCTGTCCGGCAACCATGCCGGTGACACCGGCGCCCTTGACGATCTCATAGGCTGCTCTGATCCTGCTTTTGAGCGCGTCGAAGTTGTCGAAGTACAGCAGCATGTCCCGCTGCATGGCTTCATAGGCTGCAGACTGCAGCCCGTCGCCTGCCAGTGTCGCTACGGCATCCCCATAAACCATGTGATTGGTCGGGATGCCTCTTCTCAGTTCGTCATCGTCCATACAGGGCAGGTCATCGTGTATTAGAGAATATGTGTGGATATACTCAATGGCGCAGGCGTAAGGAAGCGCTTCCTCTGCCTTGCCGCCGCAGAATTCGCAGGCAGCCATCAGCAGGACCGGCCGGATCCGTTTGCCGCCGGCTGTCAAACTGTACCGCATCGAGTCGTACAGAGTGATGCTCTTCTGGTCGATGTCCGGTATGAAATCCATAAGATGCTCTTCAAACAGCTTCCTGTATTCTTCAAATGTTCTCTCAATCATTTGTCAGCACCTCGACTTTCTGCTGGGCCTCTTCCAGAATCTTCGAGCATTCTTTATATGCCTGCAGGCCTTCTTCGTAATTCTTAATAGCGTCTTCCAGGGATGTCTCCTGTGATTTGAGTTTTTCCGATGCCGCCTCAAGACGCTTGAGGGATTCCTCAAAGGAAGGTTTCTTTTCAGTCATGTGTACATCCTCCTTGCTCTACTTGGGTGATCCGGGCGTCCGCGCTTCCCCGGCCTGTTTCAATCGTTACATTCTGCCCGACGCTGAGATCGTCCGCACTGCTGACGATATTGCCGTTTTCATCTGTGACAACACTGTATCCCCGTGACAGGATCGCCTTCGGATCGGCCGTGCTGATCAGCGTCCCGAGGTGTTCCACACGTTCACTCAGAGACGCGATCCTGTGCCGCAGACTCTCCTCCATTCCTTCTATGATCCGGTCGGCGTTCAACTGTTCATAGGCAATTTTTTCTGCAATTCCTCTCGCAAAAGCATTCGGGTCCAGGGCTTTCAGCCTGTTCTTCTTCATTTCGATATTCCTGATCAGGTTGTCCGCAAGGGCCGTCCGCATCTCATTCAGCGCCAGTCTGATTTCGTTCGTATCAGGAACTGCCATTTCCGCAGCTGCCGTAGGTGTGGCCGCTCTGAAATCTGCAGTAAAATCCGAAATAGTAAAATCTGTTTCATGACCGACTGCAGAGATGACCGGGATCTTCGAAGCGAATATGCTGCGGGCGACGATTTCCTCGTTGAAGGCCCACAATTCTTCCATGGAACCTCCCCCGCGGCCAGTAATGATAACGTCAATATCACTGTATTCCGCATTGATCCGGTTGATAGCCCCGGCAATTTCCCGAGCAGCAGCCGGTCCTTGCACAAGGACCGGGAAAACAAATATGTTTACATAATCATTTTTATTTTTGATTGTCTTAATGATGTCCCTGACTGCTGCGCCCGTCTCGGATGTAACGACGGCGACCTTCGACGGGAACCACGGCAGCGGTTTCTTATTCTCCGCTGCGAACAGACCTTCCTTTTCGAGTTTCGCCTTAAGCTTTTCAAAGGCAACAGCAAGCTGACCGATCCCGTTGGTCTCGATGTCACGGACGTTCAGGTTGTAAACGCCGTCGCGCACAAAGACGGAAATATAGCCGTTGGCGATGATTTCCATACCCTCTTCCAAAGGACAAGTGATTTTTTCCACATTCCAAGGAGAAATGATGCATTTGAGTTTGCTTTTGTCCTCCTTCAGCGAGAAAAACACATAACCGGATTTGTGAAAGGTCAGATTGCTGATCTCGCCAATCACCGAAATGTTCCCCAGAATCGGATCTGTCTTAAGGATTCTTCCGATGTAGTTGTTCACTTGTCCGACACTGAACGGTTTCAACCCCATAGATATCTCCTGCCAAGAAGCGCTGTTCCGACAGCGTTGTCAGAAGACAGTTCCGGAGATGTGAAAAACACATCCATTCCCTCCTGCTGCAGCTGCTTCGTAATATATTCTCTCAGGAAACGGCTGGACGAGACGCCTCCTGACATATAAATAGCTGTATTGTCTGTCTGTTCCGCGCTCTGGCGGAGCATCTTCGTGATCGAATCAGCGATCCGGATAAAGGCTTCTCTGATCAGTTCTTCCGTCTTCAGTTTTCCTGCTTTTGCATCGGAGATCCTGTTTCTGAGCTGTGTATCGAAGCCCGATAAATGTATGAATGCATCTTTTGATTTGATTCCCGTCAGCACATTTGTGCGGTCTGCGGCGGATAATGCCATTTCATCAAGGGCCTCACCGCACGGAAACGGAAGCCCTATCATAACGCCTGCCCGGTCCAGGACCTGCCCGTAGGAGATGTCTCTGGTCCCTCCGATGATCTCAATATCATAGAACGCCTGCTCGCCGTCACACCTGCAGAACGCGTCTGCGGCACAAGGCTGACGATCCTTCTGCAGGACTTTCAGGACTTCACAGGTCCCGCCGGAAAAATGGCAAGCCAGAAAGTCCCCCTCAGGACGCGTTTCAAATGAAGCGACTGCCGCTTCGATATGCCCTTCCTGATGGGAAAACCCCACTGCCGGAACATCAAGCGCAGAAGCAATCGAGACCGCCTGAGAAGCGCCTGCCGTAAAACACGGCATATAGGACCCGCTGACTGCCCTCGGTCTGGTCGAATAGGCAACGCCGTCTATCGTACCTTCAAAGCTGCTTCCAATACTACTTCCCAGGCTGCCGCGCAGCTGCGCGAATAATTCCGGAAGATTCTGCACATGCTGAAACAGGGCCTCGGACTGCCTGAGTCCGCGCTCTCCTTCCCGAACCTTCAGAAACTTCCGCACATCAGCGATCGTCTCATCCCCTCGAATCAGCGCCAACGAAGTTTTGTAGTTGCTTGTATCCAGCCCGAGAATGCACCGCATCTTATTTGCCCTTCGTAATGGCTCCAAGCACGCCGTGTATGAACCGCGCGGAGTTCTCGGTACTGTATTTCTTCGCCATATTAATGGCTTCATTGACCGTGACAGCTTCAGGGATATCATCGCAGAACCTAAGTTCCCCGCAAGCCAGGCGCATGATCGCCAGATCGACCTTCGGCATACGGCTTGTCTTCCATTTGGATGCGCAACGGTTGATATCTTCGTCTATGGAATCGATGCTGCCTGCGATGTCAGACAGCAGCTTCCCCCCGCGGACCGCATGGTCTCCCGGGAGCCTTTCCTCTGCCAGACTGACGGCCTTCTCCGCTTCCAGCGCCTTCGTCGCATCTAGCTCATAGAGAATCTGCATCATGATTTCACGGGCCTCATTCCTGGTCATCTCGTTTTACCCCCTCTACATGGATGTTCACTGCGTTAAGTTTCATATTGGTCATGCTTCGGATTTCCTTTTTCACGTTCTCCTGGATATCCCAGGCGACCTGCGGGATCTTGCAGCCGTAAGATACGATGACATGAAGATCGATCTCGATGTTTTCATTGTTCCGGGTGACCTTGGCGCCCTTGGCGACCAGTTCCTTACCGCGGATGCTTTTGCTGATAATGTTCTGGATTCCTCCTGCCATCTCCGCCACGCCCTCTGTCTTCAGGGTGGCGTTGATGGCGCAGACAGCCAGCACATCGTCAGATACTGTTAAGATTTCGTTATCCTCTGCCATTATTCCCGTTCCTTATCCTCTTCTTTGTTGATCTTCATGATAACCTTTTCGATACGTCTGTCCTTGACTGCGTTGATGGTGAAGACGACATTGTCCACGAA
Organism: Candidatus Allocopromorpha sp.; assembly: GCA_045114655.1. Classification (GTDB taxonomy): domain Bacteria; phylum Bacillota; class Clostridia; order Peptostreptococcales; family Anaerovoracaceae; genus Lentihominibacter. The sequence continues at coordinate 2,031 of JBGUKV010000192.1, read as the reverse complement.
GATTTCCTTGCCGATATCATTCTCATCCGGAATTTCCCCGAACGTATCGATGATAAGTCCACCGACGGTCTCGGAATCCTCCGACTCTAGATTCGTGCCCAGTTCTTCGTTGATGTCGTTCAGATCCATACTGCCTTCGATCATATAGAGGTCGTCGCCGATCTTCGTCAGTTCCTGTTCCTCTTCATCGTATTCGTCATCAATATCACCCATGACTTCCTCGATGATGTCCTCCATAGTGACGATGCCGCAGAATCCGCCGTATTCATCGATCAGCACGGCGATCTGCTGCTTTGTTCTCTGCAGTTCGAAGAACAGTGAGTCGATGTTCTTCGTTTCAGGGACGTAATACGGCGTGCGCAGGATCGCGCGGATATCGACATTGTCGAATCCGAGTTCCCTGGCCTGAATCAGATAGTCCTTGATATTCAGGATGCCGATGATATTGTCGCTGTCGTCCTCATATACCGGGATCCTGGAATACTTCAGACTCATCAGCTCATCGATGTATTCCGACGGCTCGTCATTGATGTCGATCGCAAAGACATCCGTACGCGGCGTCATGATCTCATATGCGAGAATATCGTCAAAGGCGAATACGCCGGTGATCATTTTTTTGCCTTCTTCTTTTAACTCACCGCTTTCCTGGCCGGCTTCCAGCATCTCTACGATATCATCTTCAGAGTATTCGTTATCGTTCAGATCCGCTCTCTGCCGGAACAGTTTGAGAAACAGGATCGCCAGCCCCGCGATACATACGGTGACCGGCTTCAAGATGGTGTTCAGCACTTTGATGCTCCCCGATGTTGTCATGACGACGCCTTCCGCATGCTGCATGGCAATTCTTCTCGGCAGCATTTCGCCAAGGGACATCAGAACGATCAGGGACACGAACAGCACAATCAGAAACACGACGACCTGGGCAGCGATGATCGACTCCCAGAGCACTGCGAGACAGGTATACAGAGGAATTCCCAGGCAAACCATGCACACCATGCAGTAAAGCATGTAGATCAGCACATTCATGACCCGCAGCGACAGTTTATAAACCGGGGCATCCTCCATGACTGGCAGCGCGCGTGCCGCCTTCTTGTTTCCGTCATCGGCAAGTTCCCGTATTTTCATTTTATTGGCCTCTGATATGGACTTTCTCGCCGCTGCGAACCATCCGTTGATCAGAATAAGCGCCAGAGCTATAACCACACCCCATAAGGGCAGATACGGCCCTTCTGACATTTCTTATTTCTCCTTTCTGAGCATAAACATCTCAGCCACAGGCTGAGCCATCTTTATCTTAATGATCTGCTGAGGATGCGGAGCGCTGCATATCGGCTCTCCTTCTTCATCAGTCATGTATTCAAGCTTTTGCGTGAAGTACCCGCCCTTGGGACCGAACACTTCGATCGTATCACCGAGATCCATCTTGTTTCTCTGTTCGACCGTGGCGATGCCGCTTGCGGGGTCATAGTCCTTCACAAGTCCGACGAAACTGTACTCGCGGACATAATCGCTGGTCAGGTACTCCTGATCCTCGCCGGTTGGTTTCCTGAAGTAAAAGCCGGTGGTAAACTCCCGGTGGCTTGCCTTGCACATTTCCACGGCCCAGTCCGGATCGTACGCATACCCATCCGGGTCCTGATAGTACGCATCGATCGCCCTGCGGTATGCTTTGATCACATGGGCAATGTAGAAGATGCTCTTCATCCTGCCCTCTATCTTGAAGGAATCGATTCCCGCACCGATCAGCTCCGGCAGGTGTTCGAGCATGCACAGGTCTTTGCTGTTGAATATATATGTTCCCCGGTCATCCTCATCCACAGGCCAGTACTCACCCGGACGTTTCTCCTCCTCCAGCCTGTACTTATATCTGCACGGATGCGCGCAGGCGCCGCGGTTGGCGTCACGTCCCGTCATGAAATTGCTGAGCAGGCACCGTCCGGAATATGAGATGCACATGGCGCCATGGACAAAGGCCTCGAGCTGTGTATCCGCCGGCAGTTTTTCTCTGATCTGCCGGATCTCCTCCAGTGT
>JBGUKV010000191.1:0-3527 GCA_045114655.1 Candidatus Allocopromorpha sp. | reverse complement strand
ATCGTTCTCACCATGGGACTGTGCATTGGTCTTTCGGCGTGCGGCGGCAGCGAAGAAGGCGGCTCGGCGGAAGCAGAGAAAGACGGAAACACGCTGGTATACGGAAGCGGAGATTATACTAGGATCAACCCGGCCATTGATGAGCACGGGGAGATCAACCTGCTGCTCTTTGACGGGCTGATGGGACATGACGAAAACAATCAGGTCGTTCCGGCGCTGGCAGAGAGCTACGAATTGGATGAAGATACAAATACGTATACGTTCAAACTTCGTGAAGATGTCAAGTGGCATGACGGCGAGCCGTTCACTGCAGAAGACGTTAAATTCACGATCGAGGCGATCATGGATCCTGAAAACGAATCGGAGATCTTCTCCAACTATGAGGACGTAGAGGAAATCACGACGGACGGAGACTATCAGATCAGCTTCAAGCTCAAAGATCCGAACTACGCGTTCCTTGAGTATATGACGATCGGCATCCTGCCCAAGCACCTGCTGGAAGGAAAGAGCATGCAGGAGGATGAATACTTCAGAGCGCCTGTGGGAACAGGTCCGTACAAGTTCGAGTCATGGGATGAGGGCCAGAGCATAACGATGACTGCCAACGAAGAATACTGGGGCGGAGCACCGAGCATCGGAACCATCATATTCAAGATCGTGGAAGACGACAACGCCAAGGCTCTCCAGATAGAGTCGGGAGAACTGGATCTGGCGAAGCTGACGCCTAAGGATGCGAAGAACTTCGAAGGCAAAGAAGGCTTCACCGTTTACAATATGAAGACAGCCGACTATCGCGGCATCATGTACAACTTCAACAATCCTCTCTGGCAGGAAAACGAGGAACTGATCCATGCGATCAACTGTGCTGTTGACAGAGACGCAATGGTAGAGAGCGTACTTCTCGGTCAGGGCATTCCGGCTTACGGCCCAATCGAAAGAAACGAATTCAATGATGAGAGTGTGAAGCAGGAATCCTATGATCCGGATAAAGCCAAAGCAATCATCGAAGAAGAGGGCTGGAAGCTGAACGATGACGGAATTTACGAGAAGGATGGAAAAACTCTGAGCTTTACGATAAACTGTATGGAAGGAGATCAGGTGCGTGCGGACCTGGCAGCGATCGCTTGTCAGAATCTCCAGGATATCGGCGTAGATGCTTCCTATGAAGTGAAGTCGGAAATCGACTGGGAGAACCAGGAGGCATTCCTGATCGGATGGGGCAGCCCGTTCGACGCGGATGATCACACCTACAAAGTATTTGGTACTGACAAAGGCAGCAACTACAGCGCATACAGTGACGAGGATGTCGATGAGGCGCTGACAGCGGCCCGTCAGACCGGCGATAAGGCAGAGAGACAGAAGTATTACTCAGAATTCCAGAAGGCGCTCGTAGAGGACCCGGCATACACATTCTTCTGCTATGTCGATGTTGATTACGTAGCAGGAGCTCCAATCAAAGGCATCACGCCTGATACAATACTCGGACATCACGGAGTCGGCATCTTCTGGAACGTGAAGGACTGGACGCTTGAATAAAAACCATGCATTAGAAATACAAAATCTTTCCGTTGTTTTTAACACAGAATGGGAAAAAATATGTGCCGTGCGCGATCTCTCCCTGTCCATTGGGCAGGGGGAGATTGTTGCTGTCGCGGGGGAATCCGGATGCGGCAAAAGCGTCCTCTGCAAGACGATCATGGGGATCCTTCCGAAGCAGGCGGAAATCACTTCCGGGAGCATAGTGCTGGGCGGCCGCGAGACGACAGGCTATACGGACAAACAGTACTGTCAGATGCGCGGCAGCGAGGTTTCCATTGTCTTTCAGGACCCATTCACTTCTCTCGATCCGACTTATACGATAGGAAAGCAGATCACGGAAGCCATCCGAGCACACAGGGATGATGCAGGAAAACAATATACGAAGGAAGCGCTCCGCGCAAAAGCAGTAAAGCTCATGGAAGACGTAGGCATCGACAGGGCAGAGGAAAGGTTCGACGCCTATCCGTGGATGCTGTCCGGCGGAATGCGCCAGAGGTGCGTGCTGGCGATGGCGCTGTCACAGGATCCGAAGCTCTTGATTGCCGACGAACCAACGACCGCCCTCGACGAGGATGTCAAAAACGACATCCTGAACCTGCTGCTCAGGATCCGTGATGAACGAAATATGGGCATTCTCTTCATTACGCATGATCTTAGCGCGGCGAGAAAAATCGCAGACCGGCTTGCAATCATGTACGCCGGTAAGATCATCGAAATCGGGACAGCAGAGGAGGTAATAAACAGCCCTGCTCATCCGTATACGTGGGGGCTTTTGCATGCGCTGCCTGAATATGCAGAAGGCGGGAGACTTCGCACGATACCGGGCAGTCCTCCAAACGTGCCTGAGGGATTCGAAGGCGACGCTTTCGCGGAGAGGAATGAATTCGCGCTGGGGATCGATTATATCCAGGCGCCGCCGTTCTTCGATATTTCGCCAACGCACAAAGCGGCAACATGGCTGGCGGACGAGCGGGCGCCCGAAGTCGAATTCGGAAGCAAAAGCATGCCGTCCGTTACGGGATCCGAAACGGCGTCAGCAGACAGCAGCGCCCCGATCCTCACAGTGCGGAACCTTTCCCACTATTTCAAACTGGGAAGGAGATCCGTTGTCAAGGCGGTCGAAGAGGTCAGCTTCGAAGTGAGGCGGGGGGAGATCTTCGGACTGGTGGGAAGATCCGGAAGCGGCAAGACAACGCTGGCCAGATGCATACTCGGGATGTACAAGCCGATGGAAGGAAGCATCATATATGACGGGGTGGATGTTACTGACCGCAGGCGCAGCGAAATAAAGCAGCGTCTTGCCAGGGAGATCCAGTTCATATCCCAGGATCCGGGCGCAGCCCTTGACGGCAAGATGACAGTAAGGGAGCTGATCGCGGAGCCGCTGAAAATACACAATATGTTCAGCAGCAGAAGGGAGATGGATGATTACATCAGATCTCTTCTGAAAGAAGTAGGAATAGACGAGGATATGATGGGCAGGTATCCTCATGAACTTTCCGGCGGACAGCGCCAGAGAGTCAGCATTGCCCGGGCGTACGGCATGGACCCGAAGCTCCTCATCTGCGATGAGCCGCTGGCTTCTCTTGATGTTTCGATCCAGGCGCAGATCGTGGAGCTGTTCCGTGAGCTTCAGAGGAAGCACGATACAGCGATGATTTTCATTGCCCACGACCTGGAGATGGTCCGGTTCATCAGCGACCGGATCGCCCGCCTGGACAGCGGACGGCTGAACATGGAAAAAGATAAAATAGAAAAAGACAGAACGGGGGAGACGATATCATGACAGGCAGTAGATTCGTATCCTCCGTGGCAAAGAAAATACTCATTCTGATCATTTCCGTTCTTGTTCTGTCCGCGATCACTTTCGCGATGTCAAGGCTCGCGCCGGGAGATCCGCTTGTCTCTTACTACGGAGACAGAGTCGAGAAAATGAGTTCGGAAGAGCATGCGCAGGCAATCGAAAGACTCGGTCTCGACGGGCCGAT
>JBGUKV010000190.1:0-8509 GCA_045114655.1 Candidatus Allocopromorpha sp. | reverse complement strand
AAGTGAGCCAGTCACTTCTCTTTTTTCGCTTTTCTTCTATTTTCCTTCAATCGCCGCAATAGTCTCTTTCAGCCCCTGGAGGAGTTCCTCGGCCGGTACCTTTGCCATATCGGCGACGTCTTGAACGGAAGCCTTGCGCAGCATCAGTTTGCCAGGCACCGTTTCAAAGAAACTTACGCGCGGTTCCAGTTTCTTCAGTTCGTCCAGCAGCGTCGGATACGCTTTCTGGATGTCTTTCAGTTTCGTATCTTTCGTGATTTCCATTGTTGTTTCCCCCGTTCAATATGATTACTCTCAATATCATTACTCTTGTCCGTCAGCTGCATATTATATCATATGAGGTCTTATTACAAGCCCGTATTAATAATATAATTCCTCCGGTCCTTTGTACTCCTGGATCGTGTTGCCGCCGTCGATGACAAGAGACTCTCCCGTGATATAGGAAGCTTACCGGGACGCCAGGAAGACGATTCCGTTTGCGACTTCCTCCGGCTTCGCGCTGCGTTTGAGCGGCGTGTTATAACCGCCGGCCTTTTCGCCCTCTGTCTGGGAAGCTGTTTCGATCCACCCCGGCAGAACGCAGTTGACTGTGATGCCTTTGCTTCCGAACTCAATAGCAAGCGCGCGGCTCATACCGACGATGGCGGATTTCGCGGCGCTGTAAGATGCCTCCCCCGGGTTGCTCACAGTAGGTCCGGTGACACTCGAGGTGTTGACAATCCGGCCGTACTGATTCCTGACCATGATCGGGAGAACTTCTTTGGTCACGTTGACTGGTATGGTCAGGTTGCGGGCGATGTCAAAATCCCAGCTTTCGTAGCTCATTTCCAGAAATCCGGAGAAGTCCTCTTCGATGCCGACCTGCGCCATGCCGGCGTTGTTGATCAGCACATCGACCCTGCCGAAGTCCTTGACGACTTCGCTGACCAGCGCCTTCACCTGCGCGCGGTCGATCAGATCCGCTGTGTAGCCTTTGGCCGTGATCCCAAGCGCCTCCAGTTCCCGTACCCTGTCGTAGATGCGGTCCGTGGTCGATGTGATCGCCACCTTCGCGCCTAATTCTCCCAATATCTTCGCAGCTGCAAAACCAATCCCGGCGCTGCTGCCCGCGCCTGTGACGAGGGCGACTTGGCCTTCGAAACTGATGAATGATTTCATTATAGGACCTCCTTGCCTTCACTATCCTTCCATGATTTTGACGATGACTTTGCGGCTTCTTGGGCCGTCATACTCGCAGAAGTAAATGCCCTGCCAGGTCCCGAGCAGGAGCCTGCCGTCTTCGATGATGATGTGCTCGGATGCTCCCACCAGACTGGATTTGAGATGGGCAGCAGAATTTCCTTCGATATGATGGTATCCATCCTCCCAGGGGATGATCTTGCCCAGTTCCATGTTCAAGTCCCTGACCACGTCAGGGTCTGCATTCTCATTGATCGTTATAGCTGCCGTCGTATGGGGCGTGAACACCACGCAAAGGCCGTCCTTCACGCCGCTCTTTCTGACTTCGTCCTGAATCAGCCTTGTGATGTCTTTCATCTGCGTATGTTTGTCTGTTTTTATATTGACAGTAATAGATTTCATACCGTTCCTCCTTTATTCATGTTATGTTAATCATTTACATTTATGTTAATTGATAGTAGTATCGTTTTGAAAGGGTTGCTGTTGGCGGCTTGGCCACTCCACAAGAAAGGAGGTGCCGGCCAATGTTCATCATATTAGACGAGTTATGCTCGCTATTGTTGGTGATTATTGGGATCGTGGGATTAATCCTTCAGGTGAAATACCGCAAATAACAAAACCGCCAACTTCCGTTGGCGGCCAACCTCAGGGCTGAGCCGCCGTACGAAAAGCGGCAATCCCTTCTATGGCTATAATCTATCATCATACTCGCCGCCTGTCAATATACAAAGGAGCGCCGAAGCGCTCCCTTGCTACAAATGACGTGTGCATCATACTCTGTTGTAATTGATGAGGCATCCCTTCAGGATGATCTCGCGTTCGTCGTCGGTCAGCTCGCCCAGCTGCAGGTCGAACGGTTCGATTTCGCAGTCGCCGTTCTTGCAGCAGGATGCTTCGCAGCAGCCTTCCGCGCCCTTGATCACGTAGGCAGGAATGACAGACAGTTTCTCCTCGATTGCCTTCACTACATCAGGAATGAAGATATAGTCGCCGTTGGCAAACGGCAGGTCGCCGCCCGGGATGAGGAATGGGATCATGCCCCAGTTGATCAGGTTCGAGCGGTAACGCTTGGTTGCGTATTCATTGGCAATGTTGGCCCAGCCGCCGAGGACTTTCTGGCAGGAAGCTGCCTGCTCTCTGGCGGAACCGTCACCCGGCTTGACTGCGAAGATGGTGCTGCCCACGCCCATGTTGCCGGCATTCAGTGAAGGACAAACTTCCTTTACCTTCTTCAGAACGCACAGCAGCTCCGGCAGTGCCTTGATTGGGTCTTCGCCCGCCTCGAGGGCTTTCTGTGCCTTTTGTACCTCCTTGGCGCGTCCGACGTAGGCAGGATCCTTTCTGGAAAGTGCGAACTCGGCCAGGCCCAGCGGATTGGATCTGTAAGATGACGTCTCGCCGGATGGAATCAGTTCGTCTGTTGTCGTGACCGGATCGTGGATCTCGGAGACGACCTTGAGGATCATGTTCTGCGGTAGCGGGCTCATCTCAGGCCAGTCTTTGATGTTCGGTCCCAGCTTGATTTCGGCATCCGGGTCTGCGATGCCTTTGCTGTCGAAGACTCTGTTCTTGTAGATATCCGCGTCGAAGAAATACTTCGGTGTCTTGATCTCGCAGTCCATCTCGGTCGCCGCCGTCAGGAAGCCTTTGTTCGCTGCTGTCGCCGCGATGGAACGGGCGTCCATGAGAGCAACGGATGAAATCTGTCCGTTCTGCAGTTTGGAACCTTCTCTGTTCGGGAAGTTTCTGGTGGAATGGCGGATGGAGAAGGCGTTGTTTGCCGGCGTGTCTCCGGCGCCGAAGCAAGGTCCGCAGAAGGCGGTCTTCATGATCGCTCCGGATTGGAGGATCGTAGCAGCCGCTCCGTTCTTGAGCAGCTCCATGTAGACCGGCGTGCTGGCCGGATAAACGCTCAGCGTGAACTCATCCGCGCCGATGTATTTGCCCTTCAGAATGTCCGCCGCTGCGCAGATATTTTCGAATCCGCCGCCGGCGCAGCCTGCGATGATGCCCTGCTCAACATAGAACTTGCCGTCTCTGATTTTGTCCTGCAGGCTGTATTCCACCTGGCCGTCCAGGCTGACCAGCGCCCGCTTCTCAACATCGGCAAGCACGTCTGCCAGATTCTTCTGTACGTCTTCGATGGTGTAGGTGTTGCTCGGATGGAACGGCATGGCAATCATCGGCTTGATGGCCGACAGGTCGATCTCCACGCATCCATCGTAGTACGCCACATCCGCCGGCGCCAGTTTCTTGTAAGCTTCCGGTCTGCCGTGGATGGTGTACCACTCTTCTATGTTCTCGTCTGTGACCCAGATGGATGACAGACATGTCGTTTCTGTTGTCATAACGTCGACGCCGATCCTGAAGTCCGCACTCATGGAGGCCACGCCCGGGCCGACGAATTCCATGACCTTGTTGTTGACGTATCCGCAGCCGAACACTTCGCCGATGATAGCCAGCGCCACGTCCTGCGGTCCGACGCCCGGTGCAGGCGCGCCTGTCATGTGGATCGCGATCACGCCCGGCATGTTGATGTCATAAGTCTGCTCGAGGAGCTGCTTGACCAGCTCCGGGCCGCCTTCTCCCATGGCCATGGTTCCCAGTGCGCCGTATCTGGTGTGGGAATCCGAACCCAGGATCATCGCGCCGCTTTCCGCCAGCATTTCACGGGCGTACTGGTGGATGACTGCCTGATGAGGCGGAACATATACGCCGCCGTATTTTCTGGCGCAGGAGAGTCCAAACATGTGGTCATCTTCATTGATCGTGCCTCCCACCGCGCAAAGGCTGTTGTGGCAGTTGGTCAGCACGTACGGGATCGGAAACTTCTCCAGTCCGGATGCTCTGGCCGTCTGGATGATTCCGACGAATGTGATGTCGTGGGACGTCATTTTATCAAACTTGATCTGCAGCTTTTCCATGTTGTCCGAAGTGTTGTGGGCTTTCAGGATGTTGTATGCCATCGTGCCCTTCGCCGCCTCGGCCTTGTCTGCAGCAACGCCTTTTGCCGACAGCTTCGCAGCCGCTTCAGCGTTGTCCTCAATGATCTCAGTACCATTTACTAAATAAATACCGTTTTCGTAAAGTTTCATAACATTTGCCTCCTGTATATTCGCACATTACTGCATTTTAATTATACATAAGAGACCGCGGTATGTCGAGAACGACACACCGCGGAATATAGCATTTATTTGGACTATTATTTCGCCTTGCTCTCACAGTATTTGCATCTGTAGACTTTGTTTACAGCGTCCGTCAGGCGGAAGACCTGCGGCAGCTCCTGCTCGATGGTTGTGATGCAGCGGGGATTCTTGCACTTGATCACATCCACGATTTCTGTCGGCAGTTCCAGATGCTTGCGTTTCGCCAGTTTGCCGCCCTCGATGATGTTGACCGTGATGCCCGGGTCGACGAAGCCGACGGCGTCAATGTTCAGATCGATCAGCTTGTCGATCTTGAGGATATCCTTTCGGCCGTGTTTCTGACTTGGCGCGTTCTGGATCAGAGCGACTTCGCACTCCAGTTTGTCCAGCCCCAGGATATTATACAGTCTCATTCCCTGTCCTGCCTTGATGTGGTCCAGGACGATTCCATCTTCGATTTTACCTATGATCATTTACGCCACCTCCAGTAGTTTCAGAATCAGTGCCATTCTGATGTATTTGCCGTTCAGTACCTGTTCGAAATATTTCGCGCGTGGATCATCGTCCACTGCAACGGAGATCTCATTGACGCGCGGCAGCGGATGCAGGATGCTCAGGGTCTCCTTCGCGTTTTCCAGCTTGTCCGGTGTGAGGATATAGCTGTCTTTCAGTCTGAGGTAGTCCTGCTCATTGAAGAAGCGCTCTCTCTGTACGCGTGTCATGTAGAGGATGTCCAGCTGCGGCATGGCGGCCTCCAGATCGTCCGTTTCAACGAACTCCAGATTCTTCTTGATCATGGTTTCGTATTTGAGGTATTCCGGAATCCGAAGTTCCTCCGGTGATATGAGGATGAACTTGTTATTCGGGTAACGTGACATGGCGTTGATCAGCGAGTGGACTGTACGCCCGAACTTCAGGTCGCCGCAAAGGCCGATCGTCAGGCCGTCCAGTCTGTTCTTCTCACGGCTGATGGTCAGAAGGTCTGTCAGCGTCTGGGTCGGATGATTGTGACCACCGTCTCCGGCGTTGATCACCGGCACGGTCGATCTGCGGATTCCTGCAACCGGCGCGCCTTCCTTCGGATGCCGCATGGCGATGATGTCCGCATAGCATCCGACAGTCCTGATCGTGTCGGAAACGCTCTCGCCCTTGGCCGCAGAGGAGCTGTTCGCCTCCGAAAATCCCAGCACGACGCCTCCCAGTTCATACATGGCCGCTTCAAAGCTGAGCCTCGTTCTGGTCGATGGTTCGAAGAACAGCGTCGCCAGTTTTTTGCCGGCGCACTTGTGGCTGTACGCCTGCGGATCAGCGATGATGTCCTTCGCTACAGCGATCATCTCGTCCAGTTCTTCAATGGACAGATCCATGATGTCAATCAAATGTCTCAATTCTCTTCCTCCTTCTATTTACAAACTATTTCTAAACGCCATTAACTGGTCTATGTCAGACCTGTCGATATATCCTGTTTCCGCTGCCGCCTCGCAGGCCGCGTCGAAATCCGTCAGGCTATGGTATTCCAACCCCGCCTCTGCAAAGGCTTCCCGGCTCCTGCTTAAGTTGTATGAGAAAATGCACACGACGCCGAGCACTTCTGCTCCCGCCTCTTCGAGTGCCTTTGCTGCGCTGATCACACTGCCGCCGGTCGAGATCAGGTCCTCAACGACAACGACCTTCTGTCCCGGAACAACTCTGCCTTCGATCCTGCTGCCGCGTCCGTGGTCTTTGGCCGAAGACCGGACATATCCCATCGGGAGTCCCATCTCATGCGCCGCGATGGCCGCGTGGGCAATGCCCGCCGTCGCCGTTCCGAGGAGTGCTTCCGCATCAGGATATTCTGTCCGGATCAATTCGATCAGCCCTTCTTCGATCGTCTGCCGTGCCTGCGGGTCGCTGAGCACCAGACGGTTGTCACAGTAGATCGGGCTCTTGATGCCGCTGGCCCAGGTGAACGGGTCATCCGGCCGGAAGAATACGGCTTCTGTTTTCAATAAGCATTCTGCTGCTTTTTTTCTCATACAATGTTCCTCTCTTTCGATTCTGTAATTTTATCCGATGAACTCCTGCCGGCAGCGATCGTATGCCGCCGCGGGATTTTCTGCTGCTGTAATGCTTCTGCCAACAACGATGTAGTCTGAGCCGAGTTCTTTGGCCCTTGCAGGCGTTGTTACTCTCTGCTGATCCCCTGCCGCGTCACCGGCCAGGCGCACCCCCGGCGTGACCGTCAGGAATCCGTTTCCAAGTTTTTCGTGGACTGCCGGCGCTTCCAAAGACGAGCAGACGACGCCGTCAAGACCGGCTTCCTGCGCCCGCTGGCCGTATATCGCAACGACTTCCTCCATCGGACGGCTGATCAGGATATCCTCTTCCATCTGCTGCTGGGATGTGGACGTCAGCTGCGTGACTGCGATCAGAAGCGGCCGGCTGCCGTCCGGTCTGGTCAAACCTTCAAGAGCTGCCTCCATCATCCGTCTCGTACCAGCCGCGTGCACATTGCACATATCGACATCCAGCCCCGAAAGCACACGCATGGCTTTGCCGACAGTATTCGGGATATCATGGAGCTTCAGATCGAGGAACACCTTGTGTCCTCTCTGCTTCAACTGACGTACGATGTCCGGTCCCTCCGCGTAGAACAGTTCCATGCCGATTTTCACATAAGGTCTTTCCTCCCCGAACCGTTCCAGAAACTCTATTGTCTCGTGCCCGCTGCTGAAGTCGCAGGCGATGATCACATCTTTTCCCATTTCTTTCTCCTTTATTCTGTGTTCAGCGGACCTGCGCCTGGGCGGTCAGTTCCTGCAGTGCTTTGATTCCATACTGTTTCATTACTCGCGGAAGCTCTTCGATGATGCTCTTGCAGGCGTACGGATCGACAAGATTGGCGCTTCCTACCTGCACAGCCGCTGCTCCTGCCATCATCATCTCCAGCACATTTTCGGCTGACGCGATCCCGCCGCATCCGATGACCGGGATATCGACTGCACGGCATAGCTGGTAGACGGCCCTAAGCGCCACCGGGAACACTGCCGGTCCCGAAAATCCGCCCATCGTATTTGCCAGCACCGGCCGTCTGCTCTTTAGATCGATCCGCATGCCCAGCAGCGTGTTGATTGCGGTCAGTCCGTCAGCACCCGCCGCTTCGCATGCCCGGCCGATCTCTGTAATATCTGTTACATTCGGAGACAGTTTCGCGATAACTGGTTTCTTCGTTTTCTGCCGTACCGCGCGGATCACGGAAGCCGCTGCCTTCGGATCGGTTCCGAATGCCATCCCCCCGCTTTTGACGTTCGGGCAGGAAATGTTCACCTCGATCCAGCCGATCTGCGGCCGTCTCTGCGCTTCATTCTGCGCATCGGCGATTTCCAGTTTTTCTGTCACTTCCGCATAGTCTTCCGGACAGCCGCCGCATACGTTTGCCATGACTGGTTTATGGAAGACCTCCGCGAGTGCCGGCAGTTCTTCTGATATGACTGCATCCACCCCGGGATTCTGCAGCCCGACGCTGTTCAGCATCCCTTCTGTGCATTCGGCGATCCGCGGTGTTTCGTTGCCGAACCGCGGCTTCGGTGTCGTTCCTTTGAAGGAAAAGCTCCCCAGCAGGTCGATGTCGTACAGCGCGGCGAATTCCCTGCCGTATCCGAAGGTCCCGCTGGCCGCCATGACGGGGTTCGTCATCTCGATGCCGCAGAGCGTGACTGCCGTATTTGTTTCTCTTACCATACGATTTCACTCCTTTCGAGGACGGGGCCTTCCACGCAGATGCGTTTGCTTCCGTACTTCGTCCTGCAGGAGCATCCCATGCAGGCGCCGAATCCGCATCCCATACGCCGCTCGAAGCTCATCTGCCCCGGCATTCCCGCAGGCGCTTTCTCATCTACCGCCTGCAGCATGGCTTCCGGTCCGCATGCGAACAGACTGTCATAGCAGATGCCGTTCATGGCGTCTGTCACAAAGCCTTTGATTCCGGCACTTCCGTCCTCTGTCGTGAGGATCACTTCTGCGCCGAGCGTCTCAAATTCGTTCCGGTAGAACACGTCTGCAGCGCTCCGGAATCCAAGTATCACTTTCGGCTGAACGCCAGTCTCCACCAGCTTTCTGCAAAGGCCGAACATGGGCGGGACGCCCGCTCCGCCGCCGATCAGAAGAGGCTGCGCAGCACTTTGGCTGACGCTGCCGGATTCGCC
>JBGUKV010000189.1:0-2355 GCA_045114655.1 Candidatus Allocopromorpha sp. | reverse complement strand
CCGACAATCCTGCCCCGATAGTAAATAATGTATTCCCCCATCATTGCGCGATAGGTGATCTCATCGAGCCCGGAAAGCTGATCTAATATGAAATCCAGATATGCTTTAGTTGATGCCATTGGGGTGCTCCTCTTTGGCCAAAATATCGATTCTGCTACTGATAGCGGACCGGCGTAAAGCCAAAATAAAGAAAACACACTCTACGCTCAGTTATTCAACTCCATCTTCAATTATACCAAATCCCGACCTACATCGTCCGATTTATCGTCTCTCACAATCCCCCCAACTTCTCATAATACTTCTCCAGGAACACCCTCTCCTTAACCCTGATCTCATCCTAGGTCTCCTGGCTCATCTGCTCCCACAGCGCCGGATGGAACGACAGAATATTCAGATCCTTGGAGTAGTACACAAACCGCTTGCGCTCAAACTTCTCAAACGGATTCGACAGTATTGACCGCTTGACCTTCACCAGATCGTCCAGAAACTCACGATTATACGCACAGTTAGGACGGTCGACCGGCAGTCCCCGCTCAAGCCGCTCGATGTAGAACCGACGGTATTCTTCGATCAGCGAGTCAATATTGACCTCCCCTTCTTTATCCGCCAATCGCAACATACTGAGCATGAAGATCAGTTTGAATGAGAAGGTAAGAGTATTTTCGTCTATAAATGCCTCGAAATCATGTAATATTGTAGAATCGTCATGATGTCCGAGATTGTGAGAAGTCCGGATTGCTTCAACATCAGCGGGTGAGAAATAAGGCACCATTCTCGAGCCGATCGGCAGCTGAAGGGAACTGATCCCAACATCTTTGCGATACCAGTTCATCAGCGTAGCTGTACCAATGAATAACTCTCTCGCCGCCTGCTCCGGAGACAGGTAGTCTTTGTATTTCTCCTCGAAGGTGAAAATATCGATCTCCTGCATCGCGATCTCAGACTCATGCAATCCAAGAATGCTCAGGTAATCATGGTCATTATTCTTCACGCCCATGAAATCAGAATACTGCGGTATTCCGATAATGGCGTTGAAGCACATTGGCGTCAGCTTGCCTTCATAATTGTCGACAACGTCGATGACATAAAGGCATTCTTTGCCGGGGTATTTGCGAACGCCTCGCCCCATCTGCTGCGTGTACAGGACTTTGGACAATGTCGGCCTTGCCATGACGACCACTTCCGTCTGTGGCGAATCCCACCCTTCGGAGATCAACTGGCACGAGAGCAGGAACTGGATCTTCTTTTCTCCATACTGTTCGAAGATCTCCTCGTTATGCTTGTTCCCGCCGTACACTGCGCGCGCGGCGAAGCCCGCTGCCGTCATCATTTTCTCCAGCTTTTTTGCGTGGCTCACATTGACGCAGAAAACGATTCCCTGCTTGAAGAAGCCCTCCCTCGGATAGAAGTACTTCTGCAGCGTCCGGACGATCAGCTCATTTCTCGACTCCACGACCAGCGTCTTTTCGAGGTCCGCATAGTTGTAGTCCTTGCCGTTATAGCGGACTACGGACAGATCCACATTGGAGAGCAGCCGGTAGCACCGGATATTCGTGATAACATCTTTGTCGATTGCTTCCCGCAGTGTCAGATTTGTTTTGTAGTGGCCGAAAATATCCTCCAGCTTTTTCTGGTCCAGCCGCTCCGGCGTCGCAGTCAGTCCCACCAGGTACTTGGGTGTGAAGTACTGCAATGTTTTGGCACAGTTGGCTGCCTGCGCATGCTGAGCCTCATCAAAGAGCAAGTAGTCAAAATAGTCCGCCGCCGTACTGTTCCTCCTCAAATAGGAGCGGTTGTACAGCTCAATCGTGATGTCAAGCTTGCCGTCAAAAGGCGCAAGCCTGCTCTCCCAGTCTGCTTTGATCATTGTGGAAGGCACCATTACGAGGACGCGCTCTATTTTGCCTTCCTTGTAAAGCTGGTCGATATCTTCTATCGCAATCTGCGATTTTCCGGTCCCTGTGGGCTCCACGACCAAAGACGTGTTGATCCCGCGCTCCCGCGCTTCGCGCATCTCCTGCAGAAAAGTCTCCTGATGCGTGTACAGCGCGAACGGCCTCGTCCCTTTGATAAAATGCGCATTGCGGAACGCATTCTTCGGCCCCAGGTATGTCCTGATACTGTCAATCGCCTGGTCCTTGAACCGAAGATTTTCAAACGAAAACCTGAATGTCTTAAATCCCATCAGGCTCAAAGTATTCTGCTTCTCCAGCTGCCGCTTATATGCCTCCAACCTGATCAGCTGCGGATGATGATAATGAACGCCATTCTCCTCGATTGCGTAGGATCCCGTACTCGTCTCAACCACATAATCCACGAACGCGTTCCTGCCGTTGCTCAGCGACAGCGAATACT
>JBGUKV010000188.1:0-2836 GCA_045114655.1 Candidatus Allocopromorpha sp. | reverse complement strand
TCTGTCGCGAACATGAGCTTCGGGTATTTCCTTTGCACAAAGGCTGGGCCGCACACGATCCCATCCATCTGTTTCAGTTCGTATCCTTCGATATTCTCCGGGCGCTCCTCGTGGTTGCCCCTTATGAAAAAGAAGCTGCACGGATATTTGCTCAGCTTCTTCTTGACCCGATCATCACTGCTGTCCAGATAATAGTTGATCCCGACATCGCCAAGCACGATGATCAGATCCTCCTCCGTCAGATCCAGGACGCTGAAACGACTGAACTCCCGGTGTGTATCTCCTGTGACATAAATCATTTTGATTCCCTTCATCATATTCCAAAAAACATCTGTATCTGATGAATCGACACCGGACAATAGTCGTTGGCCTCCACACCCACATCATAACGCAGAATCCTAGCATCGCGATTTGCTTCGTTGTTTTCCCGCCTTCCGTGCACATGTCCGTGAAGCTGCAGACTGCTGTGATGGCTCTTCGGCCAGGACAGCATGGGATAATGCATCATGGCGATATATATCCCGCTTGCGGAAATCGTTTTGAAATCAGTGACCTCCTCAAACAGGGATGCATCATAGTTCTTGTCGTGATTTCCCCTGATCAGGATCTTCTTGCCCCGCAGCTTTGAAATGAGCTCGTTTGCCTCTTCTATCTTCAGGTGATGGCAGAGATCGCCAAGCAGATATACGGTATCATCAGGACCAACGATGGCATTGTAATTGCTGATAATCGTCCGGTTCATCTCGTCCACATCTTCAAAAGGCCGGTTCTGCATATGGATGACTGCTCTGTGCCCCAGATGCAGGTCTGCGGTGAAATAGATCATACTCTTTTCCTCCCATCTTTCCCCATCAGTATAGTACATGCTTCGACTTCTTAAAAGAATGTAAAGATGGACGGATCCGTAAAGCCCAGAACTCCTCTGCCGTGAGCTTATTCAATTCCATCGTCTTCATCCGGTTCGTAATTTCCAGCTTTCTTTCCATACAGCTTCCTCATGGACAATCTGTGCTTGTTTTTGCTGTTATAGGCCAGCATCATGGCTTCGGAGAACCCCAGATGCCCGGGACGGCGTTCCTTGGCTGTACGCATGATCTGCTTGACTGAGATCTGTCCTACCTTGTCCTGGAACACGTCTTCATTGATGGCATCTCCATATGTCACAAGGATCTTCGCAATCCCGTGGAGCATGCTCCCGGAAAGGGAATTCTTTTCTCCTTCCCATGTAGCGATCGCAAGGCGGATCGTATTATCCAGTATATCTCTTCCGTATTTGTCATAGATGCGTTCCATCGCTGTAACAGCATTGATGCAACCCGGATTCTGATTACGGGCAATCTTCAGATCATATGACTCCACGATCGTCTTTATCATCATCTGCTTGGGATCTCCGGCTTCGATGTGCGCAGCGAAAGTCTCATAAGGCGTGAGCTTCTTGACATTTTTCTGCTGATCGGCGAATATGTGGGCTTCCTCCGTATACTTCAGATCATCATAAATCATACACCAAACCGGCGTATCTCTGGATCCGGACTCTGCCGCAACGATCTCGATCGTGTGCTGGCCATCAAAAACATAATTCACCCCGTCGCGCCTGCTGACTTTGACCGGATTGATCTGATATACATCAAATTCCGCCAGAGCATTTTTGATATGGCTCTCCGATAGCATCCTCTGATAATCCTGATTGGACACCAGATTTTTGATCGGTATCAGCTCGAACGATACGTCCGGCACACATTTCAATTGTTGTTCTGTCAGAATTCCTTCTCCGTACATCCTATAGCCTCCAGTGTTTTGTGAATCTGCTTCTCAAGCTGCATCAGGCTGTGAGCCAGCTGCCTTTTGGCATGGGCCGACGCAATTTCCATATCTGTTTTCTTTTCCGCCCTGGCGATGGCGGCCATCCAGGTCGGGATCGTCAAAGCAAGTCCCCGGATCTCCATGTCAGGATCAAAGGCAGGCATTTCCTTGATTTTTGTCTGCAGGGCAGCTCCTTCATTTTTATCCGTTTTCCTTGGTCTTCCTCTGCGGGACTTCGTCTCCGGCTCCAACGCCGGATTCAGCTTTTCCCTGACGATGCGCTTCAATCTCCGGTCGCCACGCGCTAAACTGCTGATCTCCTTCAAAGTGAGCTTGACCTGCCTTTCCAGAATCGCCTGAAAGAATTCATGATCGCTGCGGGCGATCTTATCCATGTTACTGGCATATCCGCAGTATGACTCCACCTGCCCGTAACTGATGCCCAGATCCTTAGCGATGACCTTGGAGATCCTGACTCTCCCGTCCGGAGCTTCCGGAGAATCGATCACTCCCCGCTCGATCAGTGCCCGGTATTCGCCTTTCAGGAAGGCGAACCACTTGCCATATAGATACCTATAGATCGGTGTTCCGGGTCTAAGACTTCCGATCCGTCTCCTGCAAACCCAGGCCATTGCCTTTTCCCGTGAAGGAAACTCTACTTCCTCAGTCCTGAATTCTATTTCTTCCGTTCTGCAGATCAGATATCTTTTGTGCCCGTCAATGATCATCCCATCCCATGTGATGATGGGCTCGATACAGCCGTTTTGCAGGATGCTTTTCTCCAGCTGTTCCTTTTCTTCCTCTGTGATCGGGACCGTCAGATTATAAAAGTCTTTGTCTATCGTCAGCTTCCTCATGTTTGCTGTCCCCTGCCTTCCTGGCCGTCTTCAGATTCATTTCCTAATACTGCACCCGCAAGTGGAAAAGAGATGGCCGGAAACTGATCCGCCTTCTCTCCTGCCACGATATAGGATCCATCCTCCAGAAGGATCTGGCTGACACTGCGGATCCCTTCGATCAGTCCCTTGCTGTT
>JBGUKV010000187.1:0-2126 GCA_045114655.1 Candidatus Allocopromorpha sp. | reverse complement strand
ACGAATACTTCTTCCTGAAGCTATTTGACATGAGCCGACGGGACTATGTCCGGAACCCTAAATCCCACAAGTTTTGTGATTGAGCCGTTTTTTTTATGCTTATTTCAACAAGAAACGAAAAAAGAACGGCATCAGTCAGTAAGGACAGATTCAATGTAAACCCGCAAGTGGAAGGATTCAGGAAAAGGAGGACAAAGACAAAATGGCAAAAATGTTTGCACTAAGGCTCAACTTTGTGGATGTCATCTGCGATGACTCGCTGGAGAACATCTTCATAAACGGCAAGAAGACCGGATTCAAGTTCGATGTTCGGCTCAGTTACTACAGAGGGCATTTCGTCTCCACGATCGACGAGATGGGCGTAAAGATCGACGGGGAAGAGATCCCGACAGAGAACATCTATTTCACCCTCAGAGGACAGGAATACGCAGTTGCACAGCTTCACAGTCTGGTCAACGAATTCTGGCACATCACAGAACCCGCACAGATCAGAGTGTTCTATCCCGGCGGACTTACCAAAGGCGAGCACAAGGTGGAGTTCACGATGTATTTCCGGTCACCGTACATGGCAATCGCGGAAGACAGGTACATGCCGATCGACAGCAGCGGGGAAAAGGTCCTCGTGATCAGATAAGGAGGAAGATATGGGAAAGACAAAAGTAGGCGTAACGCTCTATTCATTTACAACCGAGTACTGCAAAGGCGAGATGACTTTTGAGGACTGCGTCAGAACAGCCAAGGAGCTGGGGGCAGAAGGTATTGAGATCGTAGCGACACAGATGATCCCCTCTTACCCGATCGTAGATGATAAGTTCCTCGGCAATCTCAAGGCGCTGTGCAGCTACTACGACATCGAACCCGTCAGCTACGGCGCAAACTGCGACAGAGGCCTTCGCTTTGACAGAAACCTGACCGGTGACGAGATGGTCGCCATGGCTGTCCAGGACATCAAGAACGCGAACAGGATGGGATGCCATATCCTCCGCGAACAGTACCTGATCGGACCCGAGAATTTCAAAAAACTGCTTCCCTACTGTGAAGCTTACGACGTAAAAGTCGGCATCGAGATCCACAACCCGGATTCCCCGATCACACCTATGACGCAGGGCTACCTGGATGTCATCAAAGAGTGCGGATCCAAATATCTTGGCCTGATCCCGGATTTTGGCTGCTTCGCAGTAAGACCCAACAAGCTGACATGGGATACCGCGATCGCGGCAGGCGCCTCTTTAGAGCACATGGAGATGGCCAAACAGTTCCGCTACGACGGAATCTCCCAGGAGGAAGCGCAGGAGAGACTCATGAAGGCAGGCGCGGCAAGACCGGTCTTCGACTTCCTCCGCGACGCTTACGGCTTCCAGCAGTTCAAGAAGAACGTGGACGCTGAGCTGCAGGGCCTTAAGGACATCCTTCCTTACTGCATCCACATGCACGGCAAGTTCTATTACATGTATGAAGATCTCACGGAAGCTTCCATGCCCTATGACGACATCATGAAGATCATCCAGGGATCGGATTATGACGGATACATCGTGTCCGAGTATGAGGAGTACAACTCAGGCCGAGCCATCGAGCAGATCTCCAGGCACCTGAAGATGCTTCACAACTACGTCGACTGAGAGAGTTAATTCTATAGGAGGAAATGAAAATGGAAACAAAAACTACTTTAAAGAGGGCGTCACAGGCGGCCGTCATCCTGTACAGCTGCGGCGATCTCGCATCCCAGTTCGTCTGGACTTTTATCGGATCTTATCTCACAGTTTTCTACACTGACATCGTAGGACTTGCGCCGGCAGCGGCAGCAGCGATCATGATGGCCGCCCGTATCTGGGACGCGGTCAACGACCCCATGATGGGCGCGATCGCTGAGAGAACCAATACAAAATGGGGACGCTTCCGTCCTTACATCGCATTCGGCTCGCCGCTTCTGGCAATCGCCAGTGTGCTGTGCTTCACACATCCCTTTGACGGCCGTTCCGGCGCGGGCGTGGCCTGGGCAGCTGTAACTTACATCGTTACCGGCATGCTCTATACACTTGTCAACATCCCCTATGGCGCGCTCGCACCGGTCATGACCGAGGATGCTTCTCAGAGAAACGCGATCAACGCCTCCAGGAACATCGGCA
>JBGUKV010000186.1:0-5932 GCA_045114655.1 Candidatus Allocopromorpha sp. | reverse complement strand
TGCTCCGGCGCCGTATCTCCTATTGAAAACGTATTCTCAACCATCATCATATCCTGTCCGTGGGCGACGATGCGCCGGGCTTCCCACGTCGGCATCTTTTCCGTCAGCACGTCCTCATGAAACACCCATGCCTGCCCTGTTTTTGTCTTTTCCATATTCAAAGTATCCTTTCGTTACAGATACACTTCCACGATCATGGCCAAAATGAGGATCACGCAGGCGATACCAAGAACCAGGACCATCCTGCGCGCCCGCTCCTTGTTGTGCTCTTTTCGCTCATCGTATCCAATTCGATCGCCCATGCCGTTTTTGTTCGCCATTTCGTTTCTCCTGAGACCGACCCTGCCGGCGCGGCCCTATTCTGTTATTTCACTCTGTTTTCTGGTGATATTATACTACTTCACGGTGGCACGGTGAAGAGAATTGTCTTCCCCACAACCCCTGCTTTTGTGTTACAATGATAAAGTACAAAAAAACAAGACACGAATCAGGAGGATGTTACGATGAAAACAGTTGGTTTCCCGATGATCAGAAATTTCCATGGCGACAGCAGGGATTTCATTCCGGATCTGTTCGCGTTCATGGATCGGTATGATGGCGTGGAGTTTTATCTGGAAGAAGGATACGGCGAGCGTTTGGGCTATACGGCGGACGATTACCTGAAGGCATCCGACAAGGTGCACTTCGTTTCCAGAGAAGAATCCTTCGGCAAAGACATTACGATGATCCTTAAGAATCCGGAGCCCGAAGATCTGGAAATGCTCAAGGACGGATCCGTATACTTCACAATGCTCCACTACGCGACGCGTCCGAAGGTATGTGAGATCATCGCGCGCAAAGGCCTCCGAACCTTTGCGATGGACCACATTGTTGACGACAATGGTCTGAGGATCTTCGCCGACTACTTCGGGACAGCGTTCAACGCCTGCCAGGAAGCCGTCGAAACACTCAAGGAAGTCTATCCTGATTTTTATTCTACTGAGCGCGGTCCAATCAAGGCGCTGGTCATGGGCGTCGGCGGCGTCGGACAGAACTGCATCCGATCCCTGGAGATCCTGAGCGACAGAGAGTTCCTGGGCAAAGAGCAGACAGGCATTCTGCCGATCATCTGCACACGGACCATCACAGGACACCCTGAAGTGTTCGATGAGATCATCAAGGAATGCCATCTGGTCGTGGACGCCACCCAGCGAAAGGATGAGACACAGTACGTCATGACAAACCGGCAGATCGGGCTTTTGCCTGAAGATGCCGTCCTGCTTGACATCTGCGCGGACCGCTACGACTTCATCGTCGATCCGCCGCTCGTCAAAGGCATGGAAGGTACGATCACCGGCATGCCGGGTCACACAGTCATCTATCCGGACGATCCGGGTTATGCTGAGATCGAAGGCACCGTCGTGGATTCCACCAACCGCCGTGTGACGGTCAGCTGCAACGCTTGGCCGGGCATGGATGTGCCGCGTTCCGTACAGGTCTACTTCGGACTGATGAAGAATTATGTGGGCATCATCCTGCAGAAGGAATTCGAGGACATCCACGAAGACAGCGACAACCTCTTTGAACGCGGTCTGTACCGGTCCACGTACCAGTACTTCCTGGATCACCACAACAAGTAAGCATCCCTATCTGCGACACAAACACGCAGCAATAAAACAAACGCGGGCCGGTCGGTCCGCGTTTGGCTTTAGTCGAACTGCTTCTGCATTTCCAGTCTCTCTCTGATTCTTTCAATGAATATCTCCGGGCCGAGGACTTTGAGCATCGGGCCGAAGCTGATGACGCGGATCAGCATCTCCGTTTCATCATCTGTGTTGTACCGGAGCGTGATTCGGTAGGTCCTGTCATCCAGTTTCTCTGTTTCCTTCTCCAAGTGGGAGAAATGCAGCATGGCTCGCTCCAGTGCGTTCCGTTCGTCGACCAGTTCCATGACGATCTGCTTCTTCTTCGGAGCTGCTGCAAAATCATCCCTGCCGGGCTCGAATTCTTCCAGCAGTTCACACCCGGTGATCCTGGCTATGTTGATGATATCCCTGTTCCTGCCGGCAATCATCAGACGGAACTTGTCGTCCTTGAGGGAATAGTCCATCCGAATCGGAACGCAGGTCCATTCACGATGCTTGCCTTTGGCGCTGGTGAACCGGATGCGGAGTTTACGGTGCTCCCGCAGCCCGCGCATCACGGTGCGGAAATGCTCCACATACTGCTCGTCCTCGTAGGGGTCGCCGTCGGAATACTGGTCGAAATAGACGATCGCGTCCTGCCGGTAGAGCGGCACCACATCCTCAAGACCGGCAGCAAGACCGCTCCCGGCACCGCTCACAAGACCGCTCGAGGCACTACTCCCGGCACCGTCCTCAGCGATGTCCGCCGCATCGCAAAGCAGCCTGATCCGGGGATCCCCAAGCAAAGCCTTCAGCCACCGTTTCTGCAATGTGGTGAGGGGCATCTGCGGTTCATACTGCAGGGGTGTTTCCATGTCCGCAGTCAGGAAAGGCCACTCGCCGCTGCTCAGCGCGCCCGGAATGCTCAAGATACTCTCGCCGAAAGCCTTGCGCTCTACGATTTCGTAGATTTCCTGCCGGGTCAGATCGCCGCGGACTGCGCGCCGGAGGATCTCGGCGACTGCGTTGTAATAGTTGCCGTAGATCTCGTTAAACAGCATCGCCGTCACCTCCCCCGTTCCCATACATTTCGTACATCGTCTCCAGATCCCCATAGAATCTACGCTCCACGGCCGGATTGTCGCAGGTCAGTTTCTCGATCCGCCCGATGAATGTGCGGATCCACGGGATCATTTCCGTCGCTTCAAAGACATCGATCGTAAACCGGTACCGGTCGTCACCCAACGGTTCGACACGGCCGTGCTTGCCTTCCCGTTCGAGCCGCCGCAGGATATGGATGTCCTTCGGGTCGATCCGGAGGGTCATTTCGAGATGGTCGGTCGATGTGCCCCATCCGGTGGCCGCGTTCCACAGGTGCAACGTGAAATCCGAGGCAGCATCCGCGAGCGCTGCCTTCTCCGGAGCAAAATCCCCTTTCATGGCTTTCTGGATCCGGTCGAGGCGGAACATGCGGAAACGCTTCTTGCCGGCCTCACAGCCGAGAAGATATCCGCGGCCGTTTTCGGTGCTCATGCCGATCAGGAACGGGATGATCACCAAACTGCTTTTGTCGCGGAATGTGATCTGCACCGTGCAGTCGTCCGTGATCGCGTCAAGCAGCGTGCAGATGATGTCGCTTTCCAGCGCGTGCAGGATGTAATGATGTTTATATGTGAACAAATCCGGCTGTTCCGGCATCTTATCCAGCAGAAAGGATCCGATGACGCCGACTGGGTCTACTTCCGAGAAAAACGCGATGGCTTCCTTCCAGACGTCCAGATCGACTGTGTCTACAGACCGGCCGTACAGCAGACGCCTCCCATCCTTTTCCGTGACCAGGATTCCTGCTTTTGCATATTCGCGGAGCTTGTTGCGGACCGTCGCTTCATCAAACAGCCGCGGTTCCTCGAACAAGTACGTGTACTCCTCGTCGATGATCTCCGTGATCTCGGCAACGCTCATCTGCACGTCCGGCTGCAGGATATCCAGAATGAAAAAATTCAATATGATATCGTTCGCTGTGAAGCTTTTGGCCTTGAACGCTTCGTAGAGCGGATTTGCCGCAATGTCTGCGCTGTCGACTGCAATAAAAGAGACCTTTCCGGCAGGTTCCTGCCGGAAAGACATGTAGTCACCGAGCCAGCTCTCGATGCGTCTGCGCTCGTTGTCGTAGCTGCGGGCGCTTTTCGCGTCATACTCGTCCCGTGTTTTGAATCCGTAGACGTAGAACTGGCGCATGTAGTCCCGAATTTTATTGAAGTCTTTGATCAGCTCGCTGTAGGCCATTAAATCTGCTCCTTGAAAGCGGCGTACACGCCCTGCATCTCCTCGTCTAGATAATTCTGCCCCTTCTCCTGCAGCGGCTCCGGAATCCCGAAGAACGCTTCCGCGATGGAGCCGGCCATGGCCGCGATCGTATCGCTGTCGCCTCCGATGGAGACGGCGTTTCTGACGGTATCTTCGAAATCCTCCCCGTCCAGGAACGCGATGATGGATTCCGGCACACTGCCCTGACAGGACACATCGAATGTATAGACCGGTCTGATCTCATCGCAGGTCCGATCCAGATCGTACTCGAATTCCTTCTCGATGTACTCTTTGATTTCTTCCTTGGTTTTGCCGTTCCGCGCCAGATAGATCGCGGAGGCAACTGCTTCCGCACCTTTAACGCCTTCCGGATGGTTGTGGGTCACCTCCGCCGACCAGCGTGCCAGCCGCCGCACCTCATCCATGTCTTTTCCTATCCAGCCGGCCGGCGACACACGCATTGCCGAGCCGTTGCCCCAGCTGTTGTATGGCTCCCGCTCCTCGTAGTGCAGCCAGGCGCGGAACCGCCCTCCGTATCCTGCATGGGGATACTTATTGCCCCACTTATGCATCGCATCGATGAGCAGGTCCTTGACCGCAGCCTCGTCATCCAGACAAGCCTGCTCCTTGGCCGCGACCAGGGCCTCCGCCACGGCGATCGTCATGACCGAGTCATCCGTGCATCTGGATTTCAGGCGAAACAGCCTGAAATCCTTTGACTTATGATTGTACCGTTCATACGGGCTTCCGATAATGTCTCCTAAAACTGCTCCTAACATACTATCCCCTCCCTTTTCATTACCTGTGTGTTGTCCTGTGTCTTGCTTTCCTGCTTCTCCTTCTGTAGTCTTCCCTGACCTCGTCCAGATCGGCTTCGTCAAAGGCCTCCATGCGGGACATCTTCGCCATGACTCTGCTGAATGAGGCGTAGTTCTTGCTGATTCCCTCGCCGTCGTTGATGTAGCAGGACGTCCTGCTCTCGCTGATTCCCATGCGCGATGCGACGCCGACGGCGTCGATGTTGGCGCCCAGGAACATGAATTCCCATCCGTACTGGTCTTTTTCGAACTCGATCATTTCCTTGACTTTGCGGTAGGAATACTCTCTGCTGGCGTTCTCCATGCCGTCCGTGGTGATGATGAACAGGGTCTTTTCCGGTACATCCTCCACCCGCAGGTACTTGTGGCACATCCCGATGTGGTGGACTGCTCTGCCGATGGCGTCCAACAGGGCTGTGCAGCCTCTGACATAGTAATCGTCCTCTGTCAGAGGCTTGACCTTCTCGATGGGCACTCTGTTGTGGATCACTTCATGGCGATCGTCGAACAGCACGGTCGACCAGATCACATTGTCCGACTCCTTCTTCTGCTTTTGGAGCATGGAATTGAATCCCCCGATGGTATCGGCCTCCAGACCACTCATTGATCCGCTCCTGTCCAGGATGAATACAACTTCCATGATGCCGCTTTTGTTCTCATTCTTCTTCATAATCTCTGTCTCCTTTTGGTTCCGTTTCTGTATCTTACGGTAACAGGATAACAGAGATGCAAAGGCAATTGGTCGCATGGCAGGCGACATTGCAAAACCGGCACAAACAAGCGTCAAAGGCAAGTAGCACAAGCGGGCGACTCAGCCTGCCAGCAGCGGCTCGTCGTAGTCGAACAGATAGGTGTTGATTTCGATAATATCGTATATCTTATGGCTGATGCAGTAGCCGACGATCAGGTCGAATCGGCTGCTTGGCGACAGAGCCAGCCCCGCGCTGCGAAGCAGATCCGCCGTTTCATCCAGATTCAGCTCCAGCGCCACTGCAAAAGCAAGCGCCGTCCGTTTGGACGGAACGTAGTGCTCATTGCTGCGGATCTTCGAGAACAGTTTCCGGTCAAGGTTGGCCTTCTTGTAGACCTCCGGGTCCGACATGCCTTTGCGGTCGATGATACGAAAGAGCATCTGCTGGAAGGTTTCCCTTTCCTGATCGAGAATATCATCCAGCGAAGCCGCAGGCTCCATGAACGACTCCT
>JBGUKV010000185.1:0-23897 GCA_045114655.1 Candidatus Allocopromorpha sp. | reverse complement strand
TGGGACGGTGGTCATGTTCCGTCCGAGATCCTTGGGGATTCCTTGCCTTTGTATGTGGACATGATGTACGGCAAATATGTCGATGGCGCTGTCAACGTGGAGAAGGCTGCTTCTTCCACTCAGGCAGCCAATGGCGATGCCACTGAAGCAACGGGTACCGATATCTCCGACTGGGTAAGCTATGACGACGGGGAAGTCAGCTTCTCACTTGCCGATGCGGCTTCCTACAGAACGGCAGGCGCCGCAAAATCCACCCCGGGGTTTGACGTTATAGACTATGGGCAGGAAGACTACGTCTTCGGCGATTCTGCAGAGGATGCCAGACATTGGGATAAATACGTACTTAAGGTAATGGAAGAAAACAGCGAAACACTGGCGAAGCTGTTTAAATAATAAGGAATATACGACCCCAAAATGTATCACGATTTTAACCGTGACAGTATCAATCGTGATAGTTTTTTGGATAAACGTTTGACGTTCCTGCTACTCCAGAATCCGGAAGGTGTTTTTATCGTAATCGATGAGTCCGTCTTCGCGCATGGAGGCGAGCTCGCGGGTCAGGGCGCTGCGGTTGGCGCCGATGTAATTGGCCAGTTCGATGCGCCCCAACGGGAGCGTGATGTAGCGGCTGTCCTGCTTTTGCGCCTGCATCGACAGGTATGCCAGTATCTTTTCGCGCAGAGAAGGCTTGGAGGAGATCTCGATTCGCTCCATCAGACGGATACTGCGCTGACCCAGAATGTCGAACATATTTCTGGTCAGCTGCTCATGGAAGGCGCACTGGGATGGGCAGCAGTGAATGACGTTCCAGGCGGCGACGAAGAGGATAGAAGTATCTGTCCCTGCAATAAAAGTTACATAGGAATCGGGATTTTTCTGCACGGCAAAAGTCTCCCCAAAGACCTCGTTCTCTGAGATATATGTCAGCAAAGTCTGACGTCCCCAGATGTCTTCTTTCATCATATGGACCGTTCCGGAAAGCACGATGCCCACGTACCGGATGGAGTCCTTCTCCATGATGATGACTTCGCCTTTTTTATAGTTTCTTGTATAACTGTGCAGGCAGCCCAGCATGGCCTGCAGATGATCCGCTGCGATGTTTTCGAACAGCGGATTTTTCATGTATTTCTCGATTTGATGATCCATATCCATTGCCTCCCGCCTTCAGTATAAGTCGCACACGTTGCGTACGCAACGTTTTTTTCTATGGCTTCTGATACAATGAAACTGGCAAATAACGGAATCAGGAGGAAGGAGGCAACTGTGGGATATCTATTAAGCAAAGACCAGTTCGGTGAAGCGATGCGGCAGCTGGGAAAAACATACCGGATCTTCGCGCCGGTGTGCAAGAAAGGAGAGGGCAGATTCAAGGATGTGGACTTGGTCCGGTACGATTTTGTCAGCGATGCTTCAGAAATCGAGCTGACAGTCGAATCGGACTACGCGTTCAAGGAATTCATGCTGCCTTTGTCAGAGACTCTGTTCTTCTTTACAGAGAACCAGGTGAAGGAAGCGGACATCGATGAGCGTCCGGTCATCGTATTCCTGCGCAGCTGTGATATGCACGCAGTGAAACGACTGGATCACATGTATCTGGAGAACGGCAGCGAAGAAGACTGGTTCTACAGAAGACGCAGAGATCTTGTGAAGTTCGCTCTGATTGGATGCAGCAAAAGCTTTGATGACTGTTTCTGCGTGGATATGGGGACCAACCAGACGAAGGATGGCTATGTGTTCTCCGTCGATGAGAGCGATGGCATGTTCCGCTGCGATACGCCGGATCCTGCCTTTGCGGAAGCTTTTGCAAAAGCAGGAGGCACGGAAGCGGATGTGGAGCCGTGGTGTGTGACGGAGAATCAAAAAGCTGTGACCGTTCCGGAAGACATTCCTCTCAGCATCTACAGTGATGAACTGTGGGATGAATACACGAAGCGCTGCGTGAACTGTGGCCGGTGCACCATCGTGTGCCCGACCTGCACCTGCTACACCATGCAGGATGTGTTCTACACGGACAACGGCAAAGTGGGTGAGCGCCGCAGAGTCGGCGGATCCTGCATGATCGACGGCTACACGGATGTAGCCGGCGGCGGACAGTACCGAAAGACCAACGGAGAGCGCATGCGTTTCAAAGTGCTCCACAAGATTCACGACTTCCGGGCGCGCACGGGCTACGACATGTGCGTGGGCTGCGGCCGCTGCGACATGGTATGTCCGGAGTACATTTCATTCTCGAATATTATCAACAAGGTTGCGGATGCAGCAGGGAAGGAGGCTGGCGATGACAAATAAGAATCCATACATTCCGTTCCCATCAAAGATCAAGGAAGTGATCAAACATACGGATAAAGAATACACCTTTCGAATGGAATTCGCAGGCGATGTGAAACCGGGACAGTTTTTCGAAGTCTCCATTCCGAAGTACGGGGAGGCGCCGATTTCTGTCAGCGGCATCGGCGAAGATTTTGTAGACCTGACGATTCGCCGTGTAGGCCGCGTCACGAACGAAGTGTTTGAACGCTACGTCGGCGACAGTCTGCTTATGCGCGGACCGTACGGCAACGGATTCGATACGTCACTCTACGAAGAGGGCGAAGTCGTTGTCGTGGCTGGTGGCACCGGCGTGTCTCCGGTCCGCGGCGTCATCGACGCACTGACGGACACAGCAGAACCAAAAGATAAGCATGTCATCGTAGG
This sequence comes from Candidatus Allocopromorpha sp., assembly GCA_045114655.1. Classification (GTDB taxonomy): domain Bacteria; phylum Bacillota; class Clostridia; order Peptostreptococcales; family Anaerovoracaceae; genus Lentihominibacter. The sequence goes on along the minus strand of JBGUKV010000185.1, from coordinate 21,203 downwards.
ATTCAAGAGCCCGGACGACATGCTCTTTCGGGATGACCTGGCACGTTGGAACGAAAAGCTGGATTTGATCCTCACCGTCGACGGCGCACCGGAGGGATACGAAGGTAAGACCGGGCTGGTTACCGCATTCATACCTGATCTGCCTCTGCGCGATGCTGCAAAAGCAAAGGCCGTTGTGGTCGGACCGCCGATCATGATGAAATATGCAGTGCAGGGTCTGCTCGAGAAAGGCTTCAAAGAAGAGAATATCTGGGTTTCCCAGGAGCGCAAGATGTGCTGCGGACTCGGCAAGTGCGGACACTGTCGCATCGGCGAGAAGTATGTCTGCCTCGACGGACCGGTTTTCAATTATACCGAAAGCAAAAACATGATCGACTAGGATAACGGAAAGGAGTGAAAGAAATGACACTTGATATCAATGTGAAAAAACTGAAGAAGAATGCCTTCCGTCAGTCCAAGGTCAGGGGCGAGACTGCTTCCCGTGTGCGCTGTCCGGGCGGAGAGATCGACGTGGATTCGCTGCAGCGCGTCGTCGATATCGCAAGGAAATACGGCAAGGGCATGGTAAACATCACCAATCGACAGGGATTTGAGATTCCGGGAATCGACCTGGCTGATCTGGAAGAAGTCAACAAGGCACTTCAGCTGATTATTGAGAACAGAAACGTCAATCAGGAGGAGTACAACGGCGGATATCCTGCTTCCGGAACACGTAATGTCGTGGCCTGTCCAGGCAAACAACTCTGCCCGTTCGGCTGCTACGATACGAAGAAGTTTGCGCAGGAGATCGACAAGGCGATTTTCCCGAACGACCATCACGTTAAGATCGCCTTCACAGGCTGTTCCAATGACTGCGCCCACGTACGTCTCAATGATTTCGGCATTCTTGGCCAGACTGAGCCACAGTATGATAAGGATCGCTGCATCGGCTGTGAGCAATGCGTGAAGTACTGCAAGAAAAGATCAGTCGGAGCGCTGGAGATCGTCAATGGGAAGATAGAACGTGACACGAACAAGTGTGTCGGCTGCGGAGTATGCGTGATCTATTGTCCGACACGTGCCTGGACAAGAAGCGAGGAAGACTACTTCCGCATGGTTCTTCTCGGGCGTACCGGGAAGAAGAATCCGCGCCTTGCAGAAGACTTCATGAAGTGGGCAGATCACGACACCATCAAAAAGGTCATCTGCAACGTTTATGCATATCTGGATGAATACATGGACAGAGCTGCTGTCGAAAGCAAAGAGCATATCGGATACATCGTAGACCGTACCGGTTTTGAAGAATTCCTGAAGTATATCATGAAGGATGTCACTCCGAATCCGGAATGCGAGATCCAGGGCCGCATCTATTGGGGCGGCAAACGTTATGATCAGAGCAATGAGCTGAGACAGTCGATGTTCCGCTTCTCAGAAAGAGAAGAGTAGTCAGAAACTGACAGAAAGGATCTTGATATGTTTAATGAAGAATTCACGGCGGCTTCCAAAGGGGCTGTCGCAAAAGCAACTCTTCTGAAGAAGAATCCGGCTGGCTATTTTTTGCTGTCGGTGCTGGCGGGAGCATACATCGGGTTTGGTATCCTTCTTGTATTTACATTAAGCGGAGCGCTTGACGGAGCACCGTATACCAAGCTTGTGATGGGCTGCTGCTTCGGCGTTGCGCTGAGTCTTGTGGTGATTGCAGGAGCAGAATTGTTTACCGGAAATAATATGGTAATGACTGCAGGCGTACTTCGCAAGACAGTAACGATTACGGACACGCTAAAACTGTGGGGAGTCTGCTGGATCGGAAATCTGGTGGGATCAGTATTGCTGGCAATTGTATTCAGCCTGACAGGGCTCTACAGTGATGCGACGCTGACAGCAATGACAACCACTGCGGCAGCAAAGATGACGGCAGGCTTCATACCGCTTCTTGCAAGAGGTGCGTTGTGTAATACTTTGGTATGTCTGGCTGTATGGTGCGGTTTCCGAGCGAAATCAGACGCTGGAAAGCTGATTATGGTGTTCTGGTGCCTGCTTGCGTTCTTTGCTACGGGTTTTGAGCACAGCGTAGCCAACATGACATTGCTGACCCTCGCGCTCATCGATAACGGCGGGAACGAAGCGATCACTATGGGAGGATACTGGTTCAATCTGGTCGCTGTAACGTTAGGCAATATGATTGGAGCGATTCTGTTCGTAGCATTGCCGTATCATATTGGGTCAAGAGAAAAAAAGGAGGACTGTTATGAATAAGGATTTAATCAAGTACGTAGTTGTCATTCAGTGTGAGCATTCCAGAGAAAGATGTTCAGGCTTTTCATGCTCGAATTGTTTTTTCGAAAGAGGCGCCGCATTTGAGGGATATCCTGCGGATACGAAGTTTCTGACTATGACCTGCGGAGGCTGCTGCGGAACACGCGTGGCGGGATATCTGGAGCATTTCGCAAAGAAGATGCGTATGGGAACGGACATCAAAAAATCAGAAGTTGCAGTTCATCTTGCCAGCTGCGTTGTAACTGACAACAAGCATCATGACAGATGCCCGAATGTTGACTATATGAAGGAAATCATTCAGAAGAAGGGCTTCGAGAATATCGTCGAGGGGTCTTTCCAGAGTGAACCTACACGCAAACTGCGCGCACAGGGAAAATACAAAGTATACGAAAATGTAGCCTTTGATTGATCCGACTGGCTGCTGATCGAAGCGAAAAGAAAAGGACAGAGAAAAATGCTCAGAAAGATAATCAATAATCGCACTGCAGGCCAGCGGCAAGTTCATCCCATGGCAGGTCGTTACGATTTCGAGAGACGGCAGAGTGCTGGATTAGGGGACGATAGTGGGATGAATGAGTAGAGAATCGCTGAGACGCAGTCACACCAAAGGCTCTTGAAAACTGAGCCCCGTGTCCTCCGCCAGACACGAAAAGGAGCATGAAAGTGCTCCTTTTCTGTTTCGAAGACAGCAGCAATATGGTATAATTCAGTTGTCGTCAAAATGATGACAACTGAATTGTTTCTGTCTTCCATCATGATAAATAGGAGTTCAATTTGAAAGCGAAAACATCAATTAGATATTTTAATAATACAGCAGTACGTGCCAGATGGGATGACGACACGACTTCATGGTGGTATGTCGCGACAGACATCATTGAAGCATTAGCAGTTAGCACCGACGCAAGACGGTATTGGAACACCTTCAAGAGAAGAAATCCGGAGTTGTCTTCATTTTGTAGACAACTGAAAATAACGGCAATTGATGGCAAACAGTACATGACAGATTGCCTGAACCAGCAAGGCGTCAACGCAATTCTGATGAGACTCCCGGGAAAAGCCAGAACACATTTTTCAGACTGGCTTAAAGGTATGTCTGATCCGATTGACGAGCAGAGCAAGAAAAAAGCGTATGAGCTATACGAGAACTCTATTTTAGATACGACAGAAACAGGAACAATCAAAGGGCTGCAGCAAATTCATGCATATCTGTTCGAAGGATTATACGAGTTTGCCGGAAAGATCAGAACGAGGAACATTTCAAAGGGAGGCTTTGCTTTTGCAAACTGTCAGTTTTTTAAAGAGATATTCTCCAGGATTGACGGGATGCCGGAAAACACTATTGATGAGATAGTAGAGAAGTATGTGGAAACAAATATAGCACATCCTTTCATGGAGGGAAATGGAAGGGCGACAAGGATATGGCTTGATTGCATCTTAAAAGCAAGGTTAGGAAAATGTGTTGACTGGCAACAGATTGATAAAAAGAATTACCTTTCCGCAATGGAGAAAAGTCCGGTCAATTCCAAAGAGATAAAGATGCTCATAGCAAATGCACTAACAGATAAAATTGATGACAGAGAAATCTATATGAAAGGAATTGACTATTCGTATTATTACGAGACTATAGAGGAATAAGTATCATGAAATCATCGAAAACCTCCAGACACGAAAAAGGAGACCGGAAGTGAAGGTCTCCTTTTCGGTATTTTTTATTAAGGAAATCAATTGAAATATCCATGCCTTGCTGTGCTATTATAAAAGCGGAGAGGAGAGAAAAGATTGAAAGCTTTGGTAAAAAAGATTCTGATAATAATAGCAATGCTGGTAATTTTGGTATTTGGAATCAGCGCATATGTTTCAATGTCTGCTTCCGGAAATATAGCAGGGACAGACAGCGACGATGGCGTTTCTCAGAAAATGGCCGATGAGTGCAAAAGCATCGATCCGCAGTGCATTCTTGTGCTTGGGTGTGCAGTATGGGCAGACAATAAGCCGTCGCCTATGCTTAAGGACAGACTGGATACTGCTATTGATCTGTATCATAAAGGAGTCGCACCGAAGCTTTTACTCAGTGGAGACAACGGTGTTAAGGGATACAGTGAACCGGACTGCATGCTGGCGTATGCTCTGGAGAAAGGCGTCCCTGCAAAAGATATCTTCCTGGATTTTGCCGGATTCTCAACTTATGATTCAGTATACAGAGCGAAAGCAGTGTTCTGCGCAGACCGGTTTATCGTGGTCACACAGAAATATCATATGTTCAGAGCACTCAGGATATGTGATGCGCTTGACATCACTGAAAAAGGCATTGCGTCAAATCAGAGAAAATATGTCGGAAGACACTACAGGGAAGCAAGAGAAGTCCTTGCCAGAGACAAGGATCTGGTGAAATGTATCATGAAGCCTGAGCCAACATTTCTGGGTGAAAAGATCCCAATCGAAGGTGACGGTACAGTAACACATGTGAACTAAGATAATCAAAACACGAAATCTTCTATCGAAGTTGCCAGACGACGCATAGTAGGAACGTTTTGATTTACGAACCCAAAATGTATCACGATTTTAACCGTGACAGTATCAATCGTGATACTTTTTGGGTTTCAAACGTTTGATGCTCCTGCTACTCCAGAATCCGGAATGTGTTCTTATCGTAATCGATGAGTCCATCCTCGCGCATGGCGGCGAGCTCGCGGGTCAGGGCACTGCGGTTGGCACCGATGTAATTGGCCAGTTCGATGCGCCCCAGCGGGAGCGTCCGACCCGGCAATGAAAGTCACATAGGAATCGTTTTTTTTCTGCACGGCAAAAGTCTCTCAAAAAACCTCATTCTCTGAGATGTATGTCAGCAAAGTCTGCCGTCCCCAGATATCTTCTTTCATCATGTGGACCGTTCCGGTGAGCACGATGCCCACATACTGGATGGAGTCCTCCTCCATGATGATGACTTCGCCTTTTTTATAGTTTCTTGTATAACTGTGCAGGCAGCTCAGCATAGCCTGCAGATGATCCGCTGTGATATTTTCAAACAGCGGATTATTCATGTATTTCTCAATTTGGTGTTCCATATCCATTGCCTCCCGCTTTCAGTATAATTCGCACATGTTGCGTACGCAACATACTATCTGCGTGACATTGGGTACAATGACAATGGCAACTGACGGAATCAAGAGAAAAACAGAAAGGACAGAGAATGAAATGATCAGAAAAATAATCAACATAGATGAAGAAAAATGTAACGGCTGCGGCATTTGCGCAGAGGCGTGTCATGAAGGCGCCATCGAAATGGTGAACGGTAAGGCGAAGCTCGTAAGGGAAAATTTCTGTGACGGACTCGGCGACTGTCTGCCGGCATGCCCGACGGGGGCAATCACCTTCGAAGAGAGGGAAGCGCCGGAATACGATGAAGCGGCAGTGAAAGTGCATCAGCGAATGCAGGAACTCCTCGGCGGGGGAGGATGTCCGGGTTCGAGCGTAGCGCAGTTTGTTGGTGCGCAGGAAGAGGCCGATGCGGCAGTTCCGGCACAGACTGCAGCCAAGCCGGTGTCCCGCCTGGCCCAGTGGCCTTGCCAGATCAAACTGGTACCGATCCAGGCGCCTTTCTTCGAGGGAGCGAAGCTCCTCATCGCAGCAGACTGTACAGCTTTTGCATACGCCAATCTGCATGAAGAATTTATGAAGGGCAAAGTCACCATCATCGGCTGTCCGAAACTGGACGATATCGACTACACAGAGAAACTGACAGCCATTATCAGAAGCAACAACATCCAGAGCGTGACGATCGTCCGCATGGAAGTGCCGTGCTGCGGCGGACTGCAGAGAGCAACTGAGAACGCGCTGCAGGCAAGCGGCAAATTCATCCCGTGGCAGGTCGTCACGATCTCGAGAGACGGCAGGGTATTAGATTAGGGGAGCAAGTTTCGATGCTGGGGTACACAGCAATCAGGAGACGATAGTGGGATGAGCCATCCGCCAGGAATAAAAACGGCTGTTGAAATACACAGTCGTTTTTTTTTGCAGATCGTTGTAAAGGTCTATTCCTCGGAATCGGCTTCCAGATAGATTGTGAGGTTATTGCTTCTAAAGGTGTTGAAGTAGAGGACTTCCTTCGCCATGTTCATGACGATGCGGATCCCGACGTGTCTGCCCGGGGAGTCATCATGATACATCTCATAGAAAGCTGCCGGATCAAATCGGTCGCCGAGATCCATAATATTGATACAGACCCGGCCGTGATTCGCGAAAAGACGATAGTTCACATAAACGTCATCGGCGTCTGTTTTCTCCGCATGTCTCACCACGTTGCCCGCCATCTCCTCAACAAACAGAGCGGTCATGGTGGCGAGCCGCTTGTCCTCAAAACGCTCCAGACAGAAATCATAAGTGCGTTCGCTCTCCCGGACCACATCTTCTATCGTCCGGATCTCAGCATAGATATTATCCGATTCCATTCCGCCGAATTCCTTAGGCAGGAGCATGATATCTTTCCATGCCTTTGGGACTCCATGGCAGCGGACGCAGTTGATCAGAAAACTGGACACAATGATAAAGATCCTGCTGACGGCCAATGCGGCAAGTACGCCTTTGGTTCCAAAAAGCGCTCCTAAAATGACAGCAAAGGCAACAGGAAGAAACAGACGCTCCCCGATGATTAGAGCAGTGGAAGCCTTCCCGCTTCCGGTACTTTGCAGGTAACCCTGGTGCAGCACGATGCTGGTGTCAAACACCAACCCGACAGCCAACCATCGCAGGGAGAAGATGGTCAGAGCTATAAACTGGGGGTCGTGTGTGTAGAGCCGGGTCAGCATCGGCGCAGTGATGAAGACCAGAGCACCTATGATAACAGACACAATGACACTTAGGCTGAGGGCGTAAGCGTACAGATGCTCCAGCGCTTTCCGGTCTTGTGCTCTGTAGTAAACGCCGTTTATCGTGCCCAGTGCTCTTCCCATACCCGCGGGAATACAGTACAGGAGCATGGCCAGATCACCCTGTATCCCTCTGACGGTAATGGCGATAAAGCTCACAGCGACAACGATATTGATGTAATTGAAAAGCACTTCCCGCACCGTTCCGGCCGATCTTTTCACAAGGTCCGGCAGACCGAAATGGAACAGGTCATTCAAACAGGAGGGTTTGAGATTCCTGAAAGAAGGATAGAAGTACCCCTTCCTTAATAATAAGGCAATGGTAAGGACCAGCATTTGCACGATGAATCCAACAGAAGTGGCAACGCCGATACCGAAGGCACCTCCATGGAATACTAAAACATTGAGAAGATCGCCGGTGATGTCACAGACACATAGAACAATGGCTGAAACCGTGAAAGTCCTCATACCGCCATCCATCACCAGGATCGGGGCAGTGACCTGGACCAGAAGCAGAGGAGCGATCCCGAAGAGATACCCGTGCAGATACTCATACATATAAGGGACCAGTTCAGGAGATCTGCCCAGAGGAACGCCGCAGAGGCGCAGTGTCGTCGAGGGGAAAAGGAGACAGAAGAGCATCAAAACAGCAGCTGCGGCAATTGCCAGAAAGACTACGAGATTGAATACTCCGTTGGCCTCGTCCCGTTTGCCCTGGGTTATCATCCTGGAGCAGACAGCGGCGCATCCGCTGGCGAAAAATCCTGCCAGAACCAGGATAATACGAGTGAAAGGCCGAAGCAGCGATATGCCCGCGTAAAGCTCCTCACCCAGAAACTGGCTGGCGATGATACCATCGATAAGCACAGCAACAACGCCTGTGGCCTCGGTAAACATCATGGCCAGGGCTGTGGTCAGAAAGATGGACGAAATATTATCGCGATGGTGGTGAAGAATACTGTTTGAAGGCATATTATATTGACCCTGCTGCAAACCTTATATTTTGCGTTTGTTGACAATATGGATAGGATGATTATAATCATAGGAAATTAAAAAATCAAATGTTGATGACAGGATGATGAAGGGGGTCACTGAAGGTGAAAGTTTTGCTGCTCGCCCTCAGCGGATTTGAACTTCTCGAGTTCAGCGCGTTCGCAGATGTACTGGGCTGGGCGAAGCTGGAAGGCGGACTCGATATTGAATATGAAACGGCAGGTTTCTCACGGGAAGTGCGGAGCACTTTCGGCGTGCCGATCACTGTGGACCGCGTGCTCTGGAGAAGAGGCGCAGGAGTGTGCTCTCCCATAAGCGTATGCGCAGAAGATTACGACGCCCTGGCAATCCCAGGCGGCTTCGAAGAGTACGGCTATTACGAGGAAGGCTACAGACAGGATACGGCGGGGCTGATCCGGGCGTTCCATAAAGCAGGTAAACCAATCGCAAGCATCTGTGTGGGAGCGCTGGTGCTCGCACACAGCGGGATCCTGGAAGGAAGAAAGGCAACGACTTACGCCTTGAGCGGCGGGCACAGACAGAAACAGCTGGCAGAGTTCGGGGCAGAGGTGCAGGCAGACGAGCAAATCGTCGTCGACGGGAATCTGATCACCTCCTGCGGACCATCGACTGCTGCCGGCGTAGCATTCCGGCTTTTGGAGATGATGACGGATCGCGAGAGTACAGAACGAGTCAGGAAATTAATGGGTTATTAATGAGCAACAACCCTCAGCCGTATAATGCCGAGGGCTGTTTTTTTTAAAACAAAATAGGTATAAAAATTATTCTAGGTATGAAAAACATATTTACATCCGATAAGACAGATGATACCATTTCTTTAGAAACAATCTGGAGGAAAATAACATGCGGTGTGACAAAGCAACCGGCATTTGCCCATGCGATACAACGTGCCCGATCGGCGAAGCTCTGTCTATGATAGGCGGCAAGTGGAAACTCCGGCTGATCTGTACGATGTATACGGATGGGACACAAAGATACAATTCGCTCAAGAAAAAGACCAAAGGCATCACGAATGCCATGCTTTCGTCTACGCTGAAAGAACTGGAAGAAGACGGTCTGGTCACGCGGAAACAATACGAAGAGATGCCTGTCAGGGTCGAATACTCGCTGACCGAAAAAGGCAGATCCCTGTGGCCGATCATTCACCGTTTGGGACACTGGGCGAGGGGTGAAGAGTTCGATGGATAGATTATTGGGTCTGCTGATAAAACTGTTCATATTCTTTTCAGGCTTCGGCACATACGAAAAATGGGTTCCGGGGAAGAAACTGAAACTCCTGATAGTCGGGTACAGTGGAGCCAGAAATACAGGGGCGGACGCACGTGTTGTCGCGGCGGTCAAACAAATCAAAGATCTGTTCGGTGCAGACAATGTTCACATGACCGTTCTGACCCTTAGTGAGAAAGCACTGGAAGGCTATTTTGATGAGGATGTGGAAATCCGGGAAATCAATTCGATTTTCCTGAAGGATCTGTACAAGGCGTGTTCTTCACACCACGCCGCCGTCCTGTGCGAAGGTTCTACTCTCAAGAGCACCTTCGCAAATGCGCTCAGTTTGTTCTTCTGCGAGGCGTCCGGCATCATGGCCAGACAGGGCAAGCCCTGTATTGCCTTTGGATCGGAAGTCGGATACATGGATGAAGCGCTGCGTCAGTTTGCGGCGAAGACCTGCAGAGACACCTACTTCATCACACGGACGCAGGAGTCGCAGACGATCCTTACCGGGCTGGGACTGCAGGGACACAAGGGAACGGATACGGCATGGCTGTATGAGGGAGCAGTTTCGCGTGAGGCGGCTGAGCAGCTGCTGCGTGAGAAAGGCTGGGACGGGAAGAAACCGATCCTTGGTATCGCGGTCATCAATCCTTTTATCTGGCCTGTGCGCGCAGCCCTGCGGAAGTGGATCAAGGGAAGAATCAAAGGAACCCATGAAGGTCAGTACGACAAATGGTACTATTACAGCGATTCACCAAAGAGACGGATCGATTACGACAGATATATCAATGAAATCGCAAAAGCAGCAAACAGCCTTTGCGAAAGAGAAGGATTCTTCCCGGTGCTGCTGGGTATGGAGAAGATGGATATCAGCGCCTGCGAAAAGCTGAAGCAAAAGCTCGATATGCCGGCTGCAGTCCTCGCGTCAGGGGAGCATACGGCAGATGTCATGACAGGCGTCCTCCTGAACCTGTCTGAGCTGATCACGTCCCGGTATCATGCGGCAGTGCTGAGCATGCGCAGCGGATGTCCGATCGTCGCCGTTTCCATGGACGAGCGGCTGGACAGCCTGATGAAAGAAATCGGGATGGACGACGACTATCTCTTCCATGTGTGGGACGAGAATCTGGGAGCACAGCTGACCGGAGCGGTGCGGAGCGGGAGCATCCGAAAGAACGATATCCGGGAGCACCTGAAGCAAAAAGTGCGGGAATACAGAGAAGAACAGGTCGCGATGGGAGCATTTCTGAAACGCTACATCACGGACAGACTGGAAGGTACGGAAAATTGAAAGACACGATATTCGTAAGCGGAGCAACAGGCTTTCTGGGAACGGAAGTGGTCGGCAGGCTCCTCGCCGAGACAGAAGCCGACATCTACGTGCTGGTCCGCGCTGAAAATGAAGAGGCGGCTGTTCACAGACTGAGAAACGCCTGGTATCATGAGCAGAACTTGTACCGTCAGATCGGCAGGAGAGTGTTTCCGGCGGCAGGAGATTTTACCGTGCCGCAGCTTGGCCTGTCCGAAAAAATACAGCAGGAGTTCAAAGCGCACGTGACCCATGTCTTTCACTGCGGTGCCGAGATTGGATTTCAAACGGACGAAGCAATTCTGAAAGAGACCAACTGCAAAGGTACAGAGAATATGGCTGCCTTTGCGAAAGAACTGACGAACCTCAAATGCTTCGTGCACGTTTCGACAGCGTATGTCGCAGGACAGAAGACCGGCGTCATCGCCGAGGAAGAATTGCCGGCGACCCATTTCAGCAGCCTCTATGAGAAAAGCAAGGCGGAAGCGGAGTACATCGTGATGACTTCCGGGTTACCGTACGCCATTTGCCGCCCGGGAATGATCATCGGCGATTCCCGCACGGGATGGGTGAAGAATTTCAACACGATCTATTACGTTCTGAAGCTGATCCTGCTGGGAAAACTCCGCGTGATCCCGACCCGCTCCGATACGCGCCTCAATGTAGTTCCGGTGGACTACGTTGCCGACGCGGTCGTGAAGATCGGGCTGGCTGATAATGCTGCAGGAACGACCTATCATCTGACAAGCCCCGCGGAGATGCAACCGCAGGCTGGTGAACTCGTGGAGTACGTCCGCGCGTGGGCGAAGGAAAACCTTGATAAAGACATTCCCAGGCCGGCCTTTGTGCCTTTGCGTGGTCTCAAAAGCGCCGGGCTTGCTTACAACAAACGGCAGGAAGGCAGGAAGAAAACCTTCCTTTCCAATTTGCTGACGCTGCTGCCGTATTTTTACAGCGGCCAGGAGTTCGACCGCACAAATACAGACGAAGCGACGGGAACATACGACCTGAATTGGCGCGATTACATCGACCGGATCCTGGACTTCGCCTGCCGCAGGAACTTCATGCGCCAGACGGACAGGACGGTGTTCCGGCAGGCGCTGGAGCGCAGAGGGAGCAAAAGATATCCTGTGACGTACTACGATGTTTCAGCAGAAGGCATCACCTCGGTCTCAGGACCGGAGGCAAACGAACGCATCGAGCAGATTGCCGGCGCGTTGTGGGCGGACGGTGTACGCCCCGGCGACCGGGTGGCGCTGTCCGGCATCAATTCCGTTGCGTACATGGTTCTGGAGCAGGCCATCGGTCTGGTGGGTGCCGTGAGCGTGCCGATCTATTACACCACGCCGGCGGAAGAACTGGCGCTGCTGCTGAAACGGAGCGGGGCCGGGTGGTTCTTCGTCGGCGATAAGAGGATCGCAGAACAGCTCGGCGGCATCCCGCAGGCGGTCAGGACGGTGTCCTTCTCCGTCGCAGATCCGCTGCAGCTGCCGGACGTCGTTTCCTGGGACGCATTCCTCGCGGAAGCGGAAGGTCCCGCACCTGCGGTGCACCCGGATCCGGAGGATCTGGCTACGATCCGCTACACCTCCGGCACGACGGGAGAGCCAAAGGGCGTCATGTTCACCTACGCGCAGCTGGCGTGGATGGGCGAGGTGCTGACCGATCTGCTTCCGTGGGAGGAGCGGAACCGATCCATGCGGTATCTGTCGTTTTTGCCTCTCAGTCATGTGGTCGAGGGGATCCTGGCAGCTTACGCGCCCTATTATATGCTGGCCAAATCGGAGGTGTATTACCTCAACGATTTCGGTGCGCTGGCGGACGCGCTTCCCAAGGTGCGGCCGAGCGTGTTCTTCTCCGTACCGCGGTTTTATGAGAAGGTATGGGAGAGGACGGAGGAGAGCAGCGCCTACAGAAGGTGGTCCGGGATGAAGGAAGGCAGGGCAAAAACCTTGATGGCAGGGGTGCTCAGGCGCGGCGTTCTGAAGAAGGCAGGGCTGGATGCGTGCAGGCAGCTCATCGTCGGATCGGCGCCTGTGAGCGAGACACTGCTCAGGAATTACAGAGATATCGGGATCGAGATCCACAATGCGTACGGGCAGACGGAGGCGCCGTTGATCACCATCAACCGGCTGGGAGACAATGTGATCCCGACGATAGGAACGCCTCTGCCGGATACAGAAGTGACCGTCACATCCGAAGGCGAACTGCTGGTGAAAGGGCCGCAGGTCATGACCGGTTACTACGGCATGGAGACGGACTGTCTCGAGAACGGCGTATTGAAGACAGGGGATCTGGGCACCATCCATGCGGACGGGCATATCACTCTGACGGGAAGAAAGAAGGAAATGATCGTCACCGCCTACGGCAAAAACATCAGCATCCCGAAGATCGAAGAGCGGCTGAAAAACATACCGGGGGTCACGGAGGCGGTGCTGATTGGGGAGGACCGGCCTTACTGTACGGCGCTGCTGTGGATGCAGGGCGGTGAAAACAGTGAAGAAGAGGCTGCCGGCATCGCCGCGCAGATCAAGGCGATGAACGAGGGATTGTCCCATCCGGAGCAGGTGAAAAAGTTCAAAATCATAGAGCAGCCGCTCAGTATCCAGAAGGGCGAGCTGACACCAAATCTGAAGGTCAAGCGAAGAAATGTCGAAGAACACTTCAAAGAAATCATTGAGGAGATGTACAGGTGAAAAAGCGCATCAGCAGGAAACTGCTCAGTCGATTTGAAAAAAACATGCCGGAGCATCTGCAGCGCCGGCAGCTTCAGGTGCTGATGGATCTGGCGGCGGAATCCTTCGGTATGCCGAAGGAGAAACTCGGCAAAGGATCCGCAGCGGCCGCCCTCAGACAGTATGCGGACTTCACGCGCCGATGCATGGCCACAGGCACAGTCGATGAAGAAAAACTATACCAGGATGCGTACAGGCTGGGCAGTAAAATACAGCACATGACAGAATTGCAGGGCGACGAGGATCTGAGACGACTCATCATTCTGCTCTATCGGAATATCGGCATCAGGATGAACATCGAAGGAAATCCCGGGACAGAACATACAGGTGAATTTACTGTTTCGGATTGCTATTTCAGCAGATTCTATTTCCCGGAGGAGTGCAGGATCATGTCGTTTGTGGATTCGGGAATCGTCTCGGGCATCTGCGGCGGAGGAAGACTTCAGTTCAGCCGCAGGATCACAGAGGGGTGCGGATCCTGCCGCGCCTGTCTGGCGGAGGACGGGTGCTTTTGCAGTGAGGCAAGAAAAGAGGTAATGACAATGAGTGAGAAAAAGGCGGCTATTGTGATCGGGACCGGTGCAGGCGGCGCCACCATAGCGAAGGAACTGCAAGGAGAGTATCAAGTGACGATCCTGGAAGAAGGCGGAAGGTTCCAGCCCTTTTCCTATTCGGTCGATAAACTCGCGCGATTCCGGAAGACAGGAGTTTACCTGGATGAGCGGATGATACAGCGCCTGTTTCCGAACATGGTCGTCGATAAAAACAAGGAGATGGTCATGGTGCGCGGCAAAGGCATCGGCGGGACCACGACCCTCGCGACGGGAAACGCGGTGCGGTATGACGGCGCGCTCCGGAAACTGGGAATCGATCTCGATGCGGAGTTTGAGCAGCTGTATGAGGAACTGCCGATCACGACGGAGCACCAGAAGTATTGGACCGATACGACGAAAAAGATGTTTGCCCTGTTCGAAGAGATGGGTCTTGATCCAATCGTTACGCCCAAACTGCTGGATGCGGAGAAATGCACCGGCTGCGGTCATTGCGCGATTGGATGCCCCACAGGCGCCAAGTGGGATACGCGGAGCCTGCTGGAAGAGGCGGTCGTGCAGGGGGCGGAACTTGTAACAGGATGCAAGGTGACAGAACTGACCATCGAAGACGGCACGGTAACTGCAGTCCATGCAAAGACAAAAGGCGGCAGCAAAGAATTCACCGCTGATCTCGTGGTGCTTGCCGCAGGCGGGCTCGGCACACCGGTGATTCTGGAAAAGTCGGGGATCCCCTGTCAGGAGACGTTGTTTGTGGATCCTGTGCTCTGTGTGGCGGGATACATTCCGGACATCAGGCAGGATCAGCAGCTGCTTATGCCGTTCATCAGCCAGCAGGACGGTTATATCCTGTCGCCGTATATGGATTACCTGAGCTTCTTTTTCAATCGGGAATGGCGGAAGCCGATCACGGGACTCGTCAGTATGATGATCAAACTGGCCGACGAAGAAAAGGGTAGTGTATCCGGACGGAAAATATTTAAGGCAATGACAGCACGTGACGAAGAACGGATGGGCAGAGCCATCGCCCAGTGCCGCGAGATCCTGGAGCGACTGGGCGTTCCGAAGGAGGAACAATTCCCGGGCACGCTCAACGCAGGTCATCCCGGCGGCATGCTCCCTCTGACAGAGGCTGAGAGAGAATCCCTGCACAACCCGCTGCTCCCGCAAAACCTGTACGTCGCAGACGCCACGATCCTGCCGGAAGCCATGGGCAATCCGCCGATCCTGACGATCATGGCGCTGGCCAAGAAGATCGCTGCCGTGATCAAACAGAAACAAATCTAAGTGAGGTTTTGAGATGAAATACAGACCTGATAAAAACGGAACGATGATTTCGCAACTGGGGTACGGCTGCATGCGCTTTACGAAGAGAGGACCGAATATAGATTTTGCAAAAGCTGAACGTGAAGTGATGCGCGCCATCGAATCCGGCGTGAATTATTTCGATACGGCGTATCTCTATCCGGGAAGCGAAGCATGTCTCGGCGAGATCCTGCAGAAGCACCACTGCAGGGACAAGGTCCTGATCGCTACGAAACTGCCGCAGATCATGATCCGTTCCGCCAAGGCCATCGAGAAGACTTTTCAGGAGGAACTGGCGCGGCTGCAGACGGATTATGTGGATTACTATCTGATGCACATGTTCACGGATCCCAGAGACTGGAAAAAGCTGCAGTCTTTCGGCATAGAGGAATGGATCCGCAAACATAAAGAGGACGGGAGCATACGGAATATCGGATTCTCCTTCCACGGGGACAGCGATATCTTCCTGAAAGTCCTGGATCTGTACGACTGGGATATCTGCCAGATCCAGTACAATTATCTGGATGAAACAAGCCAGGCCGGCCGGATCGGACTGCAGGCAGCTGCGGACAAAGGCATTCCGGTCGTGATCATGGAGCCTTTGCGCGGAGGCAAGCTGGTGAACATCCCGAAGAAGGCGAAAGACGCGCTGCAGCAGAGCGTACTCGGATACACGCCCGCGGAGCTGGGCCTCCGCTGGCTTTGGAATCAGCCGGAGGTCACCTGCGTGCTGTCCGGAATGAATTCCATGGAAATGGTAGAGGAGAATATCCGCATCGCGGCTGATGCAGAAGCCGGTGACTTCGGTGAAGCGGAATTTGCGCTGGTGGATCAGATCAAGGGCATCATCCGCGCCAAGGAAAAAGTCGGCTGCACAGGCTGCCGGTACTGCATGCCATGTCCTGCCGGCGTGGACATTCCCGGAAACTTCTATTTCTACAACCTGATGTATCTGGAGAAAAAGAACGCCGCCCGTGTTGAATTCGTGCAGAACATGGGACTGCAGCAAGAGCCGGGATTCGCGTCCCAATGCATCGGCTGCGGCAAATGCGAGACCCAGTGCCCGCAGAAGATCGACATCCGCACGGAACTGAAGAAAGCCGACCGGCATCTCAGACCGCTTCCCTTCAAAGCGGCGATCAGCGTTGTCAGAGCCATCAAGAAAAGAATGTAATGAACGAACTGAAAATCACCAAAACAGAAATCAAAGCAGCGTTCAAAACCTCGTTCCCGATCATGGTGACCTTCATCGTGCTCGGAATCGGGTTTGGATTGCTTTTGCAGAAGCATGGATTCGGGCCGGTCTGGGCGCTGGCTTCGGGAATCGTAATTTTCAGCGGGACCGTGCAGTTCATCAGCGTTGCGCTCATGAGCACCGGTTCTGTTTTGATGTCTGCGCTGACGGCGCTGATGGTATCGGCGCGGCATATTTTCTTCAGTATATCGATGATTGGAAGATACCGCGCGGAGGGGAAACGGAAGTGGTATCTGTACTATGCGCTGTGCGATGAGACCTATGCGATGCTCAGCAGGGATGAGGAACTTGATGGCGTCAACATCAGCGGGTACCGTCTCCTCGTCACGCTCTTCGACCAGACGTCCTGGCTCTTGGGATGTGTTCTGGGCGGCTGGATCGGCACGCTTCTGGATTTTGATTCCACCGGGATCGACTTCGCCATGACAGCGCTGTTCACGACGGTCTTCCTGCAGCAGTGGATCGACTCCAAAAGCCACATTCCGGCGGTGACCGGCATCCTCGCGACACTTGCCTGTCGGCTTGTGTTCGGACCGGATCTGTTCCTGATCCCGGCCATGGTCATTATCATCATCGTGATGACCGTGATGAGAAAGAAAATCGAGGCGGGAGGTGAGCAGGATGACTGAATACGGACATGCGATGCTCATCATGGCCGTTATGGGCGGCGCCGTGCTCGCAACCAGGATCCTGCCGGTGCTCGTGTTCGGGAGGAGCGACAAGATCCCGGAATTCATTCTCTACCTGGGGAAGGTCATTCCTTACACAGCGATGGGGCTTCTGATCGTGTACTGTCTGCGGGACGTATCGATCGTGCACGGTTCCCACGGTCTTCCCGAGCTCATCGCTTTGGCGGCAGTGACCGCGTCTTACCTATGGAAACGAAATACCATCTTCAGCGTCATCATCGGGACAGTGCTGTACATGTTCCTGCTGCAGATGGTGTTCTAAGCAGAGAACTACGACAGTTCGGAGTTTTCATCGGCGGGTTTTTCCAGTGTGATGGCGATGACGGAAGCGATGATCAGTGCGCCGCCGAAGAGCTGCAGCGCCGTCAGTGATTCTTTGAACACAATCCAGGAAACGATGATGGTGATGACCGGCAGCACGTTCATCAGGATCGAAGATACAATGATCGGAAGCTTGCCGACGCCGTACATATACAGCAGGTTCGCCAGACCGATGCAGATCACCGCGAAGAGTATGGTCAGAAAAGCGTTCTTCATGCCGATGCTCAGAATGTTCTCTGGTTGGTACAGCAGGAAAATCGGGATGTCCACCAGCGCGCCTGCGCTGAACATGGCGGTGGTGACGGTCATCGACGGATACTTCTCATTCAGCGGTTTGCCGAGGATGATGTAGACAGCCCAGAATACGGCGGCCAGAAAGAGCAGGGCAATGCCGAGCAGTGTTCCGGACACTTCTCCGTTTCCGGCGCCGAATACGATGATGACGACGCCGATAATGGATACGATGACGCCGATGAGTTTCAGTTTTGTGATCTTCGTGCCGTACAGGATCCGGTCGCCGAACAACCCGAACAGGGGTACCATTGCCAGAATGATAGACGAAAGCGCTGCGCTCGTCATACCGATCCCGATCGCTTCGAAGATGTAATAGACGCCTGTGCCCAGACCGCCTGCGATAAGGAAGCGGAGCATATCTCCTTTCTCGATTCGGAACGGCCCCTGGATCGCCCGGTGGGCGATGTGCATGAGGATGGCCACGATGATCAGCCGCATGCAGACAAGGGTGACGGAATCAATATAATGGAGCATATACTCTATAAAAACGAAATCAAACCCTCCGGAAAAGGGAAGGTAAAAGGCTGCCAGCAGGGGTAAAATTGTAGAATCTTTTTTCGGGGCCATGAGTGATCTGCCTTTCTGGTGACATCGTACGAGTTATCCGGGAATCATCCGAAAATCAGTATAGTGGAGCAGTCGGCGATAGTCAACACAGCGTCTGCCCTGACATTTCCCGAGCAAAACCAATCGATTTGTGGTACATTAAATACATCAAAGAAGAGATGGTGAGGAGACTATGAAAGAATCAGCGAACAAAAAGATATTCGTTATCAACCCAGGTTCCACATCGACAAAGATCGCGCTCTTTGAAGCGGTCGGTGAGCAGGCAGAGCAGGATGCAGCGCAGCAGACGCTCCATGAGGTGTTCAGCGAAACGCTGCGGCACAATGCGGAGGAACTGCAAAGTCTCGGCGAGATCAAAGACCAGCTGGAGTACCGCAAACAGGTCGTGATGGACGCCCTTGTTGAACACGATTGCAAGCTCGCGGATCTCTCGGCCATCGTCTGCAGGGGCGGGCTGGTGCGGCAGATTCCCGGCGGCACATACCGCGTGAACGATGCGCTGGTGCGCGACTGCCGCATTGGGATCAGCGGACAGCATGCATCGAATCTGGGCGCGCTGATCGGCTGCGAGTTGGAAAGTGAAAGCGGCGTACCGGCCTATGTCGTCGATCCGCCGGTGGTCAATGAACTGTCCGACATCGCACGCTATTCCGGATATCCGTCGATCGAGCGGACTTGCGTTTGGCATGCGCTGAATCAGAAGGCGATCGCCCGGCGCTATGCGGCTTCAGTGGGAAAAGCATATGAAGATCTGAATCTGCTCATCTGCCACATGGGCGGCGGGGTCTCCGTTGGCGCTCATGTCAAAGGCAAAGTCCTCGATACTGAAGATACGGTCGGAGGCGAAGGCCCCTTCTCACCGGAGCGGGCGGGAAGCCTTCCGGTCGACAAAGTCATCGACCTGTGCTTCGATGGAGACATGACCAAAGAGGAAATCAAGCAGACGTTCACCCGCAGGAGCGGCCTTTTGGCCTACACCGGGACCAATGAAATGCGGAAGCTTTTGCAGGAAGCGTCCGAAGGAGACGCCTCTGTACAGGAAGCGCTTGAGGCGTTTTATTATCAGATCGGCAAGGAAATCGCCGCAATGTCCGTCGCCATGAAAGGCAAAGTCGATCAGATCATCTTCACCGGCGGCATTGCGCATAGCCAGATCGTGACTGAAGCCATTTCTGAACTTGTCGACTGGATCGCGCCCGTCACTGTTTATCCCGGCGAGGACGAAATGCAGGCGCTGGCCGAAGGCGCATGGCGCGTGCTGACAGGCGAGGAAGAGGCGAAGAAATACTAAGCAGGATACCATGAACCAAACAGAAAGAAGACAATATCTGATCAAAAGGCTGCTTTCGGAGCAGCCCCGCTACGGAGATATTTCAGTGCCTGAGGATCCGAACGGGCAGAGGAGGCTTTTGCGCAGTCTGATGAATGTCCGGATGCCGGCAGCGATCGGCGGAGATTTCCTGCAGGTGCAGGACGAATATCTGACAGAGACAGCTCGCGAAAAGGGTGTCACGGATCTGTCCGAACTCACACCGGTCGAAGAGGGGATCTATCTCTGGCAGGGCGATATCACGACTCTCCGGTGCGACGCCATCGTGAACGCGGCCAACTCCGGCATGACAGGATGCTATGTACCGTGCCACGGGTGCATCGACAACTGCATCCACACCTACGCCGGCGTCCAGCTCCGAAATGCCTGCGCGCAGCTCATGCAAAAGCAGGGCCACGAAGAGCCGACCGGCCGGGCGAAGATCACTCCGGGATTCAACCTGCCGTGCAAATATGTACTGCACACGGTAGGTCCGATCATCATGGGTGAACTGACGTCAGAAGACGAAGAACTGCTCGCTTCCTGCTACCGGTCGTGTCTGACCTTAGCCGAGGAGAACGGTGTGAAGAGCATTGCGTTCTGCTGCATTTCCACGGGGGAATTCCATTTCCCGAACCGGCGCGCGGCGGAGATCGCAGTGCAGACAGTGCGTGACTACCGCAGAGAAAACGGCAGTACTATGGAGGTAATATTCAATGTCTGGAAGGATATCGATGACGAGATCTACCGGGAATTACTCGGATGATATTCAAAGGCTGAAACATGCGATCGACGAGGCGGATGCAGTCGTGATCGGCGCCGGCGCAGGGCTTTCCACTTCTGCCGGATTCACATACAGCGGTGAACGCTTTGAGAAGTACTTCTCTGAATTCAGGGAGAAGTACGGCTTCAATGATATGTATGCCGGAGGCTTCTATCCGTATGAAACACCCGAGGAGAAGTGGGCCTTCTGGTCGCGCTATATTTTCATCAACCGTTACATGGACGCGCCGAAACCGGTCTATGAGCAACTGCTTACCCTGGTCAAAGACAAGGACTACTTCGTCATCACAACGAATGTGGATCACTGCTTCCAGAAAGCAGGCTTCGACAAAGCACGGCTGTTCTATACCCAGGGCGATTACGGACTCTTCCAGTGCAGCGTACCGTGCACGCCTGTCACCTACGACAATGAAGACATGGTCCGCGACATGATGGAGCAACAGTCCGACATGAAAATCCCGAGCGAGCTGATCCCGACATGTCCGGTCTGCGGAGAGCCCCTCACCATGAACCTCCGCTCCGACGACAGGTTCGTCGAAGACGAAGGCTGGCACCGCGCAGCAGGGCGGTACCATCAGTTCCTGCGCAGCCATGACGGGAAAGTCCTCTTCCTGGAACTCGGCATAGGATACAACACACCCAGCATCATCAAGTTCCCATTCTGGCAGATGACCGCGGAGAATCCCGAAGCTACTTACTCCTGCATCAACTTCGGCGAAGCCATGTACCCGGAGG
>JBGUKV010000184.1:0-19318 GCA_045114655.1 Candidatus Allocopromorpha sp. | reverse complement strand
GTCCCATCCAGGTCCAACGCGATCAGTTTAATTGTCATCTGCTGTCTCCAACAATCTCTAAAAATTCCAGATTGATTTTTCTTACGGTCTTCATGGTCGCCGAATCGCCGTGACCGGGATAGATGGTGATGTCATTTCCCCAGTTGTTTATGATATCCATGATGCTGCGGACCATCTCTTCATAGCTGCCGTCATCCAGGTCCGTTCTGCCAAGGTCCACATTGAAAATGGTGTCCCCTGTGAAACAGATGCGTTCCCGCTCTGACATGAGGCAGATCCCGCCCCGCGTGTGTCCGGGCGTATGGAGAACCTGCAGCTTCAGACCGCGGCCGCCGCATTCCGCTGCCTCCAGTTCCAAAACATCTCCGTCTTCCAGCAGCACATCGACCCCCTCCCGGAACCGGTCCGCGTCTTCCCTGTGGATCATGATCGGGCAATCCAGTTCTTTTCGCAGGTACGCCGCGTTGCCGCTGTGGTCCACGTGATGATGGGTCAGCAGGATGCCCTTCGGCTCCAACTTACCGGCTTTGAGATACTTCAAGATCTTATGCGGATCATAGCCGGGATCAATAATGTAGCATGATGCTTTTGCATCGGAAGGCACTCCGGAAGGACTGACAATATAGCAGTTTGCCATCAGGATCCCGCCGATGATTCTTTTGATTTCCACTAGTTTGCTCTCCTTTATACAACCTGTTTATTGTACCACGCTTAAATCAATACATTCAACTTGAAATCTACGGTAATAGATGTATAATATGGTGTGTTTTAAATTAAAGGAGAACTTGAAATGAAAGTAGCAATTGTCGGCGCCGGCAAACTGGGAATGGCGGTTACAAACACCCTCCTGGGCGGCGACCACGCTGTAACCATTATAGATACAGACGAAAGCCTTCTGCAGAAGGTCAGTTCGCATATAGACGTTCTGACTGTCACGGCCAACGCCAAGGAAGTGAAAGCCCTGAAGAACATCGGCATTTCTTCCTACGACTTTCTGATCGCTACGACAGATAACGACGAAACAAATCTCGTAATCTGTTCTTTTGCCAAGAAACTGGGATGCGGCAAGGTCATTGCCAGAGTCCGGGACCCTGAGCACATGCAGCAGATCCAGTTCATCAAAGATCTGATGGGCGTTGATTACATCATCAACCCGGACCTCGAAATCACCAACGAGATCTATAAATACCTCGTCGAGAAATACACCCTGAGCAACGGGATCTTCTCGTCGGGCAAGATTTCTCTTCTCGAGTTCAAAGCCAGTAAGCACAAGGCTCTGATTGATCTTCCGATCACGGAGTTTTCAACTGTTCTTCCCGGGATGCTTGCCGTTGGCATTTCCAGAAACGGCAAAGTCATCATCCCCCATGGAGACGATGTCATCAAGAAGGAAGATTATCTGTATGTTGTCGGTGAGAAGGAACCGATCCAGGCTCTCAGCAAGAAGGTCCATGAGCGCGGCAAATACACGGACCTGCAGAAGGTCATGATTATGGGTGGCGGCAAGACGGGGTTCTATCTTGCGAAGAGGCTGTCTGACTACGGTGCCTCCGTCAAAATCGTCGAGAAGGACAAGGGCAGATGCTTCTACCTGTCCACGCACCTGAATGACGTCATGGTTCTGAACGGCGACGCTACCGATCTGCAGCTCCTCGAAGAAGAGAACTTCGAGGGAATGGATGCAGTCGTAACCTGCACCGGTTTCGACGAAGACAACCTCCTGCTGGCGCTTTCTGCGAAACAGCACGGGATCGAGGATGTCATCGCAAAGGTCAGCCGCAGAAACTACGCGGAAATCATCTCCGCCATGGGTATCGACATGGCGCTCAACCCGATCGATATCGTAACCAGCATCATCCTGCGTCTCGTTCAGGGAAACAAGAAGGTTCTTTCTTCTCAGCTCATACAAGGTCAGGCTGAAATCATGGAGGTATACGCTACGCCTCATATGGATATTCTCGGTGTGCCCCTCAAGGATCTGGATCTTCCTTCGAGCGTCATCATCGCGGCGATCCACAGAGGAAATCAGGTTATCATCCCTAACGGCGATACGGTCATCGAGGAGGATGACAGACTTCTCATGCTGAGCCTGATAAGCGACATCGCTAGCACGGAGAAGCTTCTCAAAGACTCAAGTAAGCTTGGCTTCTTCAGGGGTCTGTAGCAAGCACAGGATCTGCTGCAGAACCGGAGGATTTGTATTATGCGCGGCACATTCGGAGCATTATTCAAAGTATTGGGCATGATCACGGTGGTACTTAGCCTTGCTATGTTGCCACCTGTTTTGGTGTGCGTATATTACGGCGAAAACCATGCTGCTGCGGGTCTGTTCCATGCGATCTGGGTCGGTTTCATTACAGGTACCGCCCTGTTTTTGCTTTTGCGGCACATAAAGCGGGACGCAACGGTCCGCGACGGCTATTTGCTCCTTGCTGCCATTTGGATCGCGGCTTCCGTATTTGGTGCGTTTCCGTATTATTTCGCGGATGTGCTGACAAACCCGCTGGACGCATTCTTTGAATCCGCTTCCGGGTTTTCCACAACAGGCGCCACCATATTCGATGACGTGGAATCCGTCCCCAAAGGCATCCTGCTGTGGCGGTCCATCACCTCATGGCTGGGAGGTCTGGGGATTCTCGTGTTCGCCGTTGCCCTCATGCCGAGCCTTGGCGTGAACGGCACAAGCGTTGCGGAACCGGATACCCCCTCGGTCAGACTCAATCAAATAACGCCGAAAATTCATCGTATCATGTTTGGTCTTCTCACCGGTTATTCCCTGATGACGATCGTTGAGCTCTTCCTGCTTCGCATCGGCGGTATGGGATTCTTTGATGCCGCCATCCATGCTCTGGGCACCGTGAGCACCGGCGGTTTCTCAAGTTATAACGACGGACTGATGCACTTCGACGGGATCTTCATCCGAGTCGTGATTGTATTCTTCATGATCGTTGCGGGAACGAACTTCACCATGTTTTATTCCTTCTCCCGCAGAGGTCTGCGGGCCTTTACTGAGGATACGGAGTTCATCTCCTACTGGGCTCTGATGGTCGTTGCTTTTCTCCTCATCTTCGCGGGTCTGTTTTTTATGGAAACCGGATGGACCCACACAGGAGAGGCTGCCAACTCAGCCTTCATGACAGTCTCCGCATTGACAACAACGGGGTTTGTTTCAGACGATTACACCATGTGGCCTGCTTTTGTACAAATGCTCCTCGTCCTGCTCATGATCATCGGGGGCTGCTCATCATCCACGAGCAGCGGCAACAAGGTAGTCCGTATCGTCGTACTTGCGAAACTTGTGTTCCACGGGATCCAGACCAGACTGCACGCCAATGTGATCAAACCAGTAAAACTGAACCGCAAGGATCTTCCCAACGACACGGTTTCTGCTGTGTCCAATCACATGTTCCTGTTTGTTTTGATCGCCTTTGTCGGGGCCTTTGTACTGGCTCTTGAAAACATAGATATGATTGATTGTTTCACGACCACATTTTCACTGATGAACAATGTGGGCCCGTGCTTTGGTGAGGTCGGCATCAGCGGAAGCTTTGGCGACTTCAATGCGTTTACCCGGATTTTCTTGTCCTTCCTGATGATCGCAGGCAGGCTGGAATTCTATACGATCCTCGTCATGTTTACCCCGGGCTTCTGGAGGGCTAACTAGATGAATACGAAGGTCACGAACTACAGGGCAATATTCAGAATACTGGGCATCATCATGATCATCGTCGGCGCGGCCGAAGTCTTCCCCTGGATCTTTGCAGAGGTCACAGGCGATGTTGCAGTTGCCTCCGCATTCCGGATCTGTGCGTTCTTTACTACTGTGTTGGGACTTGCCATGTTCTTCTTTATCAGAACGGGCCGCTCCAGATTCGGTGCCAGAGAGGGTTACCTGGTCGTTGCTTTGTGCTGGGTCGGCGCGTCTATCGTGGGCGCCTTCCCCTACCTGCTGTCCGGATACCTTGACAATTACATCGACGCCTTTTTCGAATCGGCTTCCGGTTTCACAACAACAGGCTGCACCATCGCGCCGCACGGGATCACGAATCACTCTCTTCTGCTTTGGAAAGCGATTTCCCACTGGCTTGGCGGTATGGGAATCCTCGTTTTCGTGATTTCTCTGCTCCCTGCACTGGGTATCAACGGGCAAATCATCGCCCGCGCGGAAATGCCGGGACCGGTTCTTGAGAAGACGACAGTCCGTATGAGCGATTCTGCAAAAGCACTCTATCTCACGTACATCACCTTCACGTTGGCCGAATTTGTGCTCCTCATGATCTCAGGCAAAATGCCACTCTACGATGGGGTGATCACCACGCTCGGAAGCATCAGCACCGGAGGACTTCTCGTCCATCCGCAGGGAATCGCCTATTACGGCAGTATTTATATCGAGCTTGTGATTTCATTCTTCTGCCTACTGGCAGCAGTCAACTTCGTCCTGTACCACTACATTCTTACAGGTAAGTTTTCATACTTTGTGAAGGATCTGGAGCTTCGTGCCTATGCGATCATCATCGCCGGCGCAACCATCATCTGCACTTGCGGATTAATGTATTACAATCACGACGGATTTGGAGAATCCCTTCGTGATTCCTTCTTCCAGGTGGTCAGCTTCGCAACCACTGCCGGATACACAAGGGCGCCTTACATGTACTGGCCGTCTGTCTGCCAGCTCATTCTGCTCATGATCATGTTCATCGGAGGCTGCTCTGCCTCCACCGCCGGATCCATCAAAGTCATCCGGATCCTGGTCATGCTCAAAATGATCGCCCGCGGCTGTATCCGACGGATCCATCCACGTTCTGTCGTTGCGGTCAAACTGGGCGACAGCGCTATCTCAGCGCCGGTCGTCTCATCGATCACTGTATTCCTGTTCACCTTCGCCGGGATTTTCCTGTTCTCCGGCTTCGTCCTCTCCTTCCAGGGGACCGACATGGAGACCAACTTCACCTCAGCTCTGTGCATGCTCTCAAACACAGGCGCATCTTTCGGCTTCGGCGCATCCGCCGGGAACTTCTCCTTCTTCCACCCTGCCCTGAAGATCTATCTGAGCGCGCTCATGATCGTCGGCAGACTGGAACTCTTCACCATCATCATCCTCTTCACCCGCAACTTCTGGAGCCGGAATCACTAAAGATTGAACGATTATCGAACGTTTCACTTCAAGCCGCCTGCTCTGCCGCGAGCGGATGGCCATTCTTTCATTTCTCTTACTAGATGAAGATCGCTGTCTGAGAGGAGGCGGCCATTCTTTCATTTCTCTTACTAGACGAAGATCGCTGTCTGAGAGAAACAGAAATTAGGTGGACTTCTCTGACGTGCGTCTGAGAAATGCAGTGTAATCCGGATGTTCTCAAACAAACGTATTACTAAACCTGCTTCCAAGCGCCAATTTGTCTGAGAAACGACGTATATTCTTATATATCTCTGACAGAACGGGGTTCTCTGTCTGAGAAAATCCAGAATTAAGAGGATCTCTCAGACGCGTGTCAGAGAAATGCTGCATAATCCGGAATCTCTCAACCTCAGCCTCGGAAGCGCCGGGAAACGCAGGCAGGACTGCGCCGGAGCGTCTCTCACAGCCGGCAGCGCGCGACGGAGCATCGCCGGAGCGTCTCTCACAGCCAGCAGCGCGCGGCGGAACAGTTCCGGAGCGTCTTCCGCAGGAGCCGGTACTGCCGGCAGCGAAACGAAAAGAAAGAACAGCAAGACCTCAGACATGTCTGAGAGCGTAAGCTCGAGTTTGTCTGAGGTCCTGTTCTTTTTGAGTGAGCGCCCCCGGCAGTCGGCGACGAGGACAAAGCGAGGGCACTGTTCCGCCGCGCGTTGCGCGGTGCGAAAGCACCGGCCTCCGCGCGTTGCGTGGTGCGAAGGCATTGAAAAAGAGCCGCCGCACATTCGTGCAGCAGCTCTATTATCGTTTCTAATGTGTTTATCTGTGATTATCCGATCAGACCGCCGATGGCGACGAACAGTGGTGCGAATACGACTGATACGATCGTCATGAGCTTGATCAGGATGTTGATGGACGGACCGGAAGTATCCTTGAACGGATCGCCTACGGTATCGCCTACTACGGTAGCCTTGTGAGTATCGGAACCCTTGCCGCCGTATGCGCCGCCTTCAACGTACTTCTTAGCGTTGTCCCAGGCACCGCCTGCGTTTGCCATCATCAGAGCGAGGAGTACGCCTGCTGCCAGAGCGCCTGCCAGCATGCCGCCGAGAGCCTCAGGTCCGAGGATGATTCCAACTGCCAGCGGAGCGATGATTGCCATAAGACCAGGAACGATCATTTCCTTCAGAGCAGCCTGTGTTGAAATGTCAACGCAGTGTGCATAGTCCGGCTTGGATGTTCCGGCCAGGATGCCGTCGTCTGATCTGAACTGTCTTCTGACTTCTTCGATCATCTGGTTCGCAGCTCTTCCTACAGAGTTCATTGTGAACGCTGAGAACATGAACGGAAGCATTGCGCCGATGAACAGTCCGATGATAACGATCGGATTGAGCAGTGAGATCGCGGACAGACCTGTTACTGCGGAATAGGATGCGAACAGAGCCAGTGCAGTCAGTGCTGCGGAACCGATCGCGAATCCCTTACCAATAGCAGCTGTGGTGTTTCCAACAGCGTCGAGCTTGTCTGTGATGTTACGAACACCTTCCGGCAGTTCTGCCATCTCAGCGATACCGCCGGCGTTGTCGGATACAGGACCGTAAGCGTCGACTGCTACTGTCATACCGGTTGTGGACAGCATACCTACAGCTGCCAGCGCGATGCCGTACATTCCCATGCCGGCTCCGACAGTCTCCGTTGCGAAGTAAGCAGCGAAGATACCTACGGAGATGCAGATGATCGGCCATACGGTGGACATCATGCCGACGCCCAGACCGGAAATGATGGTTGTCGCGGAACCAGTCTGTGACTGTTCTGCGATTTTCTTAACGGATTTATAGTCTTCTGAAGTGTAGATCTCGGTGATTTTACCGATCGCAACACCAACCAC
The DNA here is from genome assembly GCA_045114655.1 of Candidatus Allocopromorpha sp. Lineage (GTDB taxonomy): Bacteria > Bacillota > Clostridia > Peptostreptococcales > Anaerovoracaceae > Lentihominibacter. Next base: position 12,317 of record JBGUKV010000184.1, on the reverse strand, counting down.
GAGGCCGGCGATGATTGCAATTGAGAAAGCATAACTTCCCAGTAAAGCCTTTGAGAGGATGATGGATACGATCACAACGATGCCGCTCGCGATGTATGTTCCGGCGTTCAGCGCATTCGCAGGATTGGAACCTTCCTTGCCTCTTACGAGGAGAATGCCAATGACGGAAGCAATGATTCCGACTGCTGCCATAATCAGCGGGAAGATCGCTGCGGTTGCCTCGTCAAAGAGGCCGCCGGATGCTGTGGAAGCAACTGCTGCCAGAGTGATAGCTGAGATGATGGATCCGCAGTAGGATTCATAAAGGTCAGAACCCATACCAGCAACGTCACCTACGTTGTCACCTACGTTGTCAGCGATAACAGCAGGGTTACGCGGGTCGTCCTCAGGGATTCCTGCTTCGACTTTACCTACCAGGTCAGCGCCAACGTCAGCAGCCTTGGTGTAGATACCACCGCCGACACGGCCAAACAGAGCCATGGATGAAGCGCCGAATCCAAAACCTGTTACGCACTGTACTACGGTAGCCAGCTTCAGGCAAACCATGACCATTCCCAGTCCGAACAGTCCGAGGCCTGCTACTGCCAGTCCCATAACAGCTCCTGATCTGAATGCTACCTTGAGCGCCTTGTTCATGCCGCCTTCTTTCGCAGCATTTGCAGTTCTGACATTACCCCATGTAGCAACGTTCATTCCGAAGAATCCGGCAAGAACCGAGAGAACAGCACCGCAGATGTAGAGGATGCCTGTTACCCAGTTGATGCAGAATCCGATGAGAAGGAACAGAACCAGGATAACGATGACCATGATCTTGTACTCTCTCTTCAGGAATGCGAAAGCTCCTTCTCTGATAAATCCGGAGATTTCTTTCATTCTGTCTGTTCCCTGAGACTGTTTCTTGATCCATGTAGCAAGTACGACTGCTACGACCAGTCCGACGATCGCCGCGCATACAGCGATCACAGCTATAGCTTTCATTTTTTGTCTTACCTCCCCCTCGCACTCGGCAGGCTTTTCCCATCCTGTAATGATGCTTTAAGAGGCGCCTTGTCTGACACCTCTTAAATAAACCGCTTCATGCGAAAAAAACACAAACAACTATAATTTAACTTAATAATATAAACATTATTATATACTATTCTACAGCCACCAATACGATTGAGATTATGATGAACAGGACAGCAGTTACTGTCGCAATCTTGCTGAGCAGCGCATCATAACCGGAGCTTCTCTTCTTACCGAAAAGCTGTTCTGCTCCGCCCCCGATAGCGCCTGACAGACCGGCACTCTTGCTTTCCTGCAGCAGAATGCTGATGATCAGTACGATACTGGCAATCAAAAGAATAATTTTAAGAGCTAATGTCATTTTCTATCTCCTCCTACTCTAACTTCGTTAGTTTACCATGCAGGATAAGCAAAATCAACAACTTTTACTCTTGATTTATCTTATATTTCAGCATCTGCCATCACAAAACCTGTTATTTCAGCTTTATTTCAGATTGTAGAAGGCGTCCATTCCGGCATACTGCGCAGCATCACCCAGCAGTTCTTCGATTCTGAGCAGCTGGTTGTACTTGGCGATACGGTCGGTTCTTGATGCGCTTCCTGTCTTGATCTGACCGGCGTTGACGCCGACAACCAGATCTGCGATGGTGGTGTCTTCGGTCTCACCGGATCTGTGGGAAACGACCGCTGTGAATCCGGCTTTCTTCGCCATCTCGATGGCATCCAGCGTCTCGGTCAGTGTTCCGATCTGGTTGACCTTGATCAGAATTGCGTTGGCTGCTCCTTCTTCGATGCCTTTCTTCAGTCTCTCAGTATTTGTGACGAAGAGGTCGTCGCCGACCAGCTGAACTTTGTCTCCGAGCTTTCCGACCAGCATCTTCCAGCCGTCCCAGTCATCTTCTGCCATGCCGTCTTCGATGGAGATGACCGGATACTTGCCGCAGATATCTTCGTAGAATGCGCAAAGCTCTTCTGCATTCATCTTCTTGCCTTCGCCCTTCCAGTCGTAGATGTTGTTTTCTGCATCATAGAACTCGCTGGCAGCGCAGTCGAGAGCAATGCAGAGATCCTTGCCTGGTTCATAGCCGGCTTTCTTGATGGCCTCGATGATGACCTGAATGGCTTCCTCATTGGTTGCCAGATCCGGAGCGTATCCGCCCTCATCGCCGACATTGGTGTTCATGCCCTTTTCTTTCAGGATCTTCTTTAGGTTGTGGAATGTCTCCGCGCCCATCCGCAGTCCTTCTCTGAAGCTGGTTGCGCCGACCGGCATAACCATGAACTCCTGAATATCAACTGAGTTGTCTGCATGGGATCCGCCGTTTAAGATGTTCATCATCGGTACCGGCAGAACCTTGCCGTTGACACCGCCCAGATACTGGAACAGCGGCATTCCGACGGATGCAGCTGCAGCTCTTGCCACCGCCAGGGAAACGCCCAGGATCGCATTGGCGCCCAGGTTGCCTTTGTTCGGTGTTCCGTCCAGCTCGATCAGCAGTTTATCCAGTCCCGGCTGGTCGAACGGGTCCAGTCCGATGACTTCATTTGCGATGATTTCGTTTACGTTCTTTACAGCCGTAAGTGTTCCCTTGCCGAGGTATCTTTCCTTGTCGCCGTCTCTGAGTTCAACTGCCTCATGCACGCCTGTGGAAGCGCCTGATGGAACGATCGCTCTTCCTTCTGTACCGTCCTCCAGCAGAACTTCGACTTCGACGGTTGGATTGCCTCTGGAATCCAGAACTTCTCTTGCTAATACATCTTCAATCAATGCCATGTATTTTTCCTCCTTCAGAACTATGTTTCTATATTATGGAACTAAATTGAACTAAATCAGAAATCAATGATCTGCATGAAATCGGCTGCCTTCAGGGACGCGCCGCCCACGAGGGCTCCGTCGATTTCATCCTGATTCATGATTTCGGTGGCGTTTGCAGGCTTGACGCTGCCGCCATACTGAATGATGACTTCGTCGGCCGTCTCCTCGTCGTACAGATCGATCAGGGTCTTCCGGATGAAAGCGCACATTTCTTCTGCCTGTTCCGGACTCGCAGTACGGCCTGTGCCGATTGCCCAAATCGGTTCATAGGCAATGACCACGCGTTTCATATCTTCAGCGCTGATTCCTGCCAGACCTTCTTCCAGCTGCGTCTTGACGAAGTCGAACAAAACGCCGGAATCTCTCTGCTCCAGGCTTTCGCCGCAGCACATGATTGGCCGGATGCTTCCGGCAAGCAGTTTCTTGAGTTTCAGATTGACTGTCTCATTGGTCTCTGCGAAATACTGTCTGCGCTCGGAATGTCCGACGATGCAGTAGTCGACCCCGATGTCCTCCAGCATTCTGACGGACACCTCACCCGTAAACGCACCTTCTTCTTCGAAGTGGACGTTCTGGGCTCCGACGCCGATGCCGGTTCCTTCAAATTCCTTTACCAGAGTCTCAAGATCGGTGAACGGCGCGCAGATGGCAGCCTTAATGTCTGTTCCCTGATACAACTTTTTGAACTCTTCCGCAAAAGCCACAGCCTCTGCACGAGTCTTAAACATCTTCCAGTTTCCTGCTATAAACGGTATTCTCATACTGCTTCTCCCTACTTCTCTTCTATGCAGGCGATGCCCGGTAATTCGCGTCCTTCCAGGAATTCCATGGAAGCGCCGCCGCCTGTTGAAACGTGTGTCATCTTATCCTTGAGGCCGAACTGTTCGACTGCGGCTGCGGAATCTCCGCCGCCGATGATCGTTGTCGCATCTGAGGCAGCCAGAGCCTCAGCAACTGCCTTTGTTCCTGCTTCGAACTTCGGATTCTCGAAGACACCCATCGGTCCGTTCCAGACAATGGTCTTCGCATTGGCAATGACCTCCTGGTATTTGGCGATGGTCTTCGGGCCGATGTCCATGCCCATCAGATCAGCCGGGATCTTGTCGGAATCGTATACTTCGATTACATTGTTTTCCGCGAAATCATCTGTGCACACGGTGTCGACCGGAAGCAGGATCTCAACACCGGCGTCCTTTGCCTTTGCGAGGATCTCTTTCGTGAACTCGATGCTGTCCGCGTCCAGAAGAGACTTGCCGATTTCATATCCCTGCGCCTTGAAGAAGGTGTAGGACATGCCGCCGCCGATCAGAATCTGGTCGACCTTGCTGAGCAGATTCTCCATGACCGGGATCTTCGTCTCGACCTTGGCTCCGCCGAGGATGGCGAGCAGCGGCCGTTCCGGTGATTCGAGGGCGTCGCCCAGGAACTTCACTTCCTTTTCGATGAGGAATCCGGAAACGGTCGGCAGATATCTTGCGATGCCCGCTGTGGAGCTGTGGTCTCTGTGCGCTGTACCAAACGCATCATTGACAAAGAGTTCTCCCAGGGAAGCCAGTTCTCCTGTAAACGGTTCCTCGCTCTTTGTCTCTTCTTTTCTGTATCTTGTGTTCTCCAGGAGCATCACCTCGCCGGGCTGCAGACCATCCGCAACTTCTCTGATGTGATCGCATACGACTGTCGGGCAGGAGGAGAATTTCACTTCCTGACCCAGAAGTTCCTCCAGTCTTTTCGCAACCGGAGCCAGTGAAAGTTCCGGCTTCGGCTCGCCCTTTGGCTTGCCCATGTGTGACATGAGGATGACGCGTGCCTTGTTTTCAATCAGATATTTGATCGTCGGCAGTGCGGCTACGATCCTGAAATCATCGGTGATCTCGCCGTCTTTCATCGGAACGTTGAAATCGCATCTGCACAGAACCCTGACGCCATTCAGTTCAACATCTCTTACTGTTTTTTTCATATTGATGATCCTTTCCTTAACAGAATTACTTGAACAGAATTACTTGTGATCTACACTGTACATATGTCTGATAAGCTCAAGCACCTTCGTCGCATAACCGTACTCGTTGTCATAGTAAGCGATCAGCTTGAAGAACTTGTCGTTCAGAGCAATGCCCATGGAAGCGTCGAAGATGGAGGTGTGTGTGTCGCCGACGAAGTCGATTGTGACGCACTGATCTTCCACGTATTCCAGAATGCCCTTCAGCTCGTTTTCGGATGCTCTCTTCATTGCCGCGTTGATTTCTTCCAGAGTTGTCGGCGTCTTCAGCATGACGTTCAGGTCCACAACGGAAACGTCATTGGTCGGTACTCTGTAAGCGAATCCGGTCATTCTGCCCTTCAGGGACGGGATAACCTTCGCAACTGCCTTTGCAGCACCCGTCGTTGTCGGGATGATCGAATTGAATGCGGAACGGCCGATTCTCCAGTCCTTCATATTTCTCTTATCGACAGTAACCTGCTTTGACGTAGCTGCGTGGATGGTCGCCATGAGACCCTGGTCGATACCGAAGTTGTCTTCGAGAACCTTGCACAGAGGTGCCAGGCAGTTCGTCGTACAGGAGGCATTGGAAACAACATCCATATCAGGTGAATACTTATCCAGGTTTACGCCGCAGACGAAGGTTGGGGAATCGTCCTTGGCAGGAGCTGTAATGATGACTTTCTTGGCGCCTGCGTCCAGGTGATCCTGAGCTTTTTCTGCAGTGTTGTATGCGCCGGTTCCTTCTACGATGTACTCTGCGCCGCATTCATCCCACGGAATCATCTTAGCGTTCGGTTCACTGTAAACAGGTACCTCTTTGCCGTCAATCACGAGTCCGCCTTCGTATTTCCCCAGTTCCTTTGGAAATCTTCCGAATACGGAATCGTATTTGAGCATATAGACCAGATAGTCCAGATCCGCGTTTCGATAATTAATTCCGGCGATCTCGATATCCGGCATGTCCATTGCTGTACGAATTGCCAGACGTGAAATACGTCCAAAACCACTGATTCCAACTTTGATTGCCATAACATTTTCCTCCTGAAACAAATATCTTCAATTAAATAATAGGTTAAAATATCTATCAGCCCGTGCAAAAGCAATACTGCCCGCGGGTCAATAACGTTTTCGTTTCGACGATGAGAGAATTCCCAGTTCGTCCCTATACTTGGCCACCGTCCGCCTCGATATATTGAAGCCCTTGTCTTTTAGTATCTTCACCATGGCCTGATCGCTGTAAGGCCTGTGCCTGTCTTCTCCCTCAACGATTTCCTTGATGAATTCTTTGATACTGTTTGATGAAACACCTTCACCGACCTGATCTGAGACGCCTGCCGAAAAGAAATACTTGATTTCGAAAACGCCCCGCGGACACTGAAGGTATTTGCCGCTGATGGATCTGGAGACGGTGGATTCATGGATTCCCAGTTCCTCGGCAATATCCCGCAGCGTCAGCGTCTTCAGATACTTGCTTCCCTTGTCGAAGAATTCCCTCTGATAATTGACGACTGCGGATACAACATTGTATATCGTTTGTTTTCTCTGTTCGATGCTTTTGATCAGCCAGTTGGCGCTGCTCACTCTCTCCGAGAGATAGTCCGCCAGCTGCTTGTCCTGGTCCGCCTGACCCAGAAGCCCCCTGTAGTAGGAACTGATGGTCAGACGCGGCGTACTGCTGTCGTTGATGATCACCACGTATTCATCATTAACTTTTTCGACGATGACATCGGGAATGACATATCTTGTCTCCATTTCAGAGGCGAACTGCCTTCCTGGTTTCGGTTCGAGGGTCCTGATCAGATCCGCAGCCTCCTGAACCTGGAGGACCGTCATTCCCATGCTCTTTGCCACGGCTGAGAGCCTGTTGTCTGCAATATCCTCAAGATGATCAGAAATGATTTCATCCATCTGAGGGGTCAATTGATTTCTGGCCTCGAGCTGAAGCCGGAGGCATTCGCTTAAGTCTCTGGCGCCCACACCTGCAGGATCGAATTTGTGGATGATATCAAGAGCTTCGCCTACTTTCTCTTCGCTGACGCCCATCGCCCGGGAGATTTCCGGTACCGTCGACGTCATATACCCGTTCTCATCCAGTGACTCAATGATGTATTTCCCCACGCGGCGGCAACCTTTGCTCACCGTCGCAAACTGGTACTGGAACATGAGGTGCTCCGGAAGGGTCACTTCATTGGCGACAAACCGCTCGAAAAGATCCGGCCGTTCCTCGTCCCTGCCGGCATAGCCTCTGTAACCGATATCGTCGTAACTGCCGTTTCGGATGAACTCCTTCCAGTCCAGTTCCTCATCCAGTTTCTTCTGATCGTTCTCCTCCCGTTCAGCCCGCTCTGCACCGGATGAACCGATATCGCCTCTTTCCGATGCACTTTCTTCGGCCTGTCCGTCCCCCTGCTTCTCATGGGGCTGATCCTGTTCCAGAACAGGGTTAACCAGAAGCTGTTCCTGCACAAAGGCATTCAGCTCCTGGGTATTGAACTGGAGAATCTGGATCGCCTGGATCAGTTCCGGCGTCATCACCAGTTTCTGCGACTGTTCGATTGTAAGGTCAAATCCTAGCTTGATATCACTCATCGTATAAACCGTATGAAATGTATGCTATGATCTGCCGCAGCAATGCTTATATTTCTTACCGCTTCCGCACGGGCAGGGATCATTGCGCCCGATTTTCGGTGTTGCCCTTCTGACTGTCCTTGACTGCTTGTATTCCTTCGCGATCTCGACCATCTTCTCCTCGCCCAGAATGTCGTTCCACTGGTCGAGTCCGTACAGATAATCCGCGTCTGCCTTCAGCATATTGAAAAACAGTTTTTCCGGGATGATCTCGACCTCGATCTCGGATTCTTCATCCATATCTTCCAGATCGTTCGGCGTTACGATGCTTTCGTTGATTCCGTCCAGAAATCCCATGAAAATGACGGGGCGCACATCGTACTTCTCAGCAAGTTCGCTGATCGTTCCTGTCATCTTCTCCTGCGGATGATCCAGAATATCGCTGTAGATTTTTGTCTCTGCGCCGCTGTATTCCTCCCAGAATTCATTGAAGGTTTCTTTCGTCTGGCCGCCGATCAGCTTCTGCCACTGTTTGAATAATGATGCCATGTTTAGTCCTCCTGCAGATCCATAGTCTTAGCGATTTCCATTACGTCTCCCAGAACTGCGCTTCCTGTCGGCAAGGGGCCTGCGCCCGGTCCGTAGAACATCAGCTTGCCTACAAGATTGCCTTTGACATAGACGGCGTTATACTCTTCCAGCACGCCCGCCAGCGGGTGGTAGGTTCTGATGAATGTCGGCCTGACCTCGTAATCGATGTCTCCGTCTTCTTTGACCGTAGCGTGGGCGATCAGTTTGATCACGCAGTCGTTTGCTTTTGCTTCTTCGATTTTTTCTTTCGTGATGCCGGAGATGCCGGTCGTCGGAATATCATTCGGGTGGACATACTTGCCGAACATCAGCGCCATCAGAATGCTCAGTTTGTTGGCGGCGTCGATGCCTTCCACGTCCGCTGTCGGGTCAGCTTCGGCGAAGCCTTTTGCCTGAGCGTCCTTCAGGGCCTCTTCGTATTCCATGCCCTCGGTGCTCATCTTGTGGAGAATGTAGTTGGTCGTTCCGTTGACGATGCCCAGAACCTCTGTGTAGTCGTTGGCACGCGCGCCGCAGTCCAGCGGATTCAGCACCGGAATGCCGCCGCCTACGCTGGCTTCGAATTTGAACTGCACGCCGTTCTCCTCGGCCGCCTTCATAAGACGCGGATAGTTGGCCGCTACTGCTGCCTTGTTGGCGGTGATCACATGCTTGCCGTTTTTCATCGCTGTTTCCATGAACGTCGCAGCAGGTTCCACACCGCCGAGCAGCTCGATCACGATATCGATATCCGGATCCTTGAAAATCTCATCAGGATCGGAAACAAACTGGTCTCTTGTGACGGTAATGTCACGTTCCCTGTCGATATCCTTTTCCAGGATCTTGACGATATTCACTTTCGCACCGACTCTTTTTTCGATGATTTCTCTGTTCATTTCCAGAGCTTTATAGGTTCCTGTTCCGATGTTTCCCAGACCCAGAAGTCCGATTCTGATTTCTTTCATTTCAAATAGTTCCTCCATTGATTATTGTTAAGGTGATTATACCATAAAAACGTTTGTCACAGGCTATTATTTGATCTTGACCTTCACCGTCTTCATCGTCTTGTTCGTGCCTTTGAGCTTGATCATGATCTTCACCGTCTTGCCCTTGGCCGCCTTGTTCTTCGAGGCCTTAACAACGCCCTTGGCTGTCACTGTGGCGTACTTTTTGTTCGAGGACTTGTAGGCGAGTTTCCACTGTTTGGCAGCTGCCGCCGGCGTGATTTTCGCCTTCAGCGATCCGGTCTTGCCCCGTTTGAGTGTCAGGGACTTGACGGATCTGACCTTTACCTTAGCCGTCTTGGCGGTTGCGGTAACATCCTTCGTCACCAGGGCCGCCGCAGTCATGCCTTTTGCCATAGCCTTTCCGGATTTGCCCGCAAACTTCAGGCTCTTGACGTAGTAGCCCGGTTTTGCTGTCGCTTTGACGGTGCGGGTCGTGCCCGGCATGCAGGTGCCCTTGCCGGTCATCTTACCATTCTTGATGGATGTCTTCACGGTGATCAGACCGCTCTTAACTGCCTTGTTGATACCGATGACGTTGAATTCCTGATCGGTGCCGAGGATCCGGTCGCCGACCGCCACAGCTTTGAGCACCTGAGAATAGCCAAGGTCATAGACATCATCCATATCCTTCGCGAAATTGTAGCCGGTATCAGCATATGTATCATTGCTTACATCATAAGTGAACGTATCGCCGTAGTCCTCGACAGGAATCCCGATATAAACCAGCCCGTTCTTCGCGATTCCGACGCTGCCGCTGACACAGCAGTATTCTTCGCCTCCTCTGGATATCATCGTGTTATCCGGATCGATCGGCGTCAGGGCGGCATGGTCCTCTTTAAAAGACCATGCTCTGCCGTTGAAAATGTAGTTTGGCGGCGCTGCGCAGCTAGTCATGTTATCCGCAGTGTATCCCAGCGTGTAGACGAGTTTATCTCCCGTCTGGAGAACTGCGCCGCCGGCTCTTCCCTGTGGAAGTGGTGCTGATGCCAGCTCACTCCACTTGTTCTTGGACGCATTATACGCGAATACCTGGTCGCTGAACCGGCTCTGCGATTCTCTCATGCCGCCGATCAGGTAGAGCTTGCCGTTATAGGACGCCAGTTTGCTGTCCGTCAGCTCGCTCACGGTTTTGTTCGGCCATGCGACCTTGCTGATCTTCCCGGTGGAAATGTTCACTTTGAAAATGTATGTTTCCTCTCCGAATACGGCGCCGGTGGAATCCGGGAATCTGTCCATATCGTCGTCATTGTCGTCGATGCGGCTTGCATATCTCTTCGCCCAATCGTCGTCATCACCCGAACCGGATTCTGATACGTCGCAGAAAGAACCCTTCACGTACAGATCATTTCCGATTTTGACAAGGTCGTCGCCGAAACGGAAATCATAGTTTGCCGTGTCAGAAATATTCTCTTTTTTCGCACTCTCGAAATTCTTCTGGATGAACTTCTTCGTAAAGGATGCGATCGAGTCTGTCTCAAACTCTTTATTGTTTATCATATACAGGATCGAATCCCCGATCGACTGCGCCGCATAGATTGTCTTGCCGTCCGTCGTCATCGCGGCATCCGGTACGATGTCGCTTCCGCTTTCCGAAAAGACGCTGTACTCTTTCTTCCCCTTGACTGCGTAAATGCCCTTTTTGCTCGCTGTTTTTGTCTTATCGTCTTCTTTTGTCTTGGAAACCGTAATATCAAATACGTTGTTGATCAGTCCGTCTCCCTTCAGGATGATTTCGGAAACATTTTCTCCCGGCTCCTTGGGGCTGATGATGCTGTCAGCAGACACCTCTTCAGCCGCCTGCGCATTCATCTTTTTGACCGAGATTTCTACCATTCCGTCATCAAATTTTCCTTTCAGTTTGACCTGGTTTTTTACCGGATCCACTGTGACAGAGCTGATCCCGATCCAGAGGTTTGTTCCCTTCTTCGCAAAATCAACAGGGCCTTGTGTGCTGACAGCGTATTTTTTCCCTGCCATCAAAGGCGGTTCGTTGTTCACCATGCTCAGGATCTCTCCCTTAAGCATTTCCGGACCAAACTCCGCATCCGGATGGGCTGCTTTCGCCAGTGCTGCCGCGCCGGTAACGTAAGGTGTCGCCATGGATGTGCCGGAATAAAAATCATATTTTCCGACTGCATCCGCCGGCAGTGCCGGCTGGCTGATGCCGATATCATCGATGTGGGCGGTGAAGCCTCCCAACTGACTGTCTCCCAGGATAAGAAGGGCTCGCTCTTTATCTACCGCCTGCCATTCCTTCTTATTTGCCGGGTCAATGGGTTCCGCACCATCTTCATTGTTGATCAGATACTCTGCCTGCCCATCCTCGTTGATACTTCTGACAACTGTTGACGGACGCAGGTGTGTCCAGTAATCGTCGTCTCCTAATACCATCTGGTAGTCGCAGACGTAATTATTCAGAATATCATCTCCTGATTTATTGAGAAAATCCTCATTTTCAAGAAGAGTGCACGGTACATCCAGCAGCATGACCTTGCTGAACTGTCCGGCAAAGTACTCGTCAAAAGACAATGTCTTCGGCCCATCCATAGTCTGAATCATCATGCTCATGTCCACGCCGCCAACAGACTCTTCATAACCATCCGGAAGGTCATACGGAATGGCGATGTACTGCATCTTTTTCTTGTTGTCTTCCGGCGCGCTGAATTTGATGTTAAGACCGTCCTCACTGAAGAACGCTGCCGCCGCGTCGGATTTTATAACGTCCGGATCCGTCAGGTCCAGATTGGTCTTGTTCTTTTCCTGTGAAAGCGCCGCGATGGAAGCCTCTGAACCATCCAGATAGGTCTGCGCGATTTCCTCATTATCTCCATACAGTGTCGGATTGAAGCACGGATAGCTTACCGTGGAAAGAATGTCTGTCCCCGGAGCCGCAACGTCTATGCTTTCTTCGCCGTAGTTGCTGAAGCTGACGAGTTCTGCCTTTGACTTGTTCGAATCCTTTGCATCCGGAACGCTCTTTGTCGCCGCAACGCTGACGATGTATTCGCTGTCGGCACAAGCAGGATAAGAAGGCTCCCTGTCGCAGTTTGTCGCTTCATTTCCGGCTGCGCATATGGTAAGGGCACCGCTCTGTACGACCTTACCGTCCTTATCTTTCTTCTCAAACGAACCGATCTTGTCGATCACTTTCGTCATGATCTCATTATCATCTCCGCCGCCGAAGGAACAGTTGATTGCCACAACAGGCTCGCCGAGCGTCATCGCCTTGTAGATATAGTTGAACGCAGCAATGATGTCGGAATCATATCCGCCGCCCTCTGCATCAAGGACCTTCAGCGCCATAAGGCTGACACGCTGGTTGACACCCTGCACCCCGGCTCCGTTTGTGCCGGCATCATCGGCGCCGGCA
>JBGUKV010000183.1:0-12128 GCA_045114655.1 Candidatus Allocopromorpha sp. | reverse complement strand
CCCGTGATCGATTTGCCGACGCTGTGCTCCATGGTCGGCGAGATGCCAATCATGTTGCGTTTTGCTTCCTTGTCGTATTCCAGCTCTGCGGTCAGAGTCTCCTGCCGTCCGTCGCGCTCGACTGTAATCTCCGCCGTTTTTTCCTTGCTGTATCCTATGGCCTGGATGAGGTCGTCCCACTCGCTGATTTCTTGCCCGTCGACGCTGACGATCGTGTCGCCGCTGACGATGCCTGCCCGCTCTGCAGGCGACCCCTCCGTCACCTGATCGATGGTGGTCGTCGCCGTTCCCATCCAGAACGCGATGATAATGAGCAGGACAACGCACGTGATGAAGTTCATCACGGATCCTGCCGCCAAAATGCATGCCCTCTGCCAGGCCGGCTGGTTGTTCAGAGCCCGCGGTTCTTCAGAATCTTCGTCCTCGCCCTCCATGGCGCAGTAGCCGCCGATGGGAAAGATGCGAATCGAATATTTGGTCTCACCCTTCTGCTTGCTGAAAATAGCCGGACCCATGCCGATGGCGAACTCGTTGACTTTGACGCCGCACGCCTTCGCGACAATAAAATGCCCCAGCTCATGCACAAAGATGAGCAGACAGAAAATAATCAGCGCATAGATGATTGTCATCCCTTACTCCCCTCTAAATAATCACTCACGTGTTCTCTAATCCACTTGTCTTCTTCCAGAATCCCCTCAAGATCAAGCCCGAACTTGCCGATGTAATCGTCCAGAATTCTCTCCAGAGTATCCTGGATATCCGTAAACTTGATCCTCTTATGCAAAAACATATCGACCAGAACTTCGTTGGCTCCGTTGAGCACGACCGGGACAGTCCCGCCCCGTTTGCTCGCCTGACGCGCCAGCGCGATGGTCTTGAATACGCTTTCATCCGCAGGATAGAACGTCATGCCTTCTTCCAGCGCGAACAGATTGAGCGGTTCCACCGTTCCGTCCAGCAGCAGGTTGATCCGCTCCGGATAGGAGAATGCGTATGCGATGGGCACCTTCATATCCGGATTTCCCATCTGCCCGATCACGGATCCATCCTCGAATTCCACTGCGGAATGCAGAATGCTCTGCGGGTGGATGAGGACCTGTATCTGTTCCAAAGGCACATCGAAAAGCCACTTGGCTTCGATGATTTCCAGTCCCTTGTTCATCATAGTTGCGGAGTCTACCGTGATCTTGTCTCCCATGGACCAGTTCGGGTGCTTGAGCGCCTGTGCCAGCGTCACTTTTTCCAGCTTCGACCTGGAATACCCTCTGAACGGTCCGCCGGAAGCGGTCAGCAGGATGCGCCGGATCGTGTTTCCAGCGCTCCCTTGAAGCGCCTGGAAGATGGCGCTGTGCTCACTGTCGACCGGCAGGAGTTTCACGCCCTTTTTCTTGACCGCGTCCATGACCAGCTCGCCGCCGACCACCAGCGTCTCCTTGTTCGCAAAGGCGATATCCTTGCCTGCTTCGATGGCGGCCAGTGTCGGCTCCAGTCCCCGCATGCCCATCATCGAATTGAGAACCATGTCCGCGTCGTCCATGGTGGCGATGTCGATGATGCTGTCAGCGTTCTTGTTCAGGCTGCTGTCTGCCTCGCAGTAGACCATCTCCGGCTTGAACTCCTCGATCTGCTTCTTCAGAAGCTCGGTGTTCTTGCCGCAGCTCAGCGCCACTGCCTTGAATATTCCTGGGTTCTGTCTGATGATTTCGAGCGCCTGGGTCCCGATGGAACCGGTGCTCCCGAGAATTGCGATGTTTTTCATTGTATTGCTCTTACTCCTAGTATTGCTTCTGCTTTTAATTCCATGTTCCTGTTGTGCCAACCGTTGTAAGAAGATTGACTACGTAGTAGACCAGCGGCGCCGTGAACAGGATGCTGTCGAACCGGTCCAGGATCCCGCCGTGTCCGGGGATCAGATTGCCGTAGTCCTTGATGCCCATCTTCCGCTTGAAGATCGATGCTGTCAAATCGCCGAACATGGAGATGATGCTCCCGAGGAACCCGACGATCAGGCAAAGGGCAATCGCGTGCCGCATGAATATCAGGCTGAAAATCAGGCACAGTATCATGCTGCCGAGCACTCCTCCGATCGCTCCTTCCCAGGTTTTCTTCGGGCTGATGACTGGACACAGTTTGTGCTTACCCATCGTCACGCCCGCGAAATAAGCGCAGATGTCCGTTCCGAACGCCGTGATGACCACGAGCCATACCGTCAGGCCCAGGAATTCATCCATGCCGAGCAGCGCCAGATGGTAGCAGAAGAACACCACATAGAAGATCCCCACCAGGGTGACCATGGCGTCCTCCAGCCTTCTCTCCTCGATCTTGAACAGATAGAGCAGACATGCCACCACTGTGATAAACGCCCACAGCATGAAGATGAACTGCGTCGAGAACATGCTTTTGCTGTAATCCGACCCGATAAAGCACAGCATCCCCATCACATAGAGCAGGACCGTTGATCCCACTGCGATTGGATAGCTCGGTTTAATGTTCAGTTCCTTGAATCCGCGGAAAAACTCATACACGGCCAGCAGGCTCAGTGCGAAGCACCCCGCGAACAGGACCCATCCCCGCAGAATAATAATAATCAGAAGCGGGAGCATGATCAGTCCCGACAACACTCTAGTTTTCATAATCAAAATCCTCCCGGTCCCGGTTTATCTTCCGCCGAACCTGCGGTCTCTCGACTGGTACTCGGCGATGCACTTCTCGTACTCCTCCGGCGTGAAGTCCGGCCACAGCACGTCTGTGAACACGAACTCACTGTAGGCCCCCTGCCAGAGCAGGAAGTTGGACAGCCGCTCTTCCCCGCTGGTCCGGATGATCAGTTCCGGATCCGGCGTATAGGAGTGGCTTTTGCCCGTCCAAAGGCCCTCTGCGATCAGTTCCTCCGTGACGTCGGACGGCTGGAGCTCGCCTGCCTTGACTCTCTCGGCGATCGACTCCACCGAACGCCGTATCTCGTCCCGGGCGCCGTAATTCAGCGCGATATTGAACTGCAGGCCGGTATCCTCCTTCGTATCATCGAGGGTCTTCTGCAGGGATCTGCGTGCGTCTTCCGGGATGGAAGAGTAGTCTCCCAGCACCTCCACGCGCACGTTGTTTTCGATCAGTTCCTTCAGGTCCCGTTTCACGAACGCGACCAGAAGCCCGAAGATCCCCGAGACCTCCTCCATGGACCGTTTCCAGTTTTCAGTAGAAAAAGCGTACACGGTCAGGTACTTGATGCCGAGTTTATCCGAATGGTCCACGATTTTCTTCATGGCTTCCATTCCGGCTCTGTGACCTGCGACCCTTGGTACGCCTCTTGATTTCGCCCAGCGGCCGTTGCCATCCATGATGATGGCAACGTGCTGCGGCATGAGTTCTTTTATCAGTTCCGTCATATCCGTTTATACTTCCATGATTTCCTTTTCTTTGGCTTCGACGATCTCATCGATTTCCTTGATGGACTTGTCCGTCAGTTCCTGGATCTCCTTGAGGGTGTCCTTCACATCGTCTTCTGTGTAGTCGCCGGCCTTTTCCAGTTTCTTGACTTTGTCATTGGCGTCTCTTCTGAGATTTCTGACAGCGACCTTAGTCTCCTCACCCATCTTCTTGACGGTCTTGGTGAGCTCTTTTCTGCGCTCTTCTGTGACCTGCGGGATCTGCAGTCTGACGACCTTGCCGTCGTTGATCGGATTGATGCCGATGTTGGCGATGTTGATGCCCTTCTCGATCTCAGCGATGCTCTTCGGATCAAACGGCGTGATCAGGAGCGTTCTCGGTTCCGGAACGCTGATGTTCGCCAGCGACTTCAGCGGTGTCGGGCTGCCGTAGTAATCGACCATGACCTTGTCGACCAGCGCCGCGTTGGCTCTGCCTGCTCTGACTGTTGCCAGGTCTTCTTTCAGGAGATTTTCACTCTTCTTTATTTTCTCCTCTAACAGTTCCATTGAAAAATCGCTCATTTTGTTACCTCCCGGGTTTATTCGCTATTCTTTAACCGTATCTATTCTGAACTATTCTACGATCGTGCCGATTTCTTCGCCGCAGATGGCTTTCATCATGCCGCCTTCCTCTGCCAATCCGAACACATGGATGGCGATGCTGTTGTCTCTGCACATGGCGGCCGCCGTCGCGTCCATGACCTTCAGATCCTTCTCCAGCACCTCCGCGTGGGTCAGATGTGTATATTTGACAGCGTCCGGATTCTTCTTCGGATCGTCTGAATACACAGCGTCGATGTTCTTGGCCATCAGGATGACCTCCGCCTCTACCTCGGCAGCTCTTAATGAAGCTGTGGTATCCGTTGAGAAGAACGGACTTCCCGTACCGCCTCCGAAAATGACGATGCGACCCTTCGCCAGGTGGAACAGCGCCCTTCTGCGGTTATACACTTCCGCAAGCTGCGGCATCTGAATCGCCGTCTGAACGACTGTGGAAACACCTTCGGCTTCCAATGCTTCCTGCAGCGCCAGTGCATTCATGATCGTTGCCATCATGCCGATATAATCCGCGGAAGCACGGTTCATCTTCTCGGAGCTTCTGCCCCTCCAGAAGTTGCCGCCGCCCACAACGACAGCCACCTGCACGCCTGCGTCCACGACCTCTTTCAGCATCCTGGCTGTTTCAGCAGTCATATCTTCGTTGATGCCGAATTTCTGATCTCCGGCCATCGCTTCTCCGCTCACCTTGATCAGAACGCGTTTATACTTTGGTTTCATAGCTGGTTTTCCTTCTTTATGTTTTCTTTCTGTCTTTTTTCTGTCTTCTCTTTTGTGGTTTTTCCGAATATTTACTCGGTTATTATACCATATGTGCTAAGTGTATGCTACAGGAATACACCACTTCACTTCATCTTCTTTCCGTCCTCAAACGCCGCACCTACGATCGCGCCCAGCACATTGTAGTTGTGGTTCATGCCGTCGTAAACGATCGGCTGCAGTTTGCCCAGATCGATCGCGCCGTCTGTCAGCACGCACTCATCTGCGCTGACGTTCACGATTTTGCCAATCATGATGTGGGTGTCCGCATCATAGCTTACCATCTCGCATTCCAGCGCCACCGGATACTGGTCGACCAGCGGAGCATCAACAAATTCACTCTTTGTCGCTGTGAATCCTGCGCGGGCGAATTTGTCCGGCACGTCATTTGCTGAAACGATGCCGACATAGTCTGATTCGATCACTTTATCTGCCGTCGCGAAACTGACGGTAAACGCCTTTTTGATCAGAATATTCTTGACCGTCTTATGTCCCGGGCTGATGCACATGGAAATCTGATTCGCGCCTGAAACGCCTCCCCATGCAGCATTCATGATATCCGGCGTGCCTTCTTCGTCATAGGCCGCAATCATCAGTACCGGTTCCGGTGTGATAAATGAATTCGGTCCAAAATTCTTTCTTGCCATTGTAGGTTCCTCCTTATATGTTTCCTTGTGTATGTTTCTTGAGTTTTCTATCTTTTATTGATGACCGACGCCGTATATCCCGCGCCGAATCCATTGTCGATGTTCACGATGCTGACGCCGTTGGCGCAGCTGTTGAGCATGGAAAGCAGCGCCGAAAGCCCGCCGAAGTTGGCGCCGTAACCGACGCTGGTCGGCACAGCGATGACGGGCGCCGCCACCAGTCCTCCCAGCACGCTTGCAAGGGCGCCTTCCATGCCTGCCACCACAATGACCACATCAGCTTTTCGGATATCGTCCAGTCTGGCAAACAGTCTGTGGATCCCGGACACGCCCACATCATAGATCCTTGAGACCTCGTTGCCCAGCGTCTCCGCTGTCACCGCCGCTTCTTCGGCCACAGGAATATCCGCCGTGCCAGCGCTCACCACGGCGACATTGCCGATCGGCTCATCGTCCGCATCCAAACTGCTTTTGCTGACGATGATCCGCGCCGCTTCATGGTACTCTGCGTCAGGAAGCTTTTGCTTTACGGCCGCAAAATCTCTCTCGGTGGCTCTTGTCCCCATGACGGTTCCGTGCTTTGCCAGTTCCGCGAAGATGTCCCGGATCTGCCGCGGCGTCTTGCCTTCACAATAGACCACCTCCGGGAATCCCGTCCGGATCCGCCGGTGATTGTCCAGATTGGCGAAGTCCATTTCCTTATACGGCAGTTCCTTCAGCTGTTCGTAGGCGTCCTCCTCGGAGACCGCTCCTTCTTTCACATCTCTCAAAAGCTGTCTGATGTAATCTTCTCTCATGTTGTCTGTATCTCCCTTTCGATCTGTCGCGACAGTTTCCGCATCTGCTGCATGAGGATGTTCAGATCCTCGATGCGCCGGGCCACTGTGTAAGCGTTTTCTTCTTTGTACATAAAGATGCTGTTGACCGTATTTTCCAGTTCGTCATAGACTGCTGTAAGCTCCTCCGCATACGTCTCCCGGTCCATGAGCTCCGCCGCGTCCTCCCGGTCGACGAAGTAGTAGTATTCGATGCCGAACAGCTCCCGCACCTTCCGGGTGAGGAAGGCTTTTTCCTCGTTGAGTTCGGCCCGCAGGTACTTACGGTCTTCCAGATGCTGCACCTGCTGCCTTTGCTCCACCATGAGATTCTTCATCTCTTCGAAGCGCCGGTTGAACACGTTCGGCGCCATCTTCAGCACTTCCCGGTAGGATGCGATCTGACTGCGGGTCTGATTCAGGATCTGCAAAAGCTTCAGCCCCACGGAGCGTTCCATGATCTCAGGGCCTTTCACGAGCAGATCCGTCCGGATCATTTCCGTCAGTTCCTGCACGCCCGTGCCCTTCCTGGCGCTGACCGGAACGAGCTTTAATGCTTTTGCATCGTCGCCCTCCAGGTCCATGATACGGCAGATCAGTGCGCTGCAGTAGTCCATGTACTCGGCCAGTTCCTCCTCGTCCACCCGGTCGATCTTGTTCACCACGAAGTAGAACTTGCCGGCAAACTGTTTCACCTTCCGCAGGAAATCCACCTCGATCTGGTTTACGGGGCTGTCCACCGACAGCATGAACACCACGCCGTCGCTTTCCCGCGCAAAATCCACCGCGGACTTGGAATTGTTCTCATGGACGGATCCTACTCCCGGCGTATCCACCAGTGTGAGGCCGTCTTTTAGGAAGTCCGCGTCTGTCAGCAGCTCCACCTCCGCCACGCCCCGCTCGTTGTCGTGGTTTTCCTGCTCGCTGATGTAGGCGTGAAGGTCTTCCGCCGGAACCGCCTCGCTGAGGCCGTTGCTGAAGTAGACCGTGGCGTGGTCACTGGCGTCTTCCGCGTACTCGATCCGGGTGATGGCGGCTGTGATAGGCACGATGCCCACCGGCAGCAGCGGCCGTCCCAGAATCGTGTTGATCAGGGTCGTCTTGCCCCGCTTGAACTGCCCGATCACCGCGATGGTGATTTTCTTGTTCTCGAGCCGTTCCTGCAGCTTGCGGGTCTCCTCTTCCTGGAGCCTGCAGAGCTCGAATCCGCTGAACAGCTCTCTTGCTTTGATTGTCGTTTCCAGTATGTTCATCTATCTTCTGTCTTCTATCTGTAAATACTCGTTTCGCTCACTACATAATCCGGTTTCCTGTCATGGGCTTCCACCGGCAGCTCGTCCACCACCTGCAGGTCATAACAGGGTGCAATGGTTTTGCATTGGGGGTGGTCATCCAGGAACTTATCGTAAAATCCGCCGCCGTATCCGATCCGGTCCTTCCAGGGCGTGAACACCGCCCCCGGCATGATGATCAGGGTCGTCTCGTTCGGTTCGAGGATCTCCTCCGAGCTGGACTCGCGGATGTCGTAGGCGCCCGTGATGATATCCTCCTCGCCCAGTCCCGTGAACCGGTTGAACACCATGACGCCGGCCTTCTTGTCCGTGCCCTGTCCCGTCGTCTTCTCGATGACCTTCGGCACCCAGACACGCTTGCCTTCTGCCTCCACCGCCTCTGCCAAAAGCAGCACATCCACTTCGTTCCGCATCGGCATGTACAGGCACACGTCCGTCGCCTCTTCATAGGCATCTATTTCCATGATTTTGCGGCAGATCACCTGGGACGCCAGCGCCACCGTCTCTTCATCCAGCGCGCTGCGCTCAGCCAGGACCGCCTTTCGTATCTCTTTTTTTGTAAGCTTGTTTGTCTGCATTGTTTACTTCACCCTTTCTTCACACGGCACTGTTATTATATAACTAAAGCAGCCGCGCCCGCAACAGGACAGAACGTATAGATTGCGTCCGGTCGGATTTGCTTTTGCAATCTTAAAAAACAGTTAATATTCAGATAACGTATGGAAGTCCGAACAAAATTGCTGTATCATGAAACTGACAGGAGGCATTATGGCAAAAGTACTCAATTTTATCGGCACAGCGATCATCATCATCGTGATCGTGCTTTGTTTGTCGCTCATCGTTCCGAAGGTGTTCGGCATTTCTTCATACACGGTCCTGACTGGCAGCATGGAACCTTCGGTTCCTGTCGGTTCCGTCGTTTATGCCAAGGCTGTTGAGCCTTCGACGCTCGAAACAGGCGATATTGCTGTGTTTTATGACGGCCGGAGTGACCTTCCTGTAACCCACCGGATCGTCGAGAATCAGACAGAAAACGGCCAGCTCATCACAAAGGGCGACGCCAATGATTCCGCTGATATCGCACCGATCCCTTACCTGAATGTTATCGGCAAGGTCGTTCTGCACCTTCCTGTACTGGGACGCCTGCTGGTGCTGCTGGGTTCCCTGGCGGGAAAAGCCGCTGTTCTGGCATTCATACTGGGCGGATTCCTGCTCTGTGAAGTTGCCCGGCGCATGCGGTAATAAGTATTACTTGGGAGAAGAGATCAATTGGGAGAAGAGATCAATAAGAGGTAACACTATGAACATGAACATTCGCGAATTTATTGAAGACAAGAAGAAAAAAATGCAGTTTGAACAGCTGCATTCCGACAAATACATCAAGCTGTTTGAAAAGAGCGGCAAAGACCTCGAGACGCTCATGACCTACTATGAGTGCGCTCTGATGGAGGTCGAGACAAAACTCAAGGTGCTGAACGCCGAGTTTGAACTGACCCGTGAGTACAGCCCTATCGAGACCATCAAGTCGAGACTCAAGTCCCTTGACAGTCTTGTGGCAAAGTCCCACCTGTACAATGTCAAACCTACCTTTGAGGACATTCAGGACAAGATCGAGGATATCGCCGGGATCCGCGTCATCTGCGGCTTCCCGGAGGACATCTACACCGTCGCGGACTGCATCCTGCAGCAGGACGACATCCAGCTCATCGACTGCAAAGACTACATCAAGAACCCGAAGCCGAACGGCTACCGCAGTCTCCACCTGATCATTTCCGTGCCGATCTTCCTGGAGCACGAAAAGCGTGACATGAAGGTCGAAGTCCAGCTGCGCACCATCGCCATGGACTTCTGGGCAAGTCTGGAGCACAAGCTCAAATACAAAAAAGAGCTGCCCGCAGACATCAACGACCGCCTCGTCGAAGAGCTCCTCGAGTGCGCGACCACCGGCGCCGAGCTGGACATGAAAATGCAGAACATCCGCCGGCAGATCACCGGCGACACATCTCACATCGACGACGCCGTCGACCTCCAGCAGTGGATGTAATGTGTCAAAAGGGATGTGTCAAAGGGACGGTTCTTTTG
This sequence comes from Candidatus Allocopromorpha sp., assembly GCA_045114655.1. Taxonomy (GTDB): domain Bacteria; phylum Bacillota; class Clostridia; order Peptostreptococcales; family Anaerovoracaceae; genus Lentihominibacter. The sequence goes on along the minus strand of JBGUKV010000183.1, from coordinate 2,547 downwards.
ACACATTGGAAATAATTACAAATAAATGGAAACCCGAGACCTTTTGTGAGTCTCGGGTTTTTGATTTGCATATTTTGAAAGTGTGTCGAAAATGTGTCAAAAGAACCGTCCCTATGGCACATTATTCGTCGAAGCCTGGTGCTGTGGCTGTGTCGTAAATGTCTGTGACTTCTTTCGCCGGTTCCTTTGTGGCCAGTGTTGCGACGATTGCCGCGATGGCGCCGGCGATGAAGCCAGGAGCCAGTTCGTAAACGCCCGTGGAGGACAGGCAGAAGAGCCAGATGATGTCCACGGCGGCGCCTACGATAACGCCGATGCATGCGCCGGCGTAGTTGAACCGCCTCCAGAAGAGAGACAGGATCACGACCGGTCCGAATGCCGCGCCGAAGATGCCCCATGCGTTTTCAACCAGGTTCATGATTGCCTGGGCGCCTGAGCCCTTTGATGATGCCAGCAGGAACGCGATGATCGCTACGATGACTACAGCGATTCTTCCAACCATGAGTGTTTCCCAGTCGGTGGCGTTCTTTCTGATGATTGGCTTATACATATCCGCTGTGAAGGAGCTGGACGCTACGAGCAGCTGCGAGTCCGCTGTGGAAACAGACGCCGCCATGATCGCCGCCAGCAGGAAGCCTGCGATGGCAGGCGGGAAGAATCTTCTCGCCATGGCGATAAATACGGTCTTCTGCGCGCCTACTGTCAGCAGTTCTTCCGCCATGACCATTCTGGCCAGGTAAGCAACCAGGCATGCGCCGCCGATGGCGAGCACGACCCAGATGATCGCAACTGCAGCGGATTTATTCATCATGGAAGGCTTTTCGATGGACATGAATCTTACGAGGATGTGCGGCATACCGAAGTAGCCAAGACCCCACGCGAGACCGGAAACCACATCCTGCCAGGACGCACTGAACAGGCCTGCTCCAAAGTCGCAGACAACGGTGGATCCGTCAGCGTCCACGTAACTGTAGGAAGCCTGCAGTGCTGCAGTGTCCAGATTCTGGGTAGCCACTACGATGATCGGAATGGCGAGCAGTGCCAGCAGCATCAGGATGCCCTGGAAGAAGTCTGTCCAGCAGACCGCCCGGAATCCGCCCAGGAAGGTATATCCTACGATGATCAGCGCGAAGAGGATCATCGCTGTGCTCTCCGGCATAGCCGGGAAGAGCATGGTGAATACGGATGTTCCCGCAACGAACGCTGACGCAACGTAAACTGTGAATGCAATCAGGAAGATGACCGCGCATATCACCTGCAGAGACTTATTACTCGTCGCAAACCGGTTGGTCAGATACTGGGGCAGTGTGATGGAGTCGTTAGATACCTTACTGAATTTTCTCAGTCTCTTGGCGCAGAAGATCCAGTTGGCCGCCGTTCCCATCGCCAGCCCGATACCGATCCAGATCTGCCCGAATCCAAACGCCAATACGGATCCCGGAAGGCCCATGAGCAGCCAGGCCGACATGTCCGACGCCTGCGCTGACATTGCAGCGACCCACGGTCCCATCGTTCTTCCTCCGAGGAAGTAGTCCTTGTCATTCTGGTTGCTTCCGTTGAAGAAGAAGATCAGCGCCACAATGAACAGGATGGCAAAATACCCTATAAATACAATAATTTCAGCCATAAAAAATAACCTCTTGTTTCTATAATATAAATTTCGTGCACTTTCCGCACGTGACGATTCTAACAGAACATTTGTGTGAATCAAATACCAACTGAATTCTATACTTTTTAGACTAATTATTATTGATTTTGCAAAAACCTATTGAAATTTCAACGATTATAAATTAGACTAAACAATATACTAATACTAGTAATCTGATTAAATTGCGGACAAATCGCATACAAATCACAGAAGAATTATGGCAAAAGCAACAAAGAAGACTTCAAAGAGAGTCACAAATGAAACCAAAGGCCGCATCGTCGCCGCCGCCTGGAAACTGTTCTACCAGTACGGCTACAACAACACGACCATCGATGATATCGTAGAAGAATCCAACACATCCAAGGGCTCCTTCTACCACTATTTCAGTTCCAAGGACGATCTGATGGGTTCTCTCTCCTACTTGTTCGATGAGAAGTACGAAGAGCTGGCAGAGACCATGGACCCCGCCCTCTCCCCCGCGGAAAAACTCATTCTGATGAACCGGGAGCTCTTCCTCATGATCGAGAACACCGTATCCGTGTCCATGCTGTCCCAGCTCTTTGCGGCGCAGCTGACGACCATGAGCGAGAAACACCTGCTCGATCCGGACCGGACCTACTACAAGCTCTTGCGCCAGATTGCCATCGAAGGACAGAGCCAAGGGCTCTTCCGGGACGACCTTTCCGTCAATGACATCACCAAGTCCTACGCCCTCTTCGAGCGCGGCATGATGTATGACTGGTGCATCTCCAGCGGCAACTACTCCCTCTGCCAGTATTCAGAAAAAATGCTGCCTTTGTTCATCGCGGGGTTGACGAAATAGCTTTCAATGCTTATAATATCACCTACGAGATCCGTTAGCTCAGCTGGGAGAGCGTCTGGGTGACAACCAGAAGGTC
>JBGUKV010000182.1:0-24852 GCA_045114655.1 Candidatus Allocopromorpha sp. | reverse complement strand
TCGACCAAAAGCTTCAACTCCGGCATTTCAAATTGCCGCTCACCCCAGTAGAACAGATTCGGTCTGCTGACGATCTTCACAATATCCAACCCCAGCTCCTGCAAAAGTTTGATGTCCCCGCGCAAAGTCTTCTCGTTGGCCGGCACATCATGCTCCTTCAGATAATCCAAAATCTCCTGCCCTGTCATCGGATGTTCTTGATCTGTATGCTCATAGAACATCTGTGCCAAAACGATCATCCTGGACTTTACCATATTCTTTTCTTTTCCCTCTCCTGCCGGCATGTTATTCTCCTTGTTTTTAAGTTTTACTAACATTAGTAATGCTTGGAAGGGCGCTACCCTAATCAAGGCACACGTCATTGCTAAAGCATGAAACTCTACGCATTATTTCATCCCTGTGGTCACGTGCAAATTCAATATCGTATACTTTTACATAATTAACTTTGTCATATGTGTTTTGAAAAATCGCTTTATAAACCTCTTGTGTGAATTGCTTGTATTCCTCTTCAGGGAAATTTCCGTTTTCATCTCTACCAATATATTTTTCAGTTATCCATTTTTTTAAGAATTCGCTACTATCAATACAGTCTATTAGCCTGCCAGAGTTCTCCCCAGATATAAAAGTGTTGTATTCACTATTATCTGTCATCCTTAGGGCAATGAGATAAGGAACTATTACAATAAGCGCAAACCATGTGCCCTGCTCGTACCCTCCAATGAAGGTGTTGTTTGAATGAGTTCGATTATATGCTGCTACTTTGGTCGTCTGATAGTACTTCGTAATCTCCCTTAAACTCATGTTGAAAAAGCGCGCAATATCAAGACACGATTTTTCATATATATAACTCCCGTTATCTATCCCGATTTTGGTATAGAAACTATCTGTTTTTGCTGGGGGAAGAGATATTCTTATGTCGAAAAATCTGTCTAAATACTTCCCCGCATCAAAGGTGGTCCCATAGTATGTTTTTACTGTTTGCTCAAGCTGTGCTAAGTTTACAGAGAAGACAAAATTAATATCATGGTGATTGAAAAAATGCTTTATTCGTTCTAACGTCTTAATAGCATAATCTGGCTTACACCTATCTAATTCATCAATGATGATAAGAACTCTATTCCCCCGCTCATGTGAAAGGCTCTCAAGAAACTGATTTATTTTGTTTCGTAATTGTCTATTCGTCTTAACAAAACTTAAATTATTCTCTCCTCTTAGTTGATCGAGTAGTTTTCTTATACGAAAGCTGCCTGTCGGAAATATTCAAGAGCTTGGCAAGCTCGATCCTGTCCGTCGCCGCCTGATTGAGCATGACGATGAATTCAGAGTTTGAAAGCATGGTTCTGGCAGTATGGGACTGCAGCAGATCCAGCACGTTCTGTGTGATACCGGTACAGAAGGCTCCGTACTTTCTGACTCTCTTCCAGAGCTTGAACAGGAACTGCGCGGAATATTCATGCATGAAGAGCAGATAGATCTCATCGATGAAAACGAAAGTCTGTTTACCCTTCTGCCTGTTCTGGGTGATGCGGTTCAGGATAGAATCCAGAATGACCAGCATCCCGATAGCCCTGAGTTGTTCGCCCAGTTCCAGGATGTCATAGCATATAAGACGGTTGTTGGTATCCACGTTGGTTTGCTTAGCAAAGGTGTTCAGGGATCCTCTGGTGAAGAGTTCCAGTTCCAAGGCCAGAGACTTTGCTTCCGGTTCCGGCTGCTTCAGCAGTTCTTCACGGAAATCCTGCAGCGTCGGCGGAGTCCCCTGATAGTTGCCCTGCTGATAGAACCTGTACACGTTCTCCGTGCATCGGTCGATGATGGACTGCTGGCCCTTTGCAAACTTGTGACCGGCAATGATCTGCTCACAAAGGCTCTGCAAAAACTGCGACTTCTCGATGATCGGGTCTGTTTCGCCGTACTCCCGATTCAGATCCATGGCGTTGATATGATTGGACGACGTCGCGGAGATCTCAATGACCGAACCGCCCAGCGCCCGGATCAGCGGTGCATACTCACGCTCCGGATCCACGATGATGATATCCGCGTCCGTTCCCAGGATCAGATTGGTGATCTCGTTCTTGGCCGTGAAAGACTTGCCGGAACCGGACACGCCCAGGATAAAGGAATTGCCGTTCAGCAATCTCCTTCTGTCTGCAATCATCATGTTTTTGCTGATGACGTTCTGGCCGTAATAGATGCCGTGGCGGTCATAGACCTCCTGCACCCGGAACGGCATAAGGACTGCCAGCGACTCGGTGGTCAGCGTGCGGAAGGCGTCGATCTTTCGCGTGCCGTACGGCAGCGTGGTCTTCAGCCCGTCCAGCTGTTGCTGTTTCAGGATGCTCATCTGGCACAGTTTCTTCCTGACGATGGTCATGATTTCTTCCGTGTCGTTATCCAGCTGCTCCTTGGTATCTGCCGTGTGCACCAGCGTCATGACAGCGAACATCATGCGCTGGTCTCTCGTGGTCAGATCCTCCAGAAAGTCTCTGGTCTCTTTGCGCTGCTGCTCGATATCGTAGGGAAGTACTGCAGAGAAGTTGTTGTTCATGTTCTGCCGTCTTTGCCAGTTGGCGGCGTTTGTCTCCACACCCAGAAGCCTTTGCTCGACGAATTTCACCGCCTCATCGGTGGGGATCGGGATCACATCTACGGACAGCATCAGATTCCGGTTGATATCGGTGATCTCCGCGATCATGTCATCCCGGATATACGCGGCGTAATCGCGCAAAAGCAGGACGCGGCCAAAGCGATCTCCTATTTTGAAATAGTCGCTGTGGTTCTCATAGATGTCCGGACAGATATAGTCCCGGAAGTCATGTCCCTTCTTCATGTGATCCTTCAGGTCAAAGTAAAAGCTGGTTTCTTCTCCGGTCCGCATGAAGTCATGGATGATTCTGAGGCGTTCTACCGCAGTGATCTCCGTGCACACGGATCCCAGTCTTGCAAAGTGCGCTACCAGATCCGCGCCGACCCTGGCGAAGTAGATACGGGCATCCTCGATATTCTTACGTACCACCGAAATGGTCACGTACTTATCCTGGATGATGGCGTTGCTGCCTGTGGCTTTGTCCAGCAGCATCTGGTTGTACTCCTTACGGTAATCATTAAGCCCGTCCTCCTGCATCCGAATCAGGATCTGTTCCTCGAAATCCAGCCGGTTCAGCCTGCGGTTATTGATGGTGATCTTCGTGGTACTCCCGGAATCCAGAGAGTTGAGAAGTTCTGAATACTCCAGAAACATCCCTTCCTTATCATCCCGTGAGGCCACCGCGTAGTTGATGTCCGTAAAACGGTACATTTTACTGAACTTGTTCTTGCCGTTCAAAAAGATCCCGTCAGGCCAGATGGTCTGAATCGGGATCATATCCTGTACCTTCTTCGGTATGACGAACGCCTCCCTGTCCTGCTTCAGGATGTTACTTAACGTTTTGATCATGCTTTACCGCCCTCCTTCCCTTTTTCCTTGATCCCCGCCTGTGAAACGGCGTCTTCTGCTTTTGTTTTGGCTCCTGCAAAAGCCTGTAATACACGTTGGTGTTGCCGAAGGTCAGCACCTTCGGGATCAGGAAGGTGCTCCGGAACCACGCCAGCAGGAATCTCTCTGCGGTCATGCCGTTGTACTTCAGGAATCCGATCACGGCGAACGGAAACGCTGCCAGAATGCAGAGCCAGCTGGTGGTCTCAAGCCCCAGAACGGGCCTGAGACCAAAATACACCCCAACCGCGATCAGACACGCCAGCACAGAAAAAACGAACTGTCTGAGCGACAGTCCGAAGAACATTGATTCTGTATAATCACGGATTTCCTTATTGATCTTCACTTCCATCGCTAGCACCTCCCGGATTCAGCGACAAAGGCTCCTTTCTCTGTCTGGGGCGTTGCAAGCTCAAACTTCTTCTCATCCCTGTCGTAATGGAAAACGGTATCTGTGAGCACGTCCTTCGGCTCTACCACTGACTGGTTGGCCTGCCTGACCATCTCTGCCAGCTCACCTCTGTCGATCCCGGCAGAATCCGGGATGATCAGCACCTCATGCTGAGAAGACGGGAGCACACAGTAGCCTTCGCCAAGGACCTCCGCGACATGCTCCCGCGTATCTGGGTAGAACAGCACTGCGGAGCCGAGCATGCCTCCTGTATTGCTCAGGACATACATGTTGCTTACATCTTCCGGTGGCAGCGGCTCGCTTCTCTTCAGCAGATTCTCCCCTTCATGGGTAAAGAGCGCCTGACCCATATCCACGAGGATCGGCGGATCGATCAGCTGGGCGTTGTCCATGGCCGCCATAAAGAGCTCCCTCTTATCGTAGTTCTGGCCTTCCAGCATGCTCTGGGTCACGGTCGCTCTCCAGGATCCTTCATCACCGTCCTTCATCTTGATGTCGCAGACCATGGCAAGGCCATGCCCGACAGTCATATACGGTGTGGTCGACAGGAAATCCCGGTTGCGCTTGATCTCAAGGAGTCTTACGGTCAGCTTGTCCTTGATCTTGTCATAATCGAAGTCCACCTTCTGCGGTTCCGGCATACTGAGGGTCTGCAGGTACGCGTTCCTGATCTCCGCCGTAAGCGTATGCAGTTCTTCCCCCTGCGTGAATCTGGCGTATGCCTCATCCAGATAGATCGTCGGGGCTGCGTCTGACTCCTCTCTCTTAAAAGTCAGTCCATGATGCTTCTGATCATTGGACTTCAGGACCATGGTGTCCTGAATCTCCAGATCTTTCCTCAGTTCCTCCGGGATCATCTCCATAAGTTCGTCCTTCACGCGGCTGATAAATTCATCTCTTGTCATGCTTTTCCCTCTCTTTCTTCATCATAGTGATATACGCTCCCATGCGCCGGATCTGATCACGGCGATGCGGGCTGTTTTTGGTAACGATTCTGTCTGTCATTTGTTCCTCCTTTTCTATCCAAGCCCCAATAACTCTCTCGATATCCTGTCGCTCATCTTGACCGCGCCCACCAGCACCAGCATGTTGAACACCAGCTCTCCAACGTACTTCCACACCATGGCTGCCGGCGCAGCGTCTCCATCCACCGCAGGCGGGCTTCCCGCAAACTTCGTGAAGATGATGCAGGCCAGGATGATGACCGCGCCCTCCATACAGACCGCAGCATAGCTTTTGAGAAAGCCTATCCCGATGCTCTGGGATGGCTGTCCTGCAAAGGATGACAACGGGATCGGTGACAGTGCGGTATACATATACAGCTTGAAGAAGCGGCCGTACACGGTCAGGATGATGATGAAGGACAGCACGGTGATGAACAGGCTCCCAATCAGCGTTACCGCCCATAGCGGGATGCTTTCAAAGAACCCGCAGTCCTCGATGGCCTTCACCATCTTGTCCGGAAGCGTCGCTTTCCCTATTTTTGCTACACCCGATGCCTTCATCATGGTGCTCATCACGCCCTGGGCGATGGTGAACAGCGCCAGCATCAGCTCCAGTCCGTAGGTCACGACGCCTTTGGCGATGCAGAAGCGGATAAAGAGCTTCAGCGCATGCTCCGGACGCTTGATCTCCGTCAGGCTTGCCGTCGTCTTCACCACGCCTACCAGAAAAAATAAAACGAGCAGCGCAAGTCCGATTGCCTGTACTGCTCCGTTGATCTGCAGGATGACCTTCCATATACCACCGCCCTTGAAGCTCTGGGGCGACATCAGCAGAAGCTCCCACACTTCCGCCAGTTTTTCATTCCACGTATTCAGCGCATTGTTAAGATTCTGCACGACCCACGAATCCGACATGTCAGCAGACCTCCCTTCTTTTGTCTTGTGATCACGGTTTTCTCACCTCCAATCTCTATGGTTTAAAACTAAAAGACCGATCAGCTACTGCTGACCGGTCCATGAAATCTATCGCTTGTCTCTCGGCGGACAAGGATCATTTCCGTGGCTATCAGAACGCTGGATTCTTCCATTCAGTCCATGGATTACGAATTCCGTCCCCTGATTTTGACTTATTTGACGTCCGATTTTCTCTGCCTCAGCCTTTGTCGAAGCATGAGCGCTTGCTCTAGTTGAACCATTACGCTTGACGTCCCAGCCACCATTTGGATTATGTACCACATGATGTGCATCTCTACCCATTATTTCACCCCCTTTCTCATGATATTTTATATTTTTGTTTTAAGTTGTTTAGTTCCGTATATTTTTTATATCCTTCTTTTTGCAACCTTCCCACTACTATTCCCCTGTCTATGCCAACCTTATTGGCAAAGCTTATAATCGATCCAGCCGAGAAGTCTTCTTTTGTAACAAATGAGTTAAACTCATCTTCAGGAATAAGTACATTTGCAGCAAATAGATTTGCGGCATTTTCATCTTCTTCCGATGGACCATCATTTAAGCCAATATGTCCTAATACAATATGCCCAATCTCATGAAAGAAACTAAACCAAAATCTATCTGCATCTTTTCCTCTGACTGTCATTCCTAATACTATTTTTTTACTATCAATAAATGTTGCTCCATGCAAAAAGGAGCTCTTCATGTGAGGCAGAAATATTAGTGCGACTCCACATTCACTGAGTTTATTAACTAATTTGGGACAAAACTCTTCCGGTGTATCCATTGTCATCGCCCTAAATTCAGGAATGCACTTCTTAAGCTTTTGAATATTAATCGCTTTTACTGGTATTTCACGAGCTTCCACTTTTGCCATTTGTGACCACGCCATTAACGCATAATCACCCTTTTCGGACTCCCCCAGTCTCCTATATGCTATCCCCGGAATACCATTCTCTTTTAATAGTCCTAATCTAACAACCTCAAAAAATTTACGCAAATTCATTACACGTTCTGTTAAAGCATTTGTTTTCGGAACCCATCCTAACTTTGACATCTCATTGTATGGAAACAGCTTGCTTAGTTCTTTATCTTCATCCATGTTGTTTTCAGCATTTGCCTTTACTACCTTTTCCCGATAGGTAGCTTCTAAATTGCTCCAGAAACTTGCAGGAACACCTAATACCAGTTCCAAACGGACTGCCACATCGGGTGTTAACCTGACCTCGCCATTTAACAGCTGACTAATGTGCTTTGTTGTCATTTCCATCCTAGAAGCAAATTCCTTTTGGCTCATTCCTCGATCCTTGAGCTGCTCCTTAATTGTCGCGCCAGGCGGCACTGCAATAATGTTCTTGCTCCTTATCATTTCCTCTCCTCCTTAAAACCACTGCGTCAGTGATAGTCCTTGACTATTTCTTCAATAATCGCTATTTCCACAGTCTCCTTTTCAACTGTAAATACCAATCGATGTGGTTGTATTAAATCAACTGCATATTGCCCAGATCTATTACCTTTTAGCTTATGGCAACGTCCAATTCGGTATTTTACCATTACAGCAACAGTATCTGCAGAACCAATCTCCTGAATGCGTTGTTGGATTATGTCGGCCATTTCTTCACCGTATTTCTTCCTTGCTTCATAAGCTGATGTACAAATTACTCTAAGCTTTTTTGTCTTATATTGTATATCCATAGAGCCACCTCGCGCTATGATTAATTTACCTATTGGGTAAATTAATCATAGCATATTAACTGTAATAAATCAATAATTAAATAACTAAACAGGTAATTATCCCACAATCATGTTCAAGATCTCTTTGGTGAATGTGATGATGATCCCGCCGGCCAAAGTCAGAAAGCCATTTGCTCTCTGGCTCGGGTCATGCGACTTCAGCGACAGGCCAACCTGCATGATGCCAAGTCCCAGCAGAATCAGTCCGATGGCTCTGATCAGGCTGAAGATGAAGTTGGACAGGTTGTTGACTGTCTGGATCGGATCCCCAGCCGCATAGCAGGTGCTCGCGCAAACTGTAAAGCACAGCACGGCTGCCACATACATCACCAGTCCCAACCTCATGGTGCTGGTGCTCCCATTCAGATTGATGATTCTATTCTTGTTTTTCATAGATGTTCTTTTCCTCCTTCTCCATTGATGCTATTTGTCTTTCCACGTCTTCCTCTGACAGCAGCTCATATCCCATATCCGGGAGCTCTGATATATCCTCAGGCGGCTTTACATCGAACGTCAGTGCGATCGTATTCACGGCTCTACTCGCATCGCCGTGTGCGTAAGGCTTTGCCTTGCCATCTGCCGTCAGCGCAACGTTCGGATGCTTCAAGATCTCATACTTCAGATCCTTCACCGGCCGCTCCCCGCGGATAAAAAGAAGCGCGTACCGGTTATCCAGCATACGCACTTCATCCGGAGTCATGAGCTCACGTCCGGTATTCTGGTCGTTCTTTGAATAGTTGCCGTTCCTGCCGAAGCTCCTGCCGTAGGTATTGGTGTCGATGGTCTCCTTGCCAAGCAGTTCACTGACATACTTGTGGGTCGCCTGCTCATTGCCGCCCAGATAGACGAACTCATCACAGTTGCCCACGACACTTTCCCAATCCTTCTCATACAAAGCTTTCAGCTGTGTCAGGTTCTGCAGGATGATGCTGACTGACACGCCACGGGAGCGCATGGTTGAAAGGATTTTCTGAAAGTCATCGGGCATGGCGATGTTAGGAAACTCGTCACAGAGGAACTGCACATGGACCGGCAAACTTCCTCCGTACTTCTTGTCAGCCAGCTCAAAAAGCTGCTGGAAGAGTTGCGTGTAGAGGATGCTGACGAGGAAGTTGAAGGACGTATCGTTGTCCGGAATAATGGCGAACAGCGCCGTCTTCTTTTCTCCGATGGTATTCAGCTCCAGTTCATCCGTGATCGTCAGCTTCGCCACGCTCTCCAGATTGAACTTCTCCAGCCTTGCAGCCAGCGTGATTTGAATGGACTTCAGTGTCTTTGCAGCGCCGGAATGATACGCGTCATAGTACTTTAGCGCGATATGGTCAGGATCCGTCTTCCGCAGATCGGTGAACAGAGAGTCCAGCGCGCTCGGCGCATTGTCTTCCTCATCCACCTCACCGGCCCTCAGCATCTCCATGACCATGGCGAAGTTCTGCTCGTCCGGCGGTGCTTCATACTTCAGATAGAACATGAGCGCCAGAAGCAGCATCTGCGCTGACGTATCCCAAAAAGGATCATTGGTCTGCGCTCCCTTCGGCGTTGTTGACTTGAACAGATTCGTCGCCAGCCTTTGCACATCGTTATCATCCCTCAGATAGACGAAGGGATTGAAGCAGTGGCTCTTCTCCATGGAAATCAGATCCAGGACCTTCAGAGAATAGCCCTTATCCAGCAGCATCTGTCCAGTATCACGAAGGATCTCACCTTTCGGATCCAGGATGACCATGCTGCTTTCGGATGCCTGCATCACATTCGGTTTCACGAAGAAGCGGGTCTTGCCTGCTCCGGAACCTCCTATGACCAGCACGTTCAGATTTCTTCTGTGCCTTTTCCCATCAAAGCCGATCATGACATGCTGCGTCAGGATCTTATTCATGTTGTCAGGCTTTTGCCTGTACTTCCTGTTCACGGCTGCTGCGTCGCCCCACTTCGCGGAGCCGTGTTCTTCTCCCCGTCGGTAATTCTTCCTTGAAGACAGCCAGATGAAGATGCCCATGGCATACGCCAGCAGACAGAAAAAAACAGCCCGCAGGCTATCATCTGTCCACTGGATATGCAAAGGCTGGGCAAACACTTCATCAAGCTGTGAGAATACTTCAAAGAGATTTCCCTGCCAGTACGGCGCGATCAAAAGCGCGATCCATACTACAGGAATCACTCCGGCGAGAGAATAGATCAGGATGTCTCTCCTATCGGTATTCGTGAGCGACACTCCTTTCCGCTACCAGAAAGTGCTTTGGTCTGGTTTCGTAGATCTTCACGATCAGCTCATCCACCGGATCTGTGGAGCGTTCCTCTCTGATGAGCTGTGTGCGGAGATCATTCAGGGCGCGGATGAGGATTCGCTGCTCGTATCCGTCCAGCGCCAGGATCAGTTTCTTTCCCATTTCATCTCTCCGCCTCTCTGTGTCCCTTGCTGAGTTCCAGCTGTTCCTGAACCTTGTGATGGATGCGGTCCGCGGTGAAGCGCATGCCGCCGAGTTCTTCACGGACCTTCTTTTCTTCCATGCCCTGAAAACTCTCCGCCATTCTGCCGAAGTCGATGTCCGGGGGATTGAATCCGTATCTTTTCGTGACGAGGTAGGCGCTGAACTCCGCCTGCGGCATCACATCATCCCTGCTGCGTGCCTCACCCTGTGTCAGCATAGCGACTGCCTGCTCTCTTGCGATCACGAAGAACTTCGTGTCAGAATCCAGTCGTTCCTTCACATGGATCTCGTTCGTCTGCGGATCATAAAGCGCGTAGGCTTCATCCGGAAGCTCCGGCTTTTCGATATCTACGGTCACGGTACCGGTTCCAGGTGACGCCTTGGACGGCTGCACGCAATAGGAATACCGGGTGCCCAGATCATCATCCAGATCACACTTTCTGGAGTTGCTGTATCCGCCGTTACCGGACCCGTATGTGATCTGTCCGCCGTCCCATACGTTGTATTTACTGCCCTTCTTGCCTGTGAAGGCAGCATAGGATGGATCCGTGATCAGCGGCACAACCAGACTGAAGACCATGAGGACGGCGACGCCTATGGTCAGGATCCGTTTCGTTTTGTTGTTTCTTACGTAATCTGTCATTGGTTCCTCCTCTCTCAGATCATTACTGCCAGAATGATGAACGGCAGGGTCAGGACTCCGATGGCTCCGGTCAGGACCCAGGCGATCCTTGATGCCGCTTCCTCTGACAGTGCTAGATAGATGCCGTCATCGCATCTGCAGATGATGGTTTCTTCGTTTTCTCTTTTCTCTTTCATGTGTCCCCTTTCCGGCAAACAAAAAACGCCGGATCTCTCCGACGTTCGCGTTGCCTGTATTGAATTGTCTTAGTTATATATTCTCTTTTTCAGTAAGTACTTGTTGTTTAAACAGGTTGGGTTATAGGGAAGGATCAGGAATCCGTGCTCCCACTGTGATTCGCCTACCTTGCATCATCCCTGTTCTTCTGCTTTGCTCTGTGCCTGCTATAGTATTCCATGGCTGCTGCCACATAGTCCTCACGTTTTGCAGGCGGCAGTTCCGGTGGAAACAGACCTTTGAACCGCTCGCCCCGGAGCACGATTTTCTCCTTCTGATTCGGTTTTTCCTCCAGCATGATCTCCTCTATAGCATCCGCAGTGAGCTCATCCTTGTCCAACAGCTTTCTCATACGGATGGTCTGGGCATGAGACGGCGTGCACTGCTCCATGTCGATGCAGTCCGCAAGGATTTCCTGCAGATCCTTTGGCAGATAGGAAATCTCAACAGCAGGCCTCATAGCGATCTTCTTTTCATCGACCAAAGTCAGAAGCTCCGGGATCAGCTCTGTGAGGCGGATAAATCGCCGCACTTGCTCACGACTTTCGCCAACCTCTTTCCCGATAACGTCTCTCGCCTCTACGAACTTCCGCACCACTGGAGCGGAAGTTAAATCTGTCCTCTTTCCCTGCCTCTTCATCGCCTCAAGCCGCATCTTATACGCAAAGGCCTTCTCACTTGGGAGCACAGTGTTTCTGTGGATATTGGACTCCACCATGAAAATGGTCGCCTCATCGCGGTCCATATCCACGACTTCACAGCGCAGGGTGCTGATCCCGTTTATCATGCACGCACGCATCCTGCGGTGTCCTGACAGAAGCTCATACCGACCATCTTCCTTCTTCCGGACGGTCGCCGGTGTAATAACTCCGTTTTCTTTCACAGATTCTACAAGCGCCATCATCTCCTCGTCATCTCGGACCTTATATGGATGATCCGGGAACGGGTCAATCTGGTCCAATGGGATCTCATGGATCCGTTTCAGTCTCGCATCGTCCCGCTCTTCCTGTGAGGAAAACAGATCATCGAGTGACGGCAGCTTTATTGTGCTTTCTTTCTCTCTCGGCATCCTTCATCACCTCCTTCGTCAGTTTCTCATATGCCAGCGCCGGACGGGAGTTTGCGTCATAGGAAAAGATACTTTTGCCTTCCTTTGCCGCTTCTGCTGCCTTCACAGCGACCGGAATCTGAGCATCGAAGATCCTGATCGACATCCCGTAGTTGGTGCGGATGGTACTGATGACTTCCTTGGCCAGATTCGTCCTGCCGTCCACCAGTGTCATAACGATACCGCCGATCTTCAGATGCTCATTCGTATGCGTCCTGACCATATTGATACTGCGCAGAAGCTGCGTCATGCCCTTTGCCGGCAGATACTGCGTCTGTACCGGAATGATCACGCTGTCTGCTGCCGTCAGTGCATTGATCGTGATCATACCAAGAGACGGAGAACAATCCAGCAGTATATAGTCGTAGTCCTTCTTCACATCCCGTAACAGCAGTGAAAGCAGTTTCTCCCTGCTCATGGCGTTCACCAGCTGGCTCTCCATGGATGACAGATCCAGATTGGAAGGCAGTACATCCATGCCTTCCTCATGATGCAGGATGGTGTCTTTTACACTGGGCATACTGTCCTGTGTTGCAAGATACATCAGGCTACCAAGAGACCGATCTAGTTCGTCTGCCTGATATCCAAGCGACTGCGTCAAATCTCCCTGCGGATCGCAGTCTACAAGCAAAACACGTCTGCCTGCTCTTACCAGCCCAGCGCCCAGGTTCACAGCGGTGGTGGTCTTTCCGACCCCACCTTTCTGATTACATATTGCGATTGTCTTACATTCACTCATACAGTCCTCCTAATTTAGCCGGTTATTCTGCTCCTTGGTATTTTCCTTGAGCAGGTTCTCCATAGAATACCAACCTATTTGATCTGTTTCAAAAAAAGCATCCCGAAAATAAAACATCGTGTCTCCCCAATGCTCAATAATAATATTCAGGAATGTTAATTCATCCGCTGCCGCATTCATTCCGTGGCTGAGAAACAACACTTTTAACATGGAAATAAGAGCTTTTGGATCTGCCTCATCAAAACGCTTTACAATAGATAACGCTGATTCTTTATTCACATTCTCAAGAATAATAACCATGTTTTCTGCTGCACGAATTGCCTGCCAGACGCCTACTAATGCGGCCAGCTCTTCCACCTTCATGAAATAGCCATCGTCTTCTCGGTCCATGTTATTCCGATCGTTCTCAGACCTCTCCGCATTTTCATCTTCACATTTTGATATTAGTGCCTCAACCAGCCCTTCAAAGACTTCTGCCAACTCATCTGACATTTCAACAGCAATAACCCTACCGTCCATTATCACTTCCGATTCTTCCTTCTTGTTGACTCCTCCTGCAATAACTTTCATTGTTTCTTTTGTAGTTGCCATAACACTTCCTTTCTCCTTATTAGGTGTTCCGAAATAACAAAAGCTCCGCATTTGCATGCAGAGCAATGTATTTCGGCATCCAGGGAAAAGGATTTTAATCGACAAACTTCACTAAAAGCTCATCAATAGGATCGGTATATCTTCCTTCCTGGATCAGCTGGTTCTTCAGTTCTACCAGAGCCAGTACGATGACCCTAACCTCGTCATATGTGAATCGGTATTTCGTCTTTGACATAACTGCACCTCCTTTATCCAATCCCTTTTCTGCAGTATACATAACAAAAACGCGATCCACAATTATGCGAACCGCGCTATCATTTCAAAAACACATAAAAACGTTGTATTCACCGGATACGAGGTGTTGTATTCACCGAACTCGCCTACCTTAAAAAAGTCCTCATAGGTCAGTATTTTGTCGCTTTTCCTCATCTTATATAATTCTCGAAATTCGTTGAAATTTCAACGATTAATTGCTTTTTCTTTTTTGTATTAATGCCACGGTCTCGACGTGGCCTGCGTTCGGGAACATGTCAACAGGCGTGGCTTCCACCAGTTCATACCCTTTCTCATGCAAAAGCTTTACGTCCCGCGCGAGTGTGGCGGGGTCGCAGGATACGTAGATGACAGCCGGGATGGACGCCTCTGCGATGGCTTCCAGCAACTGCGGTCTGCATCCTGCCCTGGGAGGGTCGAGTATCGTGATGTCCGCACCCGCGCATGCATTGCCTTCCCAGGGACCCTGCCCTGCCGCAGCCCACTGCGGGATCAGTTCTTCTGCTTTGCCGCAGGTGTAAGTTGCATTCACAATGCCGTTGATAACGGCATTCCGGTTGGCGTCGGTAACTGCATCTTTAACGATTTCAATGCCGTGCACATGCGAAGCAATATCCGCAACACAAAGCCCGATCGTCCCGATGCCGCAGTACAGGTCCAGCACGACCGGACCTGAGACGCCGCCGCAGAACTCCTCCTGTGCCTTCCTACAATACCTGCGCACGATGCCGTACAGCTGCTCCATCTGATCATGATTCACCTGATAAAAAGAGTTCGCGGAGATTTCAAATGCCAGTTCCCGGGGAGCATCCTCCCCTGTCTCCCCGCCGATCGAAACCACATCGGTGATGGTGCTTTTGCCTGCGAGGGTTTCCGTCTTTTTCTCGTTTCTGATCACAACGCTTTCCAGTGATCCGCCGGCTTCATACACCGCGTCGTCCAGGTACTCGACCAACTTGGCGGCGTTCGGGATGCCTTTGCCGTTGATGTCGTAAATGACCATGACCTCACCGGTTCCGAAGGCGGTCCGGACGGTCATCTGGCGCATGAGGCCTTTGTCCCAGCGCTTATCGTAGGAACAGATGTGATCCTCCTCCATGAATTGCCGCGTGGCTTCGGCGGCTGCCATGGCCGTTCCCACTTGCAGGCGGCAGTCTGCGCAGTCCGTTACGTCATGGGATTTGGCCGGACTGAAACCAATCCGCGGTTCGTGGACCGGAACCTGGATGCCGCCCTTCTTCGTCATGAGACCGCCGGTGGAGACCTTCATCACGGCCTTGTTGCGGTACCGCTCATCTGCCGCGACTCCGTCTGCCGGAACTCCATCTTCAGCGGCCCCGCCGGAAGGTTCCATGCCTACAATGGGCTGCAGTTTCACTGCGACGCCGCCGATGCGCTCCAGGCGGCTCTTTACCTGCTGCTCCTTAAGCTGCAGCTGCTTGCCGTATTCCAGCGCGCCTAAGGGACAGCCGCCGCAGGCATCCTGATACGGACACCACTCCGACTCCCTGCGCCACTCGGACGCATGCAAAATCTCCACGGCCCGTCCGGAAGCGTAATGCTTCTTCACCTTGGTCAGCTCCACCCGGGCCACGTCGCCCGGCAGCGCGCCGGCTGCGAATACGACCATGCCGTCCGCGGTCCTGCCGATACCCTGTCCCTCGGTACTGATATCTTCTATTGTCAGTTCAACGATTTGTCCTTTTTCCATATTATTCTCCGAATTGTGCTCCGATCCATTCACTCCATTCCGCTGCGCACCACAGTACACTGCGCATCACAGTCCCTTCGCGATCTCGCTGATGCGCCGCAGCCGGTTGTTGACGCCGGACTTGCTGAGAGGCGGCGACATAAGCTGCCCCAGAGCTTCGATGCTCATATCCGGATTCTCAAGACGCAGGATGGCGATTTCCCGCAGCTTGGGCGAAAGGCTCTCCAGACCCTGCTTGGCGGCGATGCGTTTGATATCCTGCTGCTGCCGCTCGGAGGCGTGGATCGCCTTATCCATGTTGACCAGATCCAGCTGCTCGATCTTGCGTGCTGCCGCCATGGCGTCTTTTCGGATGATCGCGTCCTGATAGTCGAAGTAGGCTTGGCTCGCTCCCATGATGGCAAGGGTGTCTGCGATCTGCTCCCGGGCCTTCAGGTAAACGCCGTACCCTGATTTGCGCTGCACGACACGTGCGTTGATATCCACAAAGGTGTTCATCAGGCGCCGCAGATCACGCGCGGAAACTTCGGACGTTGTGGTGATCTCGAAGTGATGGCTGCTCTCGGGGTTGTTGATAGTCCCCGCGCCGAGGAACGCCCCCCGCAGGTACGCCTTACGGCAGCACTTGGTCCGGATCAGTTCATCATAGATGCCGTCGCTGAAGGTGTTTTTGCCCCCGCGTACGATCAGGATCCCCATCTCCCGCAAAATCATTTCAGAGTTGTTCTCCGGGCCGATGCGGATCAAATATTCCTTGGTTCTGGCGCCCTTGAGCCCGCGCGCGTTGCTGGCGCCGGTGCCCACTTCGATTTCAGTATCCACCTCAAAATATTTGCGGATCAGTTTCTTGTAGTGGCGGACAACGGCCAGATTCGGCGTCGTCATGACGATGCGGAATCTGCCGCCCCCGGCGAACAGCACGCTTCCAGCGAAGCGCATGAAACCTGCGATCTCCGCCAGCGTGCAGCAGTCCTTCTCCGGCTCCACGCGGGCCAGTTCACTTTTTGTTTCCGATGCATATGACATAAAACACTCCTTGCAAAGCCTACACGCTCTGCGTGTGCCCTTGGTTGGGCTAAAAAGATGCCGGGAAGCGGGGCTTCCCGGCACGTTATTGCTTTTGCTTTAATTATTTCTTTCTTGGCGGGATGCTCAGGATCTCTCTGGCTTCGTCCGGTGTCGCGACTTCACGTCCGAACATTTTCGCCATCTCGACAACTTTGGCGACCATTTCGCCGTTGCTCTTTGCGAGAACGCCTTTCTCCATGTAGAGGTTGTCTTCGAATCCGATTCTGCAGTGACCGCCCATGATGATGGAAGCCGCAGCGATCTTGAATGCGTCTCTTCCGATGGCGCATCCTGTCCATGTGCATCCTGGCGGAACTGAATCAACGCAGAATGACAGGTCTCTGATGGTAGCAGTCATCTGTACGCCGAGAACGAAGTCAAAGTGCATCGGCATATCGAGATATCCCTTTCTGCCTGCTGTCTTCAGAACGATGTCCAGCATGCCCTTGTCGAAGCATTCCAGTTCCGGCTTCATGCCCTTTTCCTGCATGGTCTTCGCGAAGTTGATGATCGTGTTGTCTGTGTTTACGAAGATCTCGTCGCCGCCGAAGTTGCAGGTTCCGCAGTCCAGTGTTACGAACTCCGGTGTCGGAGTAACATTCGTTGAATCCAGTCTTTCCTCATCGGTCATGCCGACTGCTCCGCCGGTTGACGGCTGGATGATGACATCCGGGCATACCTCGTAGATCGCGTCCATGCACTCCTGGAATCTTTCATGTGACTGGGTTGGTGTTCCGTCGTCTTCTCTCACGTGGAGATGGATGACTGAAGCACCCGCGTCATATGCCGACTTAGCCTCTCTGACGATCTCTTCGACCGTGTACGGCACTGCCGGATTGTGTTCCTTCGTAACTTCCGCTCCGCAGATGCAAGCTGCGATGATCAGTTTTTCCATAACAAAAATCCTCCTCTGTAATTAACAGTAATCATTTTTATACCTTGCCTATTCTAACACTATAAATCTCTGTGTTCAAGGGTCGTTCTGATTCCTTTGGCCGTCAGCCGTTCGCTCAGTTCATTGGCCAAAGTCACGGATCTGTGATGTCCTCCTGTACAGCCGAAACAGACGCTGAGGGAGAACTTTCCTTCCTGCTTGTAGAACGGGATCAGAATTTCGATCATGCCCCGCACTTCTTCCGCAAATAGCCTGGCGATGTCATGTCCCATGACATACTCCCTGACCTCCGGGTCGTTTCCGGTCTTATGCTTCAGCTCCTCGACATAGAACGGATTCGGAAGGAACCTGGCGTCAAAGACCATGTCCGCGGAAACGGGCATTCCGTTCTTGTATCCGAAGGACATGATGTTGACGGTGAATGTCCTGTCATCCTTGCCGGTGCTGACGATGTTGCTGATCTCAGCGGCCAGCTGGGCGTTATTGAAGGACGATGTATCAATGATGGCGTCCGCTTCATTGCGGACCTGACGGAGACGTTCCTTCTCGCGCTGGATGCCCTTTGCAACGGATTCCCCGTGCGCCAGAGGATGCTCCCTGCGGGTTTCGTTGTAGCGGCGGGCCAGGACCTTATCCGTCGCTTCAAAGAACAGGATCTTGAAATCCACATTCTCTTTCTTCATCATCTCCAGGGCGTCCTTCAGGTCATCAAAAAGGCTGCCGCCCCTGACGTCTATGCCAAAGGCTGCTTTGTCGATTTCCTTATTCTTGGCCGCCATATCCAGGAAGTTTTTGATCAGGGACGGGGGCATGTTGTCGATGCAGTAATACCCCATGTCCTCCAGTACATCCATTGCCCGGGTTTTGCCGGCGCCCGATAATCCTGTGACGATGATGATTCTCATTTAATGCGCACTCCTAATATGTACTCCTGATATTGACGATGCGGGAGACGTCCAGTCCGGCGTCCAGCGCCCTCTGCAGCGCTTCCTTGTATGTTCCCACCGCGTCCGGCGTGTGGGCGTCGCTGCTGATGATGAAATTGAGTCCCTCTACATCTTTTACCGATGCGATTTCCTCCGTAGTCAGATGGCCGTGCCTGCTGTTGATCTCAATGAGCGTTCCGGTCTCCGCACAGACTTCGGCGATCGCCGGAATATCGAATGGGCCCTTGTCCCCCGGATGTGCCAGGATCGCGATGTCATTCTTACGAAGGGCGTCGATCACCATCTTTGTGTTCGATTCTTTCAGTTTTTCTTCACCGAATCTGATGCCGTGGGACCAGAGCCAGTTCCGGATGGAGCTGCAGGCAAAGCAGCCGAAATGGAATCCGGCAATGACGAAATCAAACTCTTCAAACTCCTCCGGCCGGATATCCAGTCCGTTCTCGTGATTGGATCCCGGCGTTGCGTGCAGAATATTTGCTTCTATGCTGGCTCTCACATTGATACTCTGATATTTGATCGTCATCTTATCGATGTCGGTTTTCAGGTTCGGGAAATCCCGCCGGTTCATTCCGTAGAAAATATGACCCGGTCCGTGGTCGGATATGGCGATGTATTCCAGTCCCTTGTCCAAAGCGACCTTCACATTATCCCCCACGGAGCCTTTGCCGTGGGAGTAGGTCGTATGGGTGTGCAGATCGTAGGTCATGACATAATCGTCGACAGTTCCTGTCGGCTCGCCGAAAACTGCGTCTGCCGCGCTTTCCGGTTCTTCTCCGATGATCCTGACCTCCGGTTCGAGCATAACGCCGAACTTATCGAGGACGCGCGCCTGAACCAGTTCCTTGAGCTGTGTGATATCGGTCGCCGTCGCCCCGCCCTTGTTGATGATGAATCCGCTGTGGAGGGTCGACACCTCTGCGCCGCCAACGGACAGGCCTTTGCATCCGGCGTCCTGGATCAGCTTTCCTGCGAAGTACCCTTCCGGTCTTTTGAAAAAGCTGCCTGCGCTCGGATACTGGACAGGCTGTTTGGCGTTGCGTTTCTTTGTCAGCTCCGCCATCTCTTCCCGGATCGCCGCCTCGTCGCCCTCTTCCAGTTTCAGGACGACTTCCGTGACCACGTCCCCTGTCTCATGGAGCACCGTATGCCGGTAACCCATCTGAAGCTCTTCTGCGGTCATGGTGAATGCTTTGCTTCCATCCGCCGCGATCACATGGGCTTCTTCGAGGATATCCTTTGTTTCCCCGCCGTATGCTCCCGCGTTCATGAACACGGCGCCGCCGATGCTCCCCGGGATCCCGGAGGCAAATTCGAAACCGGACAGGCCTTCCGAAGCAGCCCTCTTGGCCACTGCGGACATGAGCGCGCCTGCACCGCAGATAAGCTTGTTTCCTTCTCTACGTATCTCGCTGAATCCGTCTCCGATCTTGACAATCACGCCCCGGAATCCCCCGTCGCGCACCAGCACGTTGGAGCCATTGCCGAGAACCATATGCGGCGTGTCCACCAAAACCTGCAGCACCTTCTGCAGCTGCTCTGCGTCAGAAGGACACACCAGCAGGTCCGCGCATCCCCCTGCCTTAAAGGAAGTATGCCGCGACATGTCCGCGTTCTCAATGATCTGATCCGGTTCAAGTATTTCTTTTAGTTGTTCTATGATTTTGTCCATTCGTTGCTTTCTTGATTTTGCTTTTGTAGCTTTTGCTTTTGTTGCTTTTGCTTATTACTCTGTATAGGTGTCGTCGTCGTGGTACTCGACGAGCGTCGCTTCCACGACCTTATGTCCCTTTTCTTCCGCCTCTTTGAGTTCCTCTTCCGTTGTCTCCTGGACCTCGTCCTCTGTATAAGCGCTTACAGGCTCGTTGTCCTTGAGTTCCGGTTTCTTACGTTTTGCCCGCGGTTTGCGCGTGCGGTACTTGTCCACCTTGTAGTCCAGCGTGTCGGTGGAGAATCCCTTCTTCGCAAGGCGTCTGTTGAGCGCCCGGCCGCAGTACGCGTAGATTACCGCGAACACCGGAATACTGAGCACCATGCCCAGGAACCCGAACAGTCCGCCGCCCACCAGCACGGCGAAGAGTACCCAGAAGCTGTCCAGACCCGTGCTGTCTCCCAGGATCTTCGGTCCCAGAATGTTTCCGTCAAACTGCTGGAGTATGATGACCAGGATGATGAAATACAGACTGTGCATCGGGTTCACCATCAGCAAAAGCAAGGCCGACGGTATCGCTCCGATAAACGGTCCGAAGAACGGGATGATGTTCGTGATGCCGATGATACAGCTGATCAGCAGGCTGTACTCCCATCCGAAGATGCTCATGATGATGAAACACAGAATGCCGATGATCGCGGAATCGATGATCTTGCCGCTGATGAAGCCGCCGAAGGTCTTGTTGGTGTACTCTGCCCCCTGCAGGATCTCTTCTGCGGTGCTTTCCTTGAAGTGCGCCACGATGATCTTCTTGGCCTGCGCACCCAGCGTATCCTTGATGTTCAGAATATATACGCATACGATCATACCGATCACGAAATCAAACACGAAGCCGATCGCTCCGAAAACGGTTCCGGATATGGCTGCCGCCATGTTCGCCGAGTGCGGCAGGATCGTATTGGTCGCGAAATCGATGGCGTAATCGGTGATGTTGCTGCTCAGCTGATCCAGGTAGTCCTTGGCAACCGGAAGCTTGGCGAATTTGACATCGACCCACTGGGTGAAGCTCTTCATGGCTGCCGGGAGGGCGTCAATGACCTTCATGATACTGTCGAACAGCCCCGGGATGATCATCCAGAGCACGCCTGCGATGACAACGATCATAAGCGCTACGGATATAAGCGTGCCGATGATCTTAGCTAATGTCAGGTCATGCTTGAAGTTGTGTTTCGCCGTGCTGATCAGCCCATACGAGCGCGACACCGTGAAGTTGTAGATCGGGCACAGCAAGTACGCCATGACCATTCCGTACAGGAGCGGCGTGACGGCACCCAGTATCTTGTTGAATACATCGCCGACCGCGTCGGACCGGTACAGCAGGAAGAACACAATGAAACAGCATACGACGACAAGAAACGCTGTCAGTCCCCACTGATAATGTTGTTTCTGAAGTTTAATGAATCTCATATGTAACCTCTGCAGGCATGGAGTGTGCCTTTCATCTTCTCCACAATAGCGTCTCTGATGAATTCATATTCCTCATTGACCCTTGTGCCTTTGAGACATGCCGTAACAAGCTCTAGGTAGTCTTTTCTTTCCATCGGCATATCTATGGGCATGAATCCCTGTTCCATCAGGTAATAATTCATCGCGAATATGGCAAGTTCGCCATTATACTCATCAAAAGGCCATACGTCATAGACACAGTTGTGGATATACATGGCGCGCGCCGCAATATCATTTTCGATACGTCCCGAATATATCATGCGGAATGAATTGGTCAGCCGTTCATCGATGTCCTGCCAGTCAGGAGGAACGTGGCTGAAAGCGAATACCACAGGGCTGTCCTTCCTGAAATCCGCGTCCGGATCTTCCTTCAGGACCCTGTAGGCCGCCTTGAGCAGTCCGGCGCTCACGGAGTTGCCCATATTCAGGTTGTTGTACGCTGCCTTCACCAGTTCGCAGTAGTTCTCGATGAACACAAAATCCCCCACGGCCACATCCGTCGGGAGGTTCCCGTCCAGTATCTCGTCGATCCTCAGGCTCTGGTGTTTCGCGTTGCGCACAATCAGTGAAGCTTTGATCATGTCCAGTTTATTGACCTGGCGCAAAGCCTGTTTGAGCGCTTTGTTCCCCGCCAGTATCTCGGCGAGTTCCCGCTTCATTTCCAATAATTGTTCCTGTTGCTGCATTCTAATCTCCTGTTCCCTTTCTCAGTCTTTCAAAAAACCGATGCGCCCCTTTGCAACAGCGTATTTATACATCTCGACGTCACCGAAATCGCCGTCGATCTTGCGCAGTCCCGGCATTTTAGCCTTGATCTTGTTGTAGCCCATGGTCGGCAGGAACACGACATCATATTTATGCATGAGAGTCAGCTGGAGAAAATCCAGCACCTCATCATCGTTAAATCCTTCTTTCAGTCCCACATCGAGTCTGATATGCAGGCCTTCGCCCACAGCCTTGTTGATCCCGTCGATCACCGGCTGCAGCAGCTTGCCGTCATTGGATTCCTTGTATCTCGTATAGTTGATGGTATTGATCACTACAGTGACGTCAGTGACGCCGCTTTTCTTCAGGTCCGCAGCTTTCTGCTCCAGATCCTGCCCGTCTGTAACTACTGTTTTCTTCTCTCTCTGATCGTCTTTCATCTTGTCATTGTGCCCTTTGTTTCTTCTGTTTTCTCAAAATGCCCATACCTATTTATATTGTACTGTAATTTCATATCAGTGTCAAAGAATTAGCACTCTTGTTGTTTTCGCTCGTCTTGTTGTTTTCTCTTGAAGAAAGCGCGATATTCTGATACTATTAGTGTGGCAATAATTGAGGAGAGGTTTTTAATATGCTGATTTTGTTTATAGCATTAATATTCGGAGTAGTCGTTCTGCTCATCCTGCTTAGGAATATGAGGGGTGATTTCAGAGAGCATCTCCACGGCCAGGGCTCACAGAAGGTCCGCGCTGTGATCAAGTTGATCCTGCTGATTGAGGTCGTGGTCTATATACTGATATTCCTTGTTGTGATCGTCAAAACGATGTTTATGTAGGGTGCAAAGGCCCTCATGCAATGTTTGTAAAAAACGACCGCCTTTAGAGGCGGTCGCTGTAATTCATAAGACTGCTGATGTATCCGGTTTGACCGGATTTTTTCTTTGCCGGTTTTTCCTTTTGTTCCTTCTGTCCTTGTTTCTCTTTCTGCGTGTCCACGTTCATGTAGATCGATGTGGCCGTCGCCGCCAGCTTGCCCGAGGACTTGATCCTCGCCTCCGCGGTCAACTGCGTGATCCGCCGGCCCGTAGATGTTGCCTTTGCCGTGACCGCGAGCGTTTCGCCCATGGCAACGGGCCGGATGTAGTTGACATCCAGATTGATCGTCGGCGCGAAATTCTCCCTGGCGTAGAATCTCGCCAGTGCTGCGATTGTCAGATCAAAGGCTGTGCAGATGGCGCCGCCGTGCATGTTTCCCACACGGTTTGCCTGCCACTGCTGCACCGGGAATTCGAAGGTCAGTGTCTTGTCTTCGAAGGAGCAGCCGCCCCATTCACTTCGCATCAGACCGTTCATCGTATCCTTTTGCTCGACATTGTTCTGGTGGAGGGTGTTTCTGCAGTGCTGTTCCAGCGCTTCCTGTCCGGTCAATTCTGCTGCTTTTGCTTTTTCTTCACACATTGCGGTCACCTCGCCTGAGCACTCAGGCTTTCCCCCTTTCGTAGTACGCCTTCTTTTCTTCCACCGGCACCATATTGCCGCCGGTCGCCCAGATCACGTGGATGGAATTCTCATCCGGCGCCGGTACGAAAGCGTCATTGCACAGATATCTCAATCCTTCGAACGCCGCGCAGGCGGATGGTTCGATGAAGATCCCCGACGCGTCCTGCAGCGCCGCCAGATACGGGTAGAGTTTCTCGTCTTCCACCGTAAAACAGCCTGCGAGCTGAGTCTGCATTGCTTTTGCAACAAGTCCCGAAGGACGGCCTACTGCCAGTCCATCTGCCTCGGTCTTGCCGTCGATGCCGATGTCGCCCACGGCGATCCCATTCAGCTTGCCCGAAATGAGCCCCAACGCCATGCACGGCGCATGGGTCGGCTCCGCGAAAAAGCAATATGCGCCTTCGCCGAAGATCTCCCGGATTCCGTATGCCACGCCGCCGGGCGCTCCGCCCACGCCGCATGGCAGGTACACGTACATTCTGTGCTCCTTGTCTATCGTGATGCCCAGATCATCCATCTGCTTCTTCAGACGTTTGCCCGCCACGGAGTAACCCGCAAAAAGGTCCAGCGAATTCTCGTCGTCCACGAAATGGCACGTCGGATCCGCCTGGGCCTCTCTCCTACCCTGGGCTACCGCTGCCTCATAATCGTCCGGATATTCCACAACGGTCACGCCCTTCGAACGGAGCATGTCCTTCTTCCACTGACGCGCGTCCGCCGACATGTGGACGGTTACTTCAAAACCAATCGCGGCGCTGATGATCCCGATGCTGAGACCCAGATTGCCTGTGGATCCAACTGCCACCTTGTACTTGGAGAAGAATTCCTTCATCTCCGGATCGCCCAGCTTGGCGTAGTTCTCATGTTCACCGGTCTGTGGGTCCCACTGGAGCATGCCTGCCTCGACTGCCAGCTTCTCCGCCAGCTTGAGCACCTCGTAGATCCCGCCTCTGGCTTTGACCGACCCCGAAATCGGCAGGTGGGAATCCTGCTTGACAAAGAGCCTACCGGCTTTTGCCGGTGTGCCTGCAGAGGCGATGTCCGGCGCTCCGGCCAGCTCGGCCAGCTTGCCTATTCCGTCCAGCCCGGTCAGCTCCGTCAGCGGCGATTCGATGATGCCTCCTTTCACCTCCGGAAACATCCGCTCGATGAACGGGGCGAAACGCGCGAGTCTCGCCTCCGCATCGTCGATATCGACGAGATTGCCGTCTCCTGCCGTTCCTGCCGTTTCTGCTGTTTCTGCCGCTCCTGCTCCGGTCTCTCCTGCCGGCGGGATAAATCCCGGATTCACCCAGAAGAACTCCTCGCAGTTTTTCAGTTTATCCATGTAATCAGTCATTGCCTGTCCTCCTCAT
>JBGUKV010000181.1:0-4738 GCA_045114655.1 Candidatus Allocopromorpha sp. | reverse complement strand
CTTGTAATCGCCGAGTTCCTTATAGAGGGTCGAGGCTTCGCTGTAGTTCTGCCGTCCCCAAGCCGCCTCTGCATGTTCGTAATTGGTTTCACTGATGAGTTCTGGCAGTTCTTCATCCGCAGTTTCCGTAACGCCTTGCAGGGATCTGTATACGTTGAGCGCCCGCTCCCAGTTCTGTTCCTTTCGGTTTTTCTCGGCGACAGCAAGAAGCTCCTGATAAATTTCGTCAAACTCCGACTCCGTCACTGCATCGTACTTGTACAGCGCTGCATAGGCAATTGCGACCGCTTTGACTTTCCCGATTTCCTCGTTTTGCCTGATTTTGTCCATGTTGCTGCCGGCCGCTTTGCGCGTCTGCTCCACGCCTTCTTGCCAATACAGATTGGCATCCACTGCTTGTTCTTCTACACACGTGTGCAAAATACGGAGGCCATCCACGTAGTTGCTATTCGTCAGATCAGCCCCTGCACTGCCGTAGTTGTATATAGCCTTTCCCAGTTCCTCGTTCTGGCTATGTTTTGCCACAAAGTCCCGAATCTGCTCCGCCTCGTCCGCATTCCCACTTATGATGCAGCGCTTCACGCAAGCTGCCATTTTCTCCCTGTATGCCTGCTGTACACGGGCCGGCATCTTTTTGTAGGGGTACTCTGCTCCAAGCTTCTCTAAGGCATCCAGAATCTCTTCTCCGTTTGCCTGGCTCTCGTCGATGGCTGTGAGTTCCGTACGGATTGCTTCCTCCTGACGAACAGGATAGACGAAGAGCCTCCAACCTATTGCGCTGGCGAGCAGCACTGCTGCCAAAATAGCGGCTGCCAATGCGATCCTTGCCCGGATCCTGTGGCTTTTGTTCATCGGATCGTAGCCATGGATCTTCTCCAGTTTCTGATCCAGAAGGGCAGGCTTTTCCCGGATCTTCTGGATCTGCGCTTTCATCTGTGCAGCCGAAGTGTAGCGCTTCCGGGGATCCATTTCCGTTGCTTTCTCCGCAATCCGCTTCGCGTCGACGTTATCCGGCAGTATGCGCTCAATGAGCTTTCCGAGCGCATACAGGTCCGTTCTCACATTGGACTGGGCAAATCCATACTGTTCCGGTGCCGCAAGGCCCTGCGTGCCGATCATCATGGTGTCTTTGTCCTGCCCGGCGATGTATATTTTGGCAGCGTCGTAGTCGATGATCTTGACGACACTGTCGTCCGTCACCATGATATTGGAGGCCTTAATGTCGCGATGAATGATCGGCGGCTGTGCGCTGTGCAGGAACTGAAGGCCATCGCAGATCTGCGACAGAATATCGATGCGCGCAGTGAAAGTCAGGGGCGGTATATTGCGCTCTGCCTCAGGAAGTGTCGATTCTCCATCCTGCAGAAGGTGGTCCAGCGTTCTGCCCTGGATCAGTTCCTCGATCACTACGAGTCTCTCGCCGTCTTTCCAATAAGCCTGAATGCCTGCCACATTCTTGTTGCGGTGCTCTTTGAGAAACGCATAAACATGTTCGTTGTAGACATCCAGCGTCTTCTTAAAATATAATTTTCCTGTGGGAATATCTCTGACGACAGACTTGCCGTCTTCCAGAACGCGCATTTCATCATAAAGCGCGTTTTCACAAAGCTGTTCGAGTTCTGTCATGGGTCCTCCCCGCCACGCTTTTACACGCGCCGCAGTCTATTGGCGTGCCGTTTTGCAAATTTTTGCATAGCATGATTATAACATGAACTCACAACATATAAAGGAGATCACTCATGGACGAGACGACCACCAAGAAGCTCTCTGATGTCCTTTCGAACATCGACAATACGCGGGATATGGAAAAATTCATGGAAGAGCCTAAGGTCGCGGACAGCTTCAAGAGCTTCCCCGACTACTTTCGCTCGCTCCCTTCTGTGCAACAGCTTGAGAGCAGCGAGATGATTCAGAAAAGCGGTCTGGAGCGTTCCTACTATTATCAGGTGATGAAGGGCACCCGGAGCCCGGGCCGGGACAAAATACTCCGACTTTGCATTGCAGCCGGCCTTTCCTTGCGGGAAACCACTCGCGCGCTGGAACTCGGCGGATGCGCGCCTCTGTACCCCAAGAATCGCAGAGATATCATCCTCACTGTGGCGATCAACCAGTCCGCATCCGTAGATGACGCGAATCTCCTGCTGTACAAATACGGGGAAGAGCCGCTCGCATAATGGCGCACAAAACTCCACTCCATGCGCTTTCGCCGCGCTTATGGATATGGTACCCTGCCACTTCGCTTTATAGAAATGCGAACAAAAGATACGTATCGGGGCCTGCGATTACAGTTCCGCCAGATACTTCGTGACGCAGTGCAGCGCGTTATAGTATAATAACTTCATCGAAGAGAATTCCAAGCGAAAGAATTCGTTATTGAAACTAGTCGTTAAAATAAGGAGGCAAATCATGATCAGAAAAGCACAGGAATGCGCAATTGAATACCGCGAGCATATGCGCGACGGCGACGGCACCGTACAGATCACCAATTTCATCACAGGTCCGGCAGAACTCAATGAAAAGGGCAGGCTTTTTGCCAAAATCACGCTCAATCCCGGCTGCAGCATCGGCTATCATCTGCATGACAAGGACGCGGAGCTGTTCTATATCATGAAGGGTACTGCTGAGTACAATGATAATGGCGTGATCCGCACTGTGACAGCCGGGGATGTAACCGTATGTCCCACCGGCGAGAGCCACGGCATTGCCAACAAGACCGATGAAGTCGTCGAGCTGGTGGCAGTGATCGTGTACGCGTAAATCCTGAATGCGCAAGTAAAACGACCCTTCAGCCCCGCTTCCTGATTTCGTTAATCTCCGGGTGCTGAATGATCATCAAAAGGAGGAGGTATAACCATGGCAGCAAGAATGACAGCCGGCAAAGGCGGCGAATACTACGTCCCCTATGAAAACAGAAAGGGATGCGAATCCATCGTCTATTTCACAAGAGACCTGTCCGCAGAGGGACTTGAGAAGATCTATAAGAAGGTGAGCGGCGTGCTCCACGGTAAAGTAGCTGTGAAGCTCCACACAGGTGAACAGCACGGTCCCAACATTATCCCGAGACCCTGGGTGAAGAACCTGTTTGAGAAAGAGCTCAAGGATTTTGACAGCGCAACGATCATCGAGACCAACACCTACTACGAAGGCGACCGCGACACGACCGAGAAGCACCGCAAGACTCTGGAAGTGAACGGCTGGACCTTCGCGCCTGTCGATATCACCGATGAGTTTGGTGCCACCACTCTTCCTGTCAAGGGCGGCAAATGGTTCACTGAGATGTCTGTCGGTAAGTCCCTGCCGGAATACGATTCCTTCCTGGCACTGACCCACTTCAAGGGCCATGTGATGGGCGGTTTCGGCGGATCCAACAAGAATATCGGTATCGGATGCGCCGATGGCAAAGAGGGCAAGAAATGGATTCATGCCGCAGACTCCGGAGATCAGTGGGGCATCGCAATGGAAGAACTTATGGAGCGCATGGCGGAATCCACCAAGGCGACCATTGACTATTTTGCCGGAAGCATCGCTTATATCAACGTTCTTCGCAATATGTCCGTATCCTGTGACTGCGAAGGCGTCGCAGCGGCTCCCGTCGTCACCCCCAATATCGGTATTGTGGCATCGCTGGATATCCTGGCAGCGGATAGTGCCAGCATGGATTTGGTCTACGCGCTGAAGGAAGAGGACCATCACGACCTCGTCGAGCGTATCGAGACCCGTCACGGACACCGCCAGCTCAGCTACATGAAGGAACTGGGCATGGGCAATGACAAGTATGTGCTGATCGACCTCGACAACGGCGAGTGCCGGATCCAGCCCAAGGATGCGGTCACGCATGTCGTGCCATTTGAAGGTTAATCCGATTCGATGAATGAGGAAAAGAGCGCATGTACCACAATGGTGCATGCGCTCTTTATCATTATCGCAACGACTTTACGGTGTTGTATTGACGAAGTACAGTGATCAACATTTCCCTGTGCCTGATTAGCTTTTCTTACGCTCCCTTCTCCACTTTCTCATACGTAAATGTGTTGAGGAACCGCTTTGCTCGATCCGTACCGGGGTGTTCGAAGAACTCCTCCGGACTTCCCTCTTCCACAATATTGCCCTCATCAATAAAGACCACCCTGTCCGCGACCGCTTTGGCGAATGACATCTCGTGGGTGACGATCACCATCGTCCGTCCCTGACGGGCCAGTGTCAGCATGACGTCCAGTACTTCTCTGACCATCTCGGGGTCCAGCGCCGCTGTCACTTCGTCGAATAGAAGCACTTCCGGGTGCATGCACAGAGCCCGCACGATCGCCACTCTCTGCTTCTGCCCACCGGACAACTCGCGCGGGAAACTGTCCCGTTTTTCTGCAAGGCCGACACGGGACAGGAGCTGCATTGCTTCCTCCTCTACTTCTTTGCGGCTTCGCTTCTGCACAAGGACTGGGGAGAGAACAATATTCTCGAGGATCGTCATGTGGGGAAACAGTTCATAGTTCTGGAATACCATTCCTACTTTCTGGCGGATCCCGACGATGGATCGGGAATTGCCATCCACCTTCTGTCCGCGGAACGTGATCTCCCCTCCCTGTATAGGCTCTAGTCCGTTGATGCAGCGAAGGAGCGTGCTCTTGCCGCATCCGGACGGGCCCACGATCACCACGACTTCCCCTTCGCGAACAGATAGCGAGAGGCCGTCAAGGACCCTGTTGTCGCCGAATTCCTTGACGACACTATCTATATTGAT
>JBGUKV010000180.1:0-3315 GCA_045114655.1 Candidatus Allocopromorpha sp. | reverse complement strand
CGCAAGGCAAGAGAAGAAGGAGCTAAGGAGGGGCTTGAATAATGGCAGGAAATACATTAATTGAAGCCAAAGGCATTTATAAGAGCTTTTCCGGCGTTCCGGTTCTTCAGGATGTCCATTTTGAAGTAAAAGCCGGTGAAGTACATGCTCTGATGGGAGAGAACGGTGCCGGCAAGTCCACACTGATCAAGATCATCACGGGCGTTTACACAAAAGATGCAGGCCAGATTTACTGGGAAGGCCAGCCGGTAGAGATCAACAACTATCAGGACTGCCAGAAACTGGGCGTGGCATGTATCTATCAGGAACTTTCCGTAATCCCGCCGCTGACGGTAGCACAGAACGTTTTCCTCGGCAGAGAGCCGCGCAAGGGCGTTTTCATTGACTACGCCAAGATGAACCAGATGACACAGGAACTGATCGATAAGTACCAGTTCCCCTTAAAGCCCACTACGGTAGTGGACAATCTGGGTATCGGACAGAGACAGCTGATCGAGATCCTCAAGGGTCTGTCCCAGGATTCCAAGCTGCTGATCATGGACGAGCCCACAGCTTCCCTTTCCGGTAAAGAAGCGGAGATGCTCTTCAAGATCATCCAGAAGCTGCGCAGTGAAGGCGTTTCGATCATCTATATTTCCCACAGACTTGAGGAAGTTTACATGCTTTCCGATCGTCTGACGATCCTGCGCGATGGTAAGAACGCAGCGATCCTTGAGAAACAGGATATCATTCCCGCAAAGGTTATCGAGACTATGATCGGTAAGGTAGTCGACGAGTCCGCCGGCTCCAAGAAGATGCTTCACTCCGATGACAACGCGGAAGTCAGACTGGATGTAAAGAATCTCACTGACAAGACTGACCGCTACCGCAACATCAGCTTCCAGGTCCACAGAGGAGAGATCCTCGGTATGGGCGGCCTGATCGGCGCAGGAAGAACAGAAGTTGTCCGTGCGATCTACGGTGTAGACAAGGCCGCATCCGGCGAAGTATGGCTGGACGGCAAGAAGCTTGATCCTTCTCCGAAGGCAAGCATCCTCGAAGGAATCGGATTCGTTCCGGAGGACAGAAGAAATCAGGGATTCATCCCGCTCCTGTCCACGATCAAGAACGTCGCTCTTACCAACTATGATATTGTCAAGATCAGCGGCACCTCCATTTCGGATGCGGACGAGCTGGCAATGGCTAAGAGAGCGATCCAGGCTATCGATATCCGTCCTGCTGATCCTGAGAAACAGGTCGGCGTTATGTCCGGTGGTAACCAGCAGAAGGTCGTCCTGGGCAAGTGGCTGATGAGAGATCTTAAGCTCCTGATCGTCGACGAGCCTACGGCCGGTATCGACGTCGGTGCGAAAGACGAAATTTACCAGATCCTGGAGAACCTTGCTAAGCAGGGTGTTGCGGTCATCGTTGTTACGTCTGACCTTCAGGAGCTGCTTCGTGTTTCACACAGGATCATCGTCATGCGCAAGGGCGATATTGTGAAAGAGTTTAAGAACGTAGAGGTCACGCAGTCCAAGGTACTTTCCGCTGGACAGGGTGTAGAAGAGGAGGCGGAATGATGAAGAATTTTAACTGGAGTAAATACAGTAAGCCGATCATCCTCGTCGCATTTATTGTTGTTTTGTCCATCCTTCGTCCGAAGGCATTCCTTTCACTGGATAACTTCAGTAACGTGCTTTGGTCAGTAGCAGTTATCGGTATCATGGTCTCCGGAACGATCTTCGTATTCCTGATCGGCGGTATCGACCTTTCCATTGCGACTTTGTGCGCGTTCTCCGCAGTCATTGCCGTCACGGTCACCCATAATTTGGGAGATACGCCCGGCGCTGTTATTGCAGGTGTGTTTGCGGCTCTGATTGCAGGTGCCCTGGCAGGTGCCGTTCATGGTATTGTCATCACGACTTTCAAGATTCCGGCATTCCTGGTGACATTCGCTACACAGAGTATTTTCCTCGGACTTGCTATGGTCATGACCAACAACAAGATCATCAGCTGCACAGTTCCCGCTTTCACGGCGATCGGTGCTTTCAAGATCCTTGGATTCCCGCTCCCTGTTTATTTCATGGCGATCATCGCGGTTATCAGCTGGTATGTGCTGAGAAAGACTGTTTACGGCAGATATGTCTATGCGGTCGGCGGCAACCCGACAGCATCTGAGATTTCCGGTATCAATGTAAAGCTCGTATCGATCGTCTGCTACGTTCTCTCCGGACTTACAACCGCTATGGGTGGTATCGTGCTCGCGTCCATGACGCAGCAGGCATCCTCCTCCACCGGCGCAGGATACACCAATGACGTTATCACGGCAGCCGTTATCGGCGGCGTATCCCTCCTCGGCGGCGAAGGTACCGTTCCTGGCGCGATCTTCGGTGCAGTCCTGATGGGACTTCTGAACAACGGTCTGAACCTGATGTCCGTACCGTCCACACATGCAGGACTGGTAAAGGGTCTGGTCATCGTAGTCGCAGTTGCGTTCGACGCTATGCAGCATGCTGATCAGTCCAGAAAGAAAGTTAAAAAGGTCAAAAAAGCGAGTGCCTGATCTTTTGGCAAACAATCATAAATGATGTCAGAATGAGGATTACTTATGAAAAAAATTGATGCACATTTACATCTGGCCAAGATCGTAGCGGGTTACTGCAGACGCGGTGAGCTGCGCGCCATCGGCGGCGGCAAATGCCAGTGGGGAAGCGGCGAAGTATTCCAGCTTTTCCCGCAGAACGGCGACTATGGCGATGACTGCTTTACTGCAGAGCAGGCTCTGGCTATCATGGACCGCAACAACGTAGAGAAAGCGGTTCTGATGAACGGCAGCATGTACGGCTTCCAGAACATCTATCATGAGGAACTTCTTGAGAAGTATCCCGATCGTTTCTGCCCTTCCTGTGAGGTAGAGCCTTTTGCGACCAATCGCATGGAGACACTGCAGAGATTCCTTGAAGAGAAGCACTTCCGTCTTGTCAAGTTCGAAGTCAGCTCCGGCGGAGGTCTTATGGGCTGCCATGATCCTTTCGATCTGTCCGGAGACAGAATGATGGAGATCTACAAGATGATCGAGAAGAATCACGGCGTGGTCGCACTGGACGTCGGCGATATCCTGATGGAGAGCCATCAGACTACCGCGCTGCTTCGCATTGCGGACAGATGCCCTGACCTCAAGGTCGTGATCTGCCACCTTCTTGCACCTATGCGCGAGAAGAAGAAAGAGTGGAAAGCAGAGCTCCAGATGCTCACACAGGCTAATGTCTGGTTTGACATCGCTGCAATGCCCAAGATCATGGCTCCCGATGTCTATCCTTATCCCGAGACAGCTGA
>JBGUKV010000179.1:0-6682 GCA_045114655.1 Candidatus Allocopromorpha sp. | reverse complement strand
ATCCAAGCAGCGATCCCACGCCTGCGCCGACAAGCATCATCATGGCCATGACAGTCGTCGCCACTGTAAATGCGCTTCCGCCCACCTGCGCGAGTTTTTTGAAGCTGAACTCCAGGCCAAGACCGAACATCAGGAAGATGACTCCCAGATCCGCCCATGTGGAGATATCCTCCTGTTCAACAACTGTAGGCAGGTAATCGAAATGCGGACTAATCAGAAAACCCGCGACAATAAACCCGAGTACAACGGGCTGCTTGAGTTTCCTGAATATGATTGTAACGACCGCGCTTGCCACGAGTATGAGCGCCAGATCGGCTACCAATGGTTCGAGATGCAAAATCTTCTCCTTTTCAGTTGCTTTATTATATTATTGTACCACATCAAAGAGGCGCTCTGTCAGTTTACTTATCTGTTGCCCGAATTTCCCCTCTAATGGCGCGGCTGGTGAAGGCGGTTGCTCTTCAAATCGTTCTGTTATCAAAATTTTATCTCTGATATCTTCACCGCAGCTGCTTTCCAGATGACGCAGATAATGTTTTTCACGCATCTTGTGTCCTTCTGTATTCGAGAGCAGGCAGATCCGGTCCGCAGCACTGCAGAGAGTCATGGCTCCCTCACCCAAACCTGTCGAAAGATCAGCCGCAATCACATCAAACAGCCCGCTGTCCATCAGGACATCCAGAAGCCGCCGCATCTCTTCTCCGGACAGTTCACGAAGCGGATTCTTCCCGGCAGTCGGAGCAAAACCGCACACCCCAAAAGGATCTTTTATAAGATACGATTCCAGAAACGGCACCGTGCCTTTTCCTAATAGACGGTACAAATATTCACTCTCAGTTTTGATGCTTCCGGACGCTCCGTCCTCCTGCAAAGGCAGAAAGTCCGATGCCGATACTACATCTTCCAAGCTGATGTACATAACTCTCAGGCTGCGGAAACGCGCCAGTTCCTGGCTGACAGCCCGGCAGATCGTAGTGCATCCCGTCCCTCCGCAATAAGACGCAAAGGCAATCAGCTTCACGTCATTTTTCTTCACCAGAAGTGCCTGCCTGCCCGTCAGATGCGCGTAAATATCAAAAACAGCCGCTGCAATCGCATCTGCTCTGCTGTATTTGTACAGTGCGTAACGGCTGTTTCCGTGGTCGATGTTCACCTGTGACGCTCTGTCTGTCAGATAGACAACACAGCCGCCGTAGGATTCGCTGATCTCGTTTCCTGCCCACAGGATAAGATCAAACTGTTCATCGTACGTACCCTCTTCACGATCGGCCCACTGCAGCACGAACTCCTTCGTCGTGTATGCTGTCACACCGATCTGTCTGCACGCATCAAGAAGAGACATACAAAAGACCCTGTTGTACGCCTCATCCGGCGATACAACAGCAATATTCAGGTTTTCCATCTCTGTTCCCTTCCCCAAATTACAGAAGTTGTAAATTTCTGTAAATATTGTATATTAATTACTGTTCCATGTCAAGGCGTGTTCCCTATCAGCGCCGCCAGACTCTCTGTGTACGGATACCGGCAGACGCCCTTCTCTGTAA
Organism: Candidatus Allocopromorpha sp.; assembly: GCA_045114655.1. Classification (GTDB taxonomy): domain Bacteria; phylum Bacillota; class Clostridia; order Peptostreptococcales; family Anaerovoracaceae; genus Lentihominibacter. The sequence continues at coordinate 5,138 of JBGUKV010000179.1, read as the reverse complement.
TAATTCCGCTGATCAGCTCTGCATCCGTGACATCAAAGGCCGGATTGAAACATTTCACTCCCTCCGGGGCCATCGGTTTCTCATAATACTTGCTTTTTATTTCTTCCGGATCCCGTTCTTCAATGGGAATGTCTCCGCCGGATGCGCACTTCAGATCAATTGAGGAAGATGGTCCGAGCACGTAGAACGGGATGCCGAAATGCTTCGCAAGAATAGCTACCCCGAAGGTTCCGATTTTGTTTGCCGTATCTCCATTAGCCGCCACTCTGTCGCACCCGACGAACACAGCCTGTACGGCGCCTGTCTTCATTACAGAAGAAGCCATGTTGTCGCAGATCAGCGTCACATCCACGCCCGCCTTCTGCAGTTCAAAGGTAGTGAGACGCGCTCCCTGCAGCAAAGGCCTTGTTTCATCTGCAAAGACCCGGAATTGCACGCCTTGCTCCGTGCCCAGCAGGATCGGTCCCAGTGCAGTCCCGTATTCGGATGTTGCCAACGGCCCGGCGTTACAGTGAGTCAGTATCCCAATCGGACCTTCGTGACCGCCTGCAGCACAAAGACTCCGGACCTCTTCCAGCCCGTACTGTGCAATCGACCTGCACATTTGTATGTCTTCCTCGTGGATTGCTTTTGCTTCCCGCTCGGCTGCGTCGGACAATCTGCGTGCTCCGGCGTTGGCGTTCAGCCGCAAAGAGTCCTCCTGCCGGGCGCGGAACATCTCCACACGGACTGCTTTGATGACGCGGTCGACAGCCCACGCCAGATTGACTGCCGTAGGACGTGCTCCCTTCAGTGCGTCCCCCTGGGCCTGGATCTCCTGCATGAATACTTCATCGGAAGTGCCGCTGGCGCCACAGCAGCTTCGGATGGGTTTCGGCCGGCACTGCTGCTTCGAAAGCGCAGCCAGCGCATACCCGGCGAATATCCCGATTGCCGGAGCGCCCCGCACCTGGAGCCTTTTGATTGCCTCCACCATCTCGTCCAAAGTCTTCAGTTCAATGTATTTTTCTTCGCCCGGAAGCAGACTCTGATCCAATATGATCACGCTTGTTCCGGATTCGCTTAGTCTGACATGGTCCATGATATCCCTCCTTACCCCGATTATAACACAAGACCGGGCTACGGTGGACACCGGCCCGGTCAGTGATTAATAATGTGTTTTCAGACCTGATGTTTTCAGACCTGATGCTTTCGCCTTTAAACCTACTGGAGAGCATTTGCGACATCACCCATGTAGGTGATCTCTGCAGCAAGAGCGGTTCCCAGGTAATCGATGAGCTCGCCTCTTGCTTTACTGTATGCATCCTTAACTATGTCTACGTCGATATCCTTGATGGTCTCTGCACGCTGGATCTGAGCAGATGCATCGCCGACATGCACGACAGGATTCTGGTGGTGGTAGCCCCACTGCGCCTGATCCTTGCTGGAATAGTATTCGTCAGTGTACATATCGATGCCTCTTTCAGCGATATCAGCGCTGAAGTTGCAGTAATTGTAATCGTGGATGCAGTTGAGCTGGTACGCAAAATCAGCGATTCCATCACCATTTTCGCCCCAGATATCCGCACCATTGTCGAGGCCTTCGATAACCCCATCGATGTATGACAGATTGTTGAACGTCTGCACCTGACCATAGTCTGCGGTGAAGTCACTGTCATAGAAGAACTTGTCCTGCGTGATCTGGAATGCTTCCAGTGCCCGCTTGTTCAGTTCCGCACCCTGCGTTCTGAGTTCCGCTGCTTTGTCTTCATCTCCTGCTGCAACAGCTTCCTCGTAAGATTTATTGAGCGCGACAGCCGCGTCATAGTGGTCCTTCGCTGCGGTCTTCAGTTCTTCAATGGCCGCGAGATAACCCTCTGTGTCAACGCCGGCTTCCTTAGCATATTCTTCATTGAATCCCTTCTTCAGATCGTTGGCAAGAGCTGCGGAATTCAGTTCCAGCGCAGGCTCTGTATCCATGTAGATTGCGAATGCGCCGTACCAATCGATGTTGTTCTGGAAGCACTCAGCGTCATAAGTGTCGGCGTTATCGGCAATCGTGTGATAACACTGGCTCATGAAATCCGTTCCTTCAAATCCGTTCAGGAAGTAAGGAACGCCGTGGACTCTGTAAGTGATACCGTCTTCCATCGTCGTCGCATCTGCCGGCTTGGTCGTGTATGATGTCTTGCCGTTCGTGATCACAAGACCCGAATCAAACATCGTCTTGGTCAGAGCTCTGAATTCAGGAACACATACAATATTCATCTGCTTCATCTTGACTGCAGGCAGTTCGCAGTTGATCAGCGCCAATGCGCCGTCAGTCATGTCTGAGTGTTCTTCACACACGCCCCATGCACCTGTTGTCCAGTCAAACTGGGAGTCGGTCGCACCCCACTCTTCTGCGCCGTGCGCGATGAAATAAATGTCATTTTCAGGTTCATATCCGGAATCGACCATAGCCTTTGCGATGGTCGCTACCAGTGAGATCGCGCAGCAGTCATCCTGGAATCCATACCAGTACTTGTCATAGTGACCAGCGATGATGATCTTCTGATCGTGATTCTTGCCCGGGATCATGCCGTAAACATTATACGTCGTACCGCCGTTGTCAACCATTTCCGCATCGACGTTCAGGGTGCAGTCGGTGTGACCGTCCTTGATCGCCTGCTGGATCTTCTTCGCCTGATCGGCGCTGACCGCTACGGTCGGAAGAAGGTCGCTGGAACATACGTCCTGCACGTTTGTCGTAAACGTTCCTGCTTCACCGTAACCGCTGTCCGCCCATGTGACGATCGCCGCGGCACCGGCCTTATGAGCCTGTTCCATATAGACATCGATCCATGCTTCATTGGACTGATCGACCTTGACGAAGGCGATCTTATCCTTTACGTCCTTACCGTCATAGTCTGCTTCGAAACCTGTTCCGCAGTCCACGATTTCTGCTTTCAGATCGCCGTCTGTGCCGTTGACCTGATAGGAAGCCGGTCCATTGGTGCCAGACTCAACTGCTTTTGCATCATTTCCGTGGAAATCGACATCCGAATCCGCGATCTTGAGGGATGAACTGTTGAACTGGAACTTGTCGCACGTGCTGCCCAGTTTGTCAACATTCTGCAGTCCGATTTCTTTCCATTCGTTCATAAGATAGTCTGCAGTTGCGTGCTCCGCGTCTGATCCTGCGGATCTCCAGCCGTTTGCTTCCGCCAGATTATCCCAGTCATACGCCAGCTCGTAAGCCAGTTCATAAGCGTAATCCATGTCGACCTTCTCGTAGAAGGCTTTCACTTCATCCGCCATGGACAAATCTGATTTGACCTCAGGGTTCAGATAGCCTTCCGGGGCCTCTTCAGCAGCTTGCGGTTCCTCCGCAGGCGCTTCCGCGTCTCCGCCGGACTCACCGCATGCGGACAGCGTCCATACGCACATTGCCAGAACAAGCAGCACCGCCAGCAGCATGCTCAGTTTGTTCTTTTTCATTCAGTCACCTCTTTTCCTTTTTTACATTAAACCGATAATAATAATGCTGTGTTTATTATACACCGAACCAGGATAAACAAATATGTTTTTTTGAGTTTTTCTATGCTATAATGAAGGCCACGTTTACAAAAATAAGCAGTTATTATTGCGATTACCACAGACGATCTAAATCACAACATGATTACTTGGTTAACGACTACATATGCCGGTAAAATACTGGTCACATTTCTCATTTCCATGGTTCCGATCATTGAGCTCCGAGGAGCGCTTCCCATCGGCGTCGGTATGGGGCTTCCCCCGCTGACCGCGCTGATTGTCAGCATCATCGGAAACATGGTTCCTGTACCGTTCATTATTATCTTCATCCGCCGCATCCTCGACTGGATGCACCGGTTTGAAAAGTTCGACCGTATCGCCACTAAAATGGAAGAAAAAGCAGCCCGCGGCGGTGAGAAGCTCGTGAAATACGAGATGTTCGGACTCTTTCTCCTAGTCGCGGTTCCCCTCCCCGGAACCGGCGCCTGGACAGGCTCGCTCGTCGCAGCATTTTTCGATCTGCGCCTGCGCAATGCAGTCCCGGTCATCTTCGCCGGCGTAGTCGCGGCAGGTATTGTCGTGTTCCTCATCACGTACGGCGTCGTTGCTGTAGCGTAATATCTCGCGGTCCTCTGGGAGCGAAGTCCCGCAGATTATTATCATTTCTCACTCAAAAACTGCGGCTTTATTACTGTCAGCACTTCATGCAAAAGCAAAACCCACAGAAATCAATGCGTTTCGCACTGAAATCTGTGGGTTTGATTTTTGTTTAGTACCCTATCCGGCAAATTCCCACACATTTATGCCTGTTTTCATCAGTTTTCTGCGGGAGTTCGCTCGCGGTCCATTATTTGTTTCTGATTGCTGCCTGTGCTGCGGACAGTCTTGCGATCGGTACTCTGAACGGTGAGCAGGATACGTACTGCAGACCGGTTCTGTGGCAGAAGTCGATGGACTTCGGATCGCCGCCGTGCTCGCCGCAGATTCCAAGGTGGATGTCAGGTCTTGTCTTCTTACCGAGTTCAACAGCCATCTTGACCAGCTTGCCGATGCCATTCTGGTCGAGGCTCTGGAACGGATCGTCCTCGAAGATGCCCTTTTCCTTGTATTCCTTGATGATGTTGCCTGTGTCGTCTCTGGAGAAACCGAATCCCATCTGTGTCAGGTCGTTGGTTCCAAATGAGAAGAATTCAGCTTCTTCTGCGATCTCATCAGCTGTCAGTGCAGCTCTCGGGATCTCGATCATGGTGCCTACCAGATACGGGAATTCAACGCCTTCTCTCTCGAATACTCTGGCAATTGTGTCAACAACAGTCTTCTTGACGTTGGTCAGCTCAGCCTTGCTTCCTACGAGCGGAACCATGATTTCAGGAACGATATCATAGCCCTTTTCTTTTCTCACTTCGATGGCAGCTGTGATGATTGCCTCAGCCTGCATCTCAGCGATTTCCGGATATGTGACAGCAAGTCTGCAGCCTCTGTGTCCGAGCATCGGGTTGAACTCGTGGAGTTCTTCCGCCTTCTTGGCAACCTGCTCATACGGCTTGCCGATGAACTCTGCCAGTTCGTGCAGTTCTTCATCTGTGTGCGGGATGAACTCATGGAGCGGCGGGTCAAGAAGTCTGATCGTAACAGGTCTTTCT
>JBGUKV010000178.1:0-2559 GCA_045114655.1 Candidatus Allocopromorpha sp. | reverse complement strand
GGGACGTTTTCTGTTGAAAATTAAAAAAATGCGCAGAATTTGCGCATAATCATCCTGAGAGTACCAATTTGGCGCTCTCTTTTTTCTTGTCACTCATTAATTTTTGTTATAAACCTGCGGGAAATCCTTTGGGAATTACCAAGCCCGTTCCCAACCGTCTTTTTTTGATCTTATGATGAAGCTTTAGAATGTTGTAAGCCATGCTGAGAATGGTCCATTCTACTTCAACCTTTACCGTGCTACGGAGCATAAATCTGCGGAAGTTCATGTCTTCCTTGATCATCGCAAATGCACCTTCTGCCTGAATGCTTCTGTTTACTCGAAGCAGCACACCCTTTTCCGAAGTTATTTTCGCTTCCATCTCCTCGCGCTGCGCTTGGAATCGTTTGGAAACATAAAGGACTTTGTTTCGCTCGGATAAAGGTTTCTTACTACGACCGGCTTTGATGCATTTTTCCTTTAGCGGACATCCGTTGCATTCTTTACAGCTGTATACAGTCGTCTCAATTGCCAACCCTGTTTTTGACTTGGTATTTTTTACGAAGTCTGCGGTTAGTTCTTTTCCCTGAGCACAGATGTAACAGTCCTTTGCGGGATCGTATTCCATGTTTTCTCGCCGACTGATATCTGTGCGATATTTTCTCTTTTTCTTCTGTTCGTGATTGGCCGGTTTTACATACAGCTCAATGTGTTTCAGTGTTTCGAAATAACAGTAATTCTCCTCACTCTCATATCCAGAATCCACCACTACGTTTTCTATGGGATATTTTTTGAGTTTTTTCATAAACGGAATCATGGTATGCACATCATTCCGATCAGCGCTGATATAATTTCCGATAATAAACTCTTCTGATGTTGCTACATTGACGTTATATCCTGGCTTCAATTGCCCGTTCAGCATGTGATCTTCTTTCATATGCATAAAGGTTGCATTATGATCGGTTTTGCAATAACTGTTACGATCTCCGCATATATGAAGGTCTTTCGTGTACTTTTTTAGCCGTTCGATCCAATCTTCGACGGTTTCTATTGCCCGCTGAAGAGGTGATTTTCGGCTTCCTTTTCCATGAACAAATACCAGCTCAGCCGCTTCTGCCTGTGCATAAAGTTTCTTCCGTAATTTTTTCAAATGATGGACCTTCACCGTTTCGGGGATCCACCATTTTACGGACATTTCTTCTACGAGTCCCGGCACTTCGGAACGAATCTTTTCTTCCAGCTTTTCCTTGTTTTTCAATACTCTGCTTTTCCATACAAAGGTATATCTGTTCGCGTTTGCCTCGATCTTTGTCCCGTCAATAAAAACCGATTCCATACTGACAAATCCCCATTCCATCAGCATGGCTGTCATCTGCTCCAGTAATCCTGTTTCATGACCGAGTAAATACTTCGATCGGAAACGGTTTATGGTGTTGTGATCTGGCGCCGGATGATCTTCCAACAAATACATGAAGTTTATGTTTTCCCGGCAGGCCTGTTCCAGCTTCCTGCTGCTATATATGTTTCTCACATATCCATACAACAGTATTTTCAGTAGAGTCCTCGGTGAGTACTCGATTCTCCCATAACGGGAGTAGGAATGCATGATTTCGCTTATGTCCATCCTTTCTACTATTGCATTCAGTAATCTCACCGGATCATCATTCGGAATTAGAATGTCCGTCGCAAATGGTAGTTTCAATTGATATCCTGGTTCATACAGGGTATAATCTACCTGCGGTATGATGTTTTCTTTTTTTCTCATATTTACATTATACGCCACAAGCCGACTCCATCACAGAGTCGGCTTGTGTTATTATTTGCCTTTCTTTGTAATAAAAGAGGCTGCCTCTAGTGAGACAGCCCCACGAAATGCCGGTTGGGTAGATCAGGCCGCCTGATCCACACCGGATGCTTCCGCAAAGTCCGATGCGCTCTGGCCGGCGATGCGTCCGAAGACGATGAAGTCACAGACTGCGTTGCCGCCGACACGGTTGCCGCCGTGGATGCCGCCGGTGGTCTCGCCGGCTGCGAACAGTCCGGGGATGACCGCACCGGAGGTGCTGATGACCTCGGCGTTGGTGTTGATCTTGATACCGCCCATGGTGTGATGGATGCCCGGGGCGATCTTGATGGCATAGAAGGGTGCGTGGGAAAGATCGTCGTCCATGCCGTTGTTGCGTCCGAATTCCGCATCCGTACCGGAAGCGACGGACTGGTTCCAGGTGTTCATGGTGTTGACGAAGTTCTGGACCGCTTCACCCTGCAGGCCCATGTTGTTTGCCAGTTCCTCATAGGTGTTGCCGGTGATGGTGAAGCCCCGTTCGATGAACTTCTTGGTCAGTGCCACTTCATCCACCAGATGCTGGTCAAAGATGATGTAGCAGTATCCGTCGGGCTGCTGCAGCTCCGCCTGGGAGACCACATCGCGGCCGGCCAGATCATTGACGAAACGCTTGCCCTGGGTGTTGACGATGATGGCGCCGTGGCTGCGTACGGATTCGGAGACCAGCGTCCCGTCCTCCTGAATGACGGTGGGATGGAGCTGGATCTGTTCCATATCCACAGTGTCTGCCCCTA
>JBGUKV010000177.1:0-2083 GCA_045114655.1 Candidatus Allocopromorpha sp. | reverse complement strand
CCCTGCGGACGACGTGGTCAACATTCTGTTCCTCGATGAGATATCCGCGGCGCCGCCGTCGGTGCAGGCGGCCGCTTACCAGATTGCCCTGGACCGGACGGTGGGCGAGCACAAGCTGCCCGAAAACTGCATCGTCATTGCAGCCGGAAACCGCGTGACGGACAAATCCGTCGCTTACAAAATGCCCAAAGCCCTGGCAAACAGGCTTTTGCATCTGGAGGTTTATGCGGATCCGCAGTCCTGGAGAGCGTGGGCAGTGTCCCGCGGCATCAATGAGCAGGTGACGGGATTCCTCTCCTTTAAGCCGGACATGCTCATGGCATTCGAACCGTCGAAGGACGATATGGCGTTTCCAACGCCGCGTGTGTGGGAGATGGTCAGCAATCTGCTGAACCACGTCAACGGCGACATCAACGAGATGTTCACGCTCATCGCCGGGCTGGTGGGAAGCGGCGTGGCGGCGGAGTTCCGCACATGGTCGCGGGTCTATGACGACCTGCCTGACGTCGAAGGCATCTTCGCGGGCACTGAACACAGGGTGCCGAAGGGGACGGACGTGCTGTACGCCCTCGTATCCTCAATGGCGAAGTACGCTTCGATGCATCGTGATGACATGAAATCCATCGCCCGTTCGATCCATTATGCGGAGAAACTGCCGGCAGACTTCTCCGTCGTGCTTATGCAGGACTACTTGAATCTGGAGAAGGATTATCAGCAAAAGCTCATGATGCTGCCGGCCTTCGTCAAGTGGATGCGGAGCAAAGGCGCTCTGCTGAACGGGGTGATGTGATGGAACTGAATGCAGCGAAACAGCGGGAGTACATGCGCAGGATTTTGCTTGCCCGCATGACTGTACTCTCACGCAATGGGTTCTTCGGGCTGCTCCTGATGCACATGAAGTTCGCGTTGGATCCGAACATCGGGACCGCAGCAACTGACGGCGAGAGGGTCTACTTCGATCCGAAGTTTCTGGATGAGATCTCTGATAAGGAACTGGTCTTTGTCATGATGCACGAGATCATGCACGTAGCTCTGCGGCACACATCGAGGACGGGAGACCGGGACAATCTCCTGTTCAACATTGCCTGCGACATCGTGGTCAACTCCAATATCCTGCAGGCTGCGGGGAGGGACCTCTCGAGCATCACGCTCAGCCAGTACGGGGAATCCATGCATCTGACCCCAAAAGGCGATGAAGGATCTCGCTATACGGCAGAAGAAGTCTATGAGATGATCATGTCCCTGTCGGCCGCCCGGCGCAACCAGCTGAAGCGCGGATTTACGGACGACCATTCCAGATGGGGCACCGCAGATGACGAAGCCCTGGACGCGCTTTGGAGGAATCGGATCCGGGACGCTTTGGAAGCATGCAAATCCCGCGGGAACGGGATGGGCCGCGGCACGATCCCGCTTGGGGTCGAGCGGAAAATCGAGGAACTGATGCATCCGAAGACCGACTGGAGAGTGCTGCTGAACGACTTTGTGCAGGAAGAGGTCACAGACTATTCTTTCCTGCCGCCGGACCGCAGGTTCTCGGACAGTCCGTTCATGCTTCCTGACTTCAACGAGACTGAGACCACGGTCAAGAACATCCTGTTCATGATCGACACTTCAGCGTCCATGACCAAAAAAGAAATCACACAGGCCTATTCCGAGATCAAAGGCGCGATCGACCAGTTCGGCGGCAGGCTGGAGGGCTGGCTCGGTTTCTTCGACGCCGGGGTAGTGCCGCCCGTACCGTTCACCGATGAGAACGAATTCAAGATCATCCGTCCGAAGGGCGGCGGCGGTACGGACTTCGAGGTGATCTTCGACTACGTCCGCATGGAGATGGCGGAGCAGGAGATCGCCAGCATCATCATTCTGACGGACGGCTGCGCACCCTTCCCGGAAGAATCCGCCGCCATGGGCATCCCCGTCCTCTGGATGATCAACAACACCTACGTCGAGCCGCCCTGGGGGAAAGTGGCAGTGATGCAGTGAGTGATGTAGTGATGGCTTGAACATCACAAAATCAAACATTTCAAAACGGCTTTTATAGCCGTTTTTTTAATGGGAACTGTTAAGTGAAAGCATCCGTGCG
>JBGUKV010000176.1:0-11494 GCA_045114655.1 Candidatus Allocopromorpha sp. | reverse complement strand
TCAAGGCATTCTACATGAAGCTGAATGAGGACGGGAAGACGGTCGCGGCGGCAGACTGCCTGGTTCCGGGCATCGGCGAGATTATCGGAGGTTCCCAGAGGGAGGAGCGCTACGATGTGCTCAAGGCTCGCATCGAGGAGATGGGCATGACCGAGGAAGATTACTGGTGGTATATGGAACTGCGTAAGTACGGCGGCGTCGTACACTCCGGCTACGGCTTGGGATTCGAGCGCATCATCATGTACATGACAGGAATGAGCAACATCCGCGACGTGCTGCCGTTCCCGAGAACACCGAAGACAGCAGAATTCTAAGAAAGGGGAATCATAATGGGAGTATTTGAAGACCTGGGCGTCATGGTTGACGGATTGGAAGACGAAACAGCCGAGGAGTTCGGCGGTGACGTTGAAGAGATTTTTAGATTTGATGTATCGCTCACACCAGAGCAGGATATTGAAATCGGCGTGGTGATCGCGGAACTGGAAGTTGAGGACCATCCGGAATTCGGCGAGGAATACAGCATGCTCGCCCACACCTTCGCAGAGCTTATCACAGAACACATCGGATCTTACACGGAAGATCTCATGATGGCTGTGGCGGACCTGCCTGAGTTGGATGTAGAACTGACCGATGAAGAGCGTGCGGCTCTCGCAGACGAGCAGACCAATGAGAACGGATCCGTTCTTCTGTATTCGTTCCCGGTTCTCATCATGGAAGATGAAGACGACGGCAGCAAAAACCTCGGCGCTGGCTTCAACAGAAGCCTCAAGGCCGACGTGATGCTCAAAATCTACGGCGACGAGTTCATTGAAGCAGAAGACAGCTATCAGGATCTGGTGACGGACGCGGTCCTCGATCACGGCGTGCTGTTCCTGAAGGCTGTGGAATCGATTCAGAAACTGTAGCAATACAGGTACAGAATAAAGCAATGCAGAAAATCTCCGAAGAACAATCTTCGGAGATTTTGTTTTTAGTGTTGACACTTATACGATAATCAGTTAGTATGGTAGCAATTTAATGAACAGAAGCGGAACAGATCGGAAGCCGGAAAGCCGGCACTGTGTCTCAGCAACCGTGAAGTCCGAATGAAATGATCGGAATAAGTCGGGTCGGATCAGTTTCGCAGCCACGAAGTCTTCTGAGGTGTGACTGTGCAGTTTTTCGTTTGACGCGCCCGAGGATCGGGCGTTTTTTGGGGCCATCTAATAGCCACATGGTATTATCCATAATGATGGGAGAACTGCGTGCAAATGCAGTTCTTCTGTCATATCGTGAATCTGTTCAAATATCATTATTATACAAGGAGGAACTTATATATCCGAAAAGAAAGTATCAAAAGGGCGAATGCCCAGCAAGATCGCTGCGGCCATCCCGATCGTAGTTCTGCTGGTGATCATGATCACAAACTACATCGCCGGATGGGGACAGGATCCGCACATTCCGGTGCTGATTGCCTGCGTCGTAGCGATGATCATAGGGAAGGTCTACGGTTTTTCCTACAAGGAGATGCTGACCGGAGCGCTTGCTGCTGTCAGCCAGTCTCTGGAAGCGATCATCATCATCCTTTGCGTTGGATGTCTGATCGGTTCCTTCGAGTGGAGCGGTGCGATCCCAGCCGTTGTTTACTACGGCCTGAAGTGCATCGCGCCGGGAATGTTTTTGCCGCTGGCGTGCATTCTCTGTTCAATTGTAGGTATTGCTCTCGGATCTGCCTGGACTGTAACCGCGACCCTGGGGATCGCGTTCATGTCCATCGGCGCGACGATGGGAATCAACCCGGCTCTGGTTGCCGGCATGATCCTGTCCGGCGCTTGCACAGGCGACAAGCTTTCACCGCTGTCTGACTCGACCAATCTGGCGGCAGGTACGGCGCAGACCGGCCTGTTCGACCACGTGCGGGCCATGATGACGACGACATTGCCGTCGCTATGTATCGCAATCATATTGTATGCAATCATCAGCATCAAAGCATCCGGAAGCTACGATCCTGAAGTGGCGAACGGATTGTCCAACGCTATTGTAGAGCATTATGACTTCATGAATCCTGTTCTGCTGATCCCGTTCATCGCCATCTTCGTGGTTGCGATCCTGAAGGTTCCGGCGCTGCCGGGAATCCTGCTGCTGTCCGGACTTGGCGGCGTATTCGCGGTCATCTTCCAGCATGCCGGCATCTCTGACCTGATCACCATGTGGCACTATGGATACGAAGCCGAAACAGGAAACGAGCTCTGCGACAAGCTGCTGAACAAGGGCGGCATGGACAGCATGCTCTGGACGAACAACCTGGTCATCATCGCTGTCGGATTCGGCGGGATCCTCCAGACGATCCGCGCGGTCGAATCGATTCTGGGCGGACTGATTCACAAGGTGCGCACCGTTTTCCAGCTGGTACTATGCACGATCATCACAGGCATGTTCTGCATCACGACCATGTGCGACCAGTATCTGGGCCTGATCATCCCGGCAGCTATGTACAAGGATAAGTATGACGAAATGGGTCTTGGCAGAAATATGCTCTCCAGAACCATGGAGGACGGCGGCACGCTGTGGTCACCGCTCGTACCGTGGTCATCCTGCGGCGCATACCACTCCAGCATCCTGGGCGTTCCGACCCTGTCCTATCTGCCATTCTGCTTCATGAACCTGATCAACCCGATCTTCGCGCTGGTCACCAGCGGACTGAACGTGAACATCTTCTGGGCGGACGGAAGCAGAACAGGCTTCACAGGCAAACTCCGCAAAGGCGATCCGGCGGGAGCGCCGGACGACGCGCACGATATCGCCATGAAGGCACTGGCAGAGCTTCGCGGCGTGACTGTGGAAGAACTTGAAAAGAAAGAGAAATAAGCATAGACTGTAACAAGATAATCAGCAAGCGGTGAATCAATATGGAGTATAGAGGTATCGTCAAAACACGTGAAAAATGGATGACAGTGCTGTTCCTGGTCCTGGCGGCGCTTATGCTTTGGCGTACGATCGTCACCGGGAAATGGGTCTATATTCCGATACTGATCATCGTAGTACTGGCGTGCTTTTTCAAAAGAGAACATATTATTTCCGAAGAGGGTGTGGAGATCCGAAACATCCTCTTCGGGAGGTTCAAGTCTCGCGATCTGTGGACGTGGGACGAGATCACATCCATGGAGACCAACTACGAAAAAGTCGCTCCGAATGTACGACTCCTGATATCCAAGGATATCGTCATCCGTGCTTTTGTGATGACCAGATCCGACGCCAAGAAGTCGCTGGCTCTCGCGCGCAGGATGAATCCCTCAATTCAAATGAATGAATTGAGCGAAGAGGAACAGGAGCGCAGAGATGCTGAGATTCTGCACCGGCAGGAGGTTCGGGAAGCGCAGCAAAGAGCCGCCAAACGCAAGAATAAGAAGAAAAAGTGAACCTGGAAAGTAATCGACAACAGTGTGAGGCAGCATGAAGAAGCGAGACATTTTTCTTTCAACATTTTCTTATAATCCCATTGAAATGATCGCGGAATACGGGATTGGGATCGAATTCAACCAGTTCTGCATTTCCCAGTGGCTGGACGATGATACAGTCGATCAGACGCTGATGAAGATGGAACGGCAGGCGTTCCGCTGCGGTCTGAGCAGCGAGAAATACTGCGGACTTGGTACGAAAGGCCAGAAGGATTTTGCATTGGAAAAAACGATCTGGCCCGAGGAAAAGCCTCTCGGCGATGTGGTAATGCCGCAGGCAGCCGTCGTGCACGGCCCCTTCACAGATCTCTGTCCGGCAGCTTTCGATCACCGTTTCAGAGAACTGGCGAGGGAACGGTTCGACCAGGCGGCGGCAGGAATGCTGCGGCTGGGCTTGAACAGAATGGTGGTCCACACCGGATTCATCCCCGTGATCTTCGACCCGAAATGGCATTTGGAACACTCCGTGAAATTCTGGTGGGATTTCATCAACCAGCAGCCGGAGGACTTCAGGCTGTACATAGAAAATGTCATGGATGACGAACCGTATTTGCTCCTGGATCTGGTGAAGGAAATCGACGATCCGCGCGTGCGGATCTGCCTGGATGTGGGACATGTGAACGCGATTTCGCAGATTCCGGTCACGGAGTGGATTCGCCAGCTCGGCCCATGGGTCGGTCATTTTCACCTGCACAACAACGACGGCAAGCATGATCTGCATTCACCGCTGCTGGATGGGACAATGGATATGCCCCGGGTTCTGCAGCAGATCGACGACTGCTGTCCGGAAGACACTACGTTCACTGTTGAGAGCCGCGACTGTCATGATTCGATTGGGTGGCTGCTGGCGCAGATGGACTAACGGACAGGGATGTTGAATTGTTGACTGCGATTTGTTACAATGGGCGTGACAAAATACACTGTCATGACCTTGCAGCGTATGGCTGCAGGGATGAGGGAATCAGGTGAGAATCCTGAGCATTGACCGGTGCTGTGAGCAGAGTAAGCCGTCATTCAAGACGAAAGTCAGTCATTGAGGGAAATCCTGAGGGATCCTTTGAGAAGGCGAAGGGCGGCGCGGTGCGTTCCCGCTTGCTGCGGGAATCCCGGCTGTGCGAGCCAGAAGACCTATGATAGACATAAGATGAATGCACGTTTTGTGCATCATTCGCTTGCGCAAAATATCGGACGTAACGAATTATTTTTTCGTTGCGTCCGTTTTTTTTATGATAAAGCCAGAAACAGAGGAGAACGACATGAATCCGATCATTCAGAGAATCGAAACAGAAGCGGGCAAGGCCATCCTTGGTAAAGAGGAAATCATCCGTAAGGTACTTACGGTAATCATCGCAGGAGGGCATATCCTTCTGGAAGATATTCCGGGCGTCGGCAAGACGACGCTGGCACTGGCCTTCAGCAAAGCCATGGATCTGAAATTCAATCGGGTCCAGTTTACTCCTGATGTCGTTCCGTCGGATATCACAGGATTTACCGTTTATCACAAAGAAAGCGGCAAGCTGATGTACCGCCCGGGCGCGGCCATATGCAACATCCTGTTGGCCGATGAGATCAACCGGACGTCCAGCAAGACGCAGTCTTCTCTGCTGGAGGTGATGCAGGAAGGAAATATCACTGTAGACGGACAGACGCGGAAGGTGCCGGAGCCCTTTATTGTTATCGCCACGCAGAACCCCATTGGAACGGCGGGAACCCAGATGCTTCCGGAAGCGCAGCTTGACCGGTTCATGGTGCAGCTGTCCATCGGTTATCCGGATGAGCAGGCGGAAATCGACATCCTGAAGGAACGCCGAAAGACAGATCCGCTGCAGTCCATCGAGCGTGTGGCTGGCGCGAAGGAAGTCCTGGGAATGCGGCAGTATGCGAAAGAGATTTTTATCCACGACCGAATCTATCAATACATAACGGCGCTTTGCAGGAAAACCAGACAGCACCCGCTGATCCGGCTGGGAATCAGTCCCCGCGGAGCATTGTCTCTGACCGCCATGGCCCAGGCCTGGACCTACGTTCACGGACGGGAATATGTGGTGCCGCAGGATGTGCTGGACGTATTCCCGGACGTGGCACGGCACCGCCTGCTGCTCAGTTCAAAGGCAAACGTGCAGAACATGGATACCGCAGCGATCATCGAGGAAATCGTGCAGAGTGTTCCGCGGCCGGATGTGAGGAGATAGGATGAGAAGGCACCTTAGCATAACAGGACGAAACCGTATCCTGTTTGCCCTGTGGATCCTGATTTTGCTCTTCCTGTTTTTTTACAGAGGACAGGCTGCAGTAAGCATCTTGCTGTTGTTTACGGTAGTCTACGCAGTTGTGGCGTATCTGGTGACCCGAATCGGAGGCAGGTCTCTGGAGGCAGGATTTCAAGGCGGCGACATGGTCAGCAAAGGACAGACCATGTCGATCAGGATGAACCTGAACAACCGGGGGAAATTACCGGTCTTTTGGTGCAGGGGAAGCGTTGCGGCGCAGAATCTCCTCACCGGAGAAAAAAAACAGATCCCCCTGTCTTTCAGTTTGCTTCCGGGGGAGACCCGGCAGTATGCATTCGATTTGACCGATCAGTACTGCGGCAAGGTCCAGCTGTCGCTGTCGGAACTGACCGTCTGCGACCCGCTGCAGCTATTCGCGTCATCGGCAGCAGCGGAAAAGGCAGCAGATGCGCCGGGAACATCCGCCGCCTGTTATTTTGCGCCGGAACTGCATGCGGCGCAGATTCCGGAGGAGTTTCTCGACTCCTATAATATGGAAAGTTACCAGTACTCCCAGCACGAGAAGGGCAGTGATCCCGGTGAGGTCTTCGGCATTCGTGAATACCGGGAAGGCGACAGCCTGAAACAGATCCATTGGAAACTGACGGCGAAACTGGATGAGGTGACGGTGAAGATCCCCTCATTCCCGATAGAAAACAACATACTGGTGATTTTGGATAATCTGCTGGATCCCGAAGCAGAGATTCCTCCCGCAAGGCGAAGCGCTTTGGTGGAACTGCTGTACTCCATGTCCGAAGCGCTGCTTGAGAGATCGATTCCACACAGTATCGGCTGGTATGACAACGAGGAACAGGCATTTATCCGGCGGCAGATCCGCACGGAGGAGGAACTCTGGGGGACAGTACCGGAGGTGTTGGGATGCGGATTTACACAGAGCGATGTCTCAACCGTATACCGGTACCTGGAGAGCCCAGAAGGAGTCGGCTTCACGAATCATTTTCTGGTGAGCGCGCAGGGGGAACGAGATACAGAAAGGCTGGAACGCTACGGTGCAGTTAACATTTTCCGAACAATCGAGTAAGGGCATCAGACAGCAGCTTCCGGCGGCTGTATGCGCGTGCCTGCTGGGAGCGGGTGTGTTCGCAGCAGGATGCAGCGCTTTCGGGCTGCGGTGGAGTCCTGCACAGGCGTTTCAAGGCGGGCCGCTGCAGGGGCTGTTCAGTGTCTGCAACAGCATTGCGGACCGGCTGGGAACCACGGATTATATCATCCTGCGAAAATTTGCTGACGGCGCGGCAGCAGACGGGAGTTCTCTCCCGCATGGGACATTTCTGACCATTGCGCTGCTTTTGCTGTGCGTGCTGTCATATCTGATCCTGCGCAGCGGGTGCCGGTGGCTCCTTTTGGTCTTTGCAGTGCCGGTCATACTGCTTTTGCTGTTTACGCAGACTGCGCCGGGGGTCTGGACAGCCCTGTTTTTCGGGTTTGCGCTTCTGTGCGCCTTGGCGTGCATGCAGCATGGGCAGCAGGGTGAAGAAGTGCATTTCCTTCTGCTCGCGATCCCGGCGGCTGCGCTCATCATCACATTTGCGGCAGGATTTGCCGTCGACCAGACCGTAGGGCTTTCCCAAAGCGGTCTGCAGAGACAAACGCAGGCGAAAATAACGAGTCTGATTGACGAACGATATGGGGAAAACCCACTGGGCAAAGGTGATTTGAGCCGGCTCAGCGCAAGTTCACTCACGATTTTGCGCGGGAATGAAAAAAGCACGATGCGGCAGCTGAAACAGGGCGGAAAAGATGCAACGAAGACAGCACTGACGTTGACGTTCCAGCAGGAAGACGGAACGCTGCAGCCGCTTTGGCTTCGCGGCTACGTTGGCGAGACCTATCAGGGACACCGATGGGTCCTGTTGGGAAATGAGACCTATTACAGCCAGCGGGATACGCAGTACTGGCTGAACAAAAACGGATTTGACGGTTTGTCACAGATGGCGCAGACAGCGCAGCTGTCCGATCCGCAGATGGCAGGTAAGCCATACGCATTGACTGTACAGACAAAGAAGGCAGACCGATCCTGTATCTATACGCCATATGAAATGACCGGCACAAGCGAGGCGGTTCCGAATGGAATGCAGAATTACGCCGGAGGATTTTTGAAAACTGACAAGCTGTTTGGAACGAAGACGGTGACATACAAGGCATTGCCGGATCTGACAGGCAGCTGGACCGACTGGGTCGGAAGACTATACAGCACGGAAAGCAGTCCGCAGCTGCAGAGCTATTATACGAATGAAAGTCACTATAATGTCTGGTGCTACGAGCATTATACGGACGTTCCGGATAAGATCGCGGGCGCGCTGTATACAGCGGTAGGCGATCCCGGGAATCTGACGAAGAACCATGCGGACTATCGGCAGGCGATCACTTCGGCGCAGAAATACCTGAATGAGAACTTCATCTACTCAGAGAATTTCAAAGCACCGAAAAAGGGGAAAGATCCCATCGAGACATTCCTGACTTCGGGCAAAGGCTGCGACGTCCACTACGCGTCTCTGGCGACGATGCTGATGCGCTACTACGGTATTCCGGCACGCTATGTGGAAGGCTACATCTTCACTCCGGCCGACGCAGCAGCTGCAAAGGCAGGACAGCCGGTCGATATCGGCTTCAGCCACGCCCATGCGTGGACTGAACTATACATCGACGGCTTCGGATGGGTGCCGATGGTGTTTACGCCTGCCTGGCAGGGGATCATGCCGCAGGCGGATCTCTCACGCGGTTTGGAATCGGTGAACTACAAGAATCAAAAGGATGAACAGACAGAGACGCCTCTGGAGGAGGCCGAGGATGAGCCGACCGTCGACTATGGGAAGCGGATCCGGCAGATCCTGATTGCAGCAGGACTGATTCTGCTGGTGCTGCTGCTTATATGGTTCCTGCAGAGGCAGATGCGGCGTGTGATCGCCCGGCGCAGACAGATCCGTACCTTTATGGATCCGGATGTGCGAAAGGGCGTCTGCGCCATATACGGAAGCATGATGGATGAGAAACTGACGCCATCACTGCAGGCTATCGAAATCGGAGACCGGGCTGCGTTCAGCCTGCTTCCGGTCGAAGAGGATGAACGTACTGCCATGTGGAAAGAATATGAACGGGGGATGTATGAAAAGAAAACAAATGAAAAACTGGATCGCGGCACTCTGCCTGAGCGTATTGCTGCTGCTTTTGGCCGGCTGCGGAGGAAGTGAAGGCACGGACAATTCCAATCCGGAAGCAGACAGCGCCGGCACTGCAGCGGTACAACAAACCTCGGATCTGACGCAGATTGAAAAAGAAACCGCCGTGCAGCTGATCCGGATGCTTTCCGGAGAGGATGTCGGGCCGGGCAATGAGTGGAGCATTATCGGAATCGCAGGCTCTTCCATGGCGAAAGATGCGGAGGCACAGTCTCTGTTCATGCAGTATGAAGAGTCGCTTCGGCTGGCGGTGAAGCGCACTGACGGTGTGCTGGAATCGGACAGGCCTACAGACAATGCGAAGGCGGCCATTGCTCTGCATATGCTTGGCGGCGATCCGCAGGATATTGAAGGCATCGACCTGTTAGCCCAAATGGAGGATACGGATGCTGTGAAAGCACAGGGTATCAACGCCGAAATCTGGGCGCTGATAGCAGCTTCCTGCTGTGATAGAAAACTTAAGCCGCAGGATACATACATTGACGATATTCTGGGTATGCAGCTGGAGGACGGCAGCATCACCTTTGACGGACAGACGGCTGACACAGACATCACTGCCATGGCCATGCAGGCACTGGCGCCGTTCGCCGGAGAGAATCAGAAGGTCGCAGACGCACTGACGGCAGCGAGAGGATGGCTCACAGCCCAGCAGCATCCGGGCGGAGACTATGGCAACAGCGAATCCACTTCCCAGGTGATACAGGCCGTGGCTGCACTCGGAGAGGATCCTGCAAAGGCGGAAGATTTCATGAAAGGCGACAGCACACTGATCGACGGGCTGCTGCTGTACAGATGTGAAGACGGATTCTCACATCTCCATGGCGATGAAATGGATGTGATGGCCACGGAACAGGCGCTCTGTGCCATTGACAGTGCGCTGCATGCGACGCAGGGAGAAAAGCTGTTTTGAGAAAGAATAAAGGGCGCACAAACAGGAGACGTTTTTTTCTGGTCGCTGCAGTAGCAATGACCTTAGTTATAGTGTGCTCTTTAGCTGTCATTCTCAACGGTCAGGAGGAGTATGTGCCGCAGGTGCAGGCCGCACAGCTGAATGTGGAGCGTTCGCAGGTCTATCTGGACGGCGAAGGATACCAGCTTGATCAGGAGCAGGACAAAATTCACCAGAAGCAGGAAAAACAAAGGGAGCAGGTACAGGAGCAAAAGGAGCGGGAACAGAAAAACACAGACAAGACGCCGAAATATGTACGCCCCAGTACGAAAAAAACGGCGCAGACAGTGACGAAAAAGAAGCCGGCTTCGGGGAAAAAGAAAGATAGCGATCAGAACAAGAAACCTTCTGGCGGGAAAAAACCTGAAGAAAAAAAGCCTGACGATCCATCCCACGATGATCCGGATAAACCCGCAGATCCGGAAAAATCTGAGGAAGAGCGGGCCATGGAGCCCAAGATACGGATCAGTGTTGCAAGCGGCGAAATAATCAACGGAAGCCGTCTGGACTTTTCGGTGACAGTCACCGATTACAAAGGCAGGAACGTCCCTGTCTTCTCGGAAAGCGATGGAAGCTTCATCGTCAGCTGCAATGGAGAGAGACTTTCCAGCGACGGTGCGGATGGTTCGAAGACCTGGTTCCGGACAAGCCTGCTGGACGGCAGAAACACCATTTCCGTCAGCGCAATGGACCGGGAAGGACACGAGAAAACCAAGACCGTGAACTTCACTGGGAACACAGCTGTGGAAGCAGAGAAAACAGGTGTGGTTTATGTGGTGATCAGCGCGGAGATTCTGAATCTGGGGAGCTTTTACGAGGGAACGATCGAAATCACCAACGGGGATACAGCGAAGGATGTATTAGAGACGGCCTTCACCCAGGCCGGAATCAATCCCTCATTCAGCGGAGGTTATCTCGCGGGGATCAGCCGCAATGGCATCGCGCAGGGCGCGTCGATCAGTGACGAAGTCCGGGCAGTCATGGAGGAACTTCGGAAGACCGAAAAGGACCCTGCTGACCAGGACCCGAACCGGCTGAAAGAACACGACTTTTACGACTCTTCCGGATGGATCTACAGCGTGAACGGGTCATTCCCGAACAAAGGGCTTGGTTCATATAAAATGGAAGACGGTGACGAATTATATCTGATATTCTCCCTGGCAGATGGGGTCTATTGAGCATAAAGGAAGGGAAGAAACATGAGAGGACATACGGAAAAAATGAGATGCTGCATGACAGCAGGAATCGCGCTGATTCTGATGCTCGCCATGGCCTGGATTGCCTTTGCGTCAGAGGGGTACGCTGAGGGACGCGACGTGGAATGGGGGCAGTACCAGAACAGTCAGGAAAACAACGGCGTCATCGGCGGAGTCGAAACACCGGTATCCTATAACGAAACCGCGCTCAAGTGGAGCCGCAAGATGGTTAACGGATACACCACTTCTTTCACACCCCCTCTCATCATCGACGGGTATCTGTACACCGCTTCCAGCACCCATGTATACAAGATCAACAAGAATACCGGCGAGGCGGTGAAAGAGAGCGAGGAACTGAAACTGAACGTAGGATATGGCATGAACCCGATTACTTACGACGCGGACAACGACCAGTTCTATGTGCCGATCATGAGAGGCCGCG
>JBGUKV010000175.1:0-7243 GCA_045114655.1 Candidatus Allocopromorpha sp. | reverse complement strand
CCAGTAGCCGTCATGATCATCGGTCTCGTTCTTCTGATAGACGATATTGGTGTCATTGCCCTTCTCGTCCAGTGAGTCGGAATCCTTAGCAGCAGCCGCCAGATATTCCTTTGCCTCATCCTTTACCTTCGCGGTATAGGTGATCGTGGCCTTCTCTTTCGGATTCAGGGTGATGTTTGCAACGAACTTGTCCTTGCCCTGGTTGTTCCAGGTTCCCTGACCCGTGAATACCGCGCTCTTCAGCTCCGGAACCGTGAAATAATCGACGCCTTCCATGAAGGTATCGGTCACATCCATGGTCAGAGCGATGTTGCCGGTGTTCTCGATATGGACCTCGTACTCGACCTCATCCTGTGCGAAGAAGCCGTACTTATCGCCCTTGGACGGTGCCTTGGTCGTTCTGATCTTGTACATCTCGTACGCAGGATTCAGCTTCTCCCAGGTGACCGTCTGGCCTTCATCTTCCAGGTCCTCGTGCTTGGCAGTGATATGACCTTCCGTATCATAGACTGCTTCAAAGACTACGGTGTCCTTGCCGTACATCAGGCTTCCGTCAAAGGAGAATTCGACCTTTACCTTGCCATTTGAGAAATGAGCAGTGAATTCCTGTTCGGCAGTGATCTCCTTGCCGGCGGCGTCTTTGATGACCTCACCGGTCTTCTTGTCTACGAGGCGGCCCTTAGCGACATATTTCTGCCCTCTGACGAGGTTTTTGTACTCAATGGTATCAATGAGCGTAATCTGCTTATCCGGCGTGATATTGGCGTTTTCGCCGTTTACAGCGGCTGTCGTTCCGATTTCAGGGACATCGTCCGTGATGGTCTCCAGGTCCACAAATCCGTTCTGGGACTTCTGATCCACGGTGAAGTAGAACTTCTGCAGGATATATCCCTCGTTCGCTTCACACGGCATCTCCTCCAGGATATAGGAATCGTATGGAAGTGCGCCGAACTTGTTGTTCATCTCAGCTGTGCTGCCGAACTCGCCGGTGCCGAACCATACGCCCTGCAGGATCTGCTGCGCTCTCTTCTCAAGATCTGCGGATTTGATGCTCTCTGCCTCAAGTAGATCATCGAACGGGTTCTGGACTCTCGCGGTATCCGCGTCCTCATCCTCATCCAGATCGCCTGCGGCTCTTCTGTCTTTGGTGGAGAAGAATCCGTTCTTATCCGTTACGACCACGTGGGTCTCATTGTTGGTCACACTGATGATCTTGAACGGCACAAAGCTGAAGCGCTTGGAGTCGCCGTCGCCGATCTTAGTGCCCTGAACGTCAGAGCGGTACACATAGTCATCGAATGTCAGAGGTGCTTCATTGTTTCCATCGTCATAGGAATAGATGGTTCCGTCCTCTCTGACCTCAAACATATGCTCCGTTTTGTCGGTTCTCTGGTAAGTGTCATTGGTCTTGGACTCACGGATGGTGTAGGTTCCGTACGGCAAATCATCACTGAGCGTTTCCGCTGTGTATGCCTTCTTGTCCGCATTCCAGTGGACCGTGATCTTTCCCACATCCTGACCGGAACTTACTCGTTTGATCGACCCGTTTTCGAACAGCTCGGCCTTGGATTCGAGTTTCTTCCAATCCACCTTGTCGGTCTTGTTGTCCAGGTCTTTTCTGACGACTACATCCCGTCCGGAGACGTTCTTGATGGTCATGACGATGCCGTTAAGCGTTGCTCCGCCAAGTGCTTCGGACTTCTTCAGCTCCTTATCGCGCTTGATGATCTGTACGCCGCCTCTTTCCACGGCTTCTCTGACCTTATCTTCTGTCAGATCGATCATTTCACCGTCTGTACGGATGCGGAAGGCTCTGGACCACTTCTCATTGAGAAGATATCCTTCGCTCGGCTTGGTTTCCTTCACAAGATAGGATCCGTACGGCAGGACCTTCTGCGCGGATGTCGCAATGCCCTCCGCGTTCGTTGTGATCACAAGAGCAGCGCCGTCAACAGCGATCTCCTTGCCGTTTACCATGATGGATTCCTTGGATTTGTTATAGATGGTGAACTCCGCGCCTTCCAGCGTGGCGTCGCCCTGTGCGTAGGCTTCATTCAGGTCATTATCGATCTTGGCCAGTTTCACGCCGCCGCGGATGATCGTTTCATCTCCTTTGATGGACTCATTGTAGGTCTTCACATGGAGATTGTCTGTTCCGTCCTCTGTGATATGGACGACCAGTTTCTCGCTGTTGAGAAGATATCCGGTAGAAGGTGTCACTTCCTGGATGACATAGGTTCCCAGAGGATAGCAGATCTTTCCGTCCTTATCCTTATAGAAGGCGGAATTGGTCTTGCCGTCCGCTTTCACAGGATTCTGTCCGTTGATCTTGCCGTTTGCGTCTGTAACAAAATGCCATGTGGCGGTCGCGTTTCCGCTGGCTTCAGCTGCTGCAGTAGTGCTGTACTGGCCGTCGTAGTAACTGAACTTGAATACGGCGCCTGCAAGCGTTGCGTCGCCTTCACCATGGTCATGCGGATAGCCTGCCGGATTCTTTGTCAGAAGCAGGTTCACAAGGTCTGTGATCGGCTCTTCCTTGGCCGTGAAGGTCGTGGTCTCATCGGATTCTACGTTTACGGTGTAAGTTGACGTGTCCTTTGCATATCCCGGAGGCGCTGTCGTTTCTTTGACAGTATATGTGCCTTCCATTACCTCGATGGTGTTGCTGGTTCCGTCAGCTTTGACCGTCAGCGTTCCGACAGTCTTTCCGTCAGAGTCATAGACGGTGTAGACCGCGCCTTTGATGCTGTAGCAGGCGTTGCCGTCCGTGATGGACGTTCTGTTGGATGCCTTCTGCATATTGATATAGCCCGGCGCTTCCATATATCCGACGATCATGTCCTGTACGCCGGACATATAACAGATGAATACCTTGAAGCTGTCAGGAACAGCGTCATCCTTGGCTGAATCAGGTGACCACATCGCATCGCCCAGTCTCTTTGCCTTTGTCCAGACATCTCCCAGATCTGATGCGTGGGTCCCGCCCCAGGTCGCCATATCGGACGGTCTTCCGGCATAGATATAGGACAGCGCGAGGTGCGCGATGCCCCAGTCCTTGCTGAAGTTGCCGGTGTAATATGTTTCCTTGACGTTCTTCACGTTGTTCTCGTAGCCGGGATAGGACGGTGAGTAATAGACGACGTTTCTCAGGGCGTTCCATTTGCCTGTGTCGTTGTCGTCTGTGATGACCTTATCTACGGTCACAGTGCCTGTCCCCGGTGACGCCTTGGACGGCTGCACGCAGTAGGAATAACGGGTGCCCAGGTCATCGTCCAGATCGCACTTTCTGGAGTTGCTGTATCCGCCGTTTCCGGACCCGTATGTGATCTGCCCACCGTCCCATACGGTGTATTTGCTGCCCTTCTTACCTGTGAAGGCAGCATAGGATGGATCCGTGATCAGCGGCACAAGCAGGCTGAAGACCATGAGGACGGCGATTCCCATGGTCAGGATCCGTTTCGTTTTGTTATTTCTTACGTAATCTGTCATTGGTTCCTCCTCTCTCAGATCATAACTGCCAGAATGATGAACGGCAGAGTCAGGACTCCGATGGCTCCGGTCAGGACCCAGGCGATCCGGGACGCCGCTTCCTCTGACAGTGCTACATAGATGCCGTCGTCGCATCTGCAGATGATGGTTTCTTCGTTTTCTCTTTTCTCTTTCATGCTTCCCCTTTCCGGCAAACAAAAAACGCCGGATCTCTCCGACGTTCGAATTGCCTTTGTTGAATTGTCTTAGTTATATTATCTTTTTCAGTAAGTACTGGTTGTTTAAACAGGTTGGGTTATAGGGAAGGACCGGGAGTCTGTGCTCCCACTGCGATTCCTCTATCTTGCATCATCCCTGCTCTTCTGTTTTGCTCTGTGCCTGCCGTAAAACTCCATGGCCGCTGCCACATAGTC
Source organism: Candidatus Allocopromorpha sp. (assembly GCA_045114655.1). GTDB lineage: Bacteria > Bacillota > Clostridia > Peptostreptococcales > Anaerovoracaceae > Lentihominibacter. The sequence goes on along the minus strand of JBGUKV010000175.1, from coordinate 3,341 downwards.
CTCTCTCTTGGAAACCGGAAGATCCGGTGGAAACAGACTTGTGAAGCGCTCTCCCCGAAGCACGATACGCTCCCTTTGATTCGGCTTTTCCTCCAGCATGATCGCTTCGATAGCCTCTGGTGTCAGTTTTCCCTCCTCATGCATCCTCCTCATGCGGATAGTTTGTGCGTGTGATGGAGTACACTGCTCCATATCTATGCACTCCCAAAGATCTCCCTGGATCGTTTTCGGCAGATAAGAGATCTCCACTGCAGGTCTGAGTGCGATCTTACCTTCATCGACCATGTCCAGAAGTTCCGGGATCAGCTCTGTCAGGCGGATATATCGCTGTATCTGTCGAGCGCTTTCGCCAACTGATTCTGACAATTCATCTCGAGAGAACTTTTGGCCCACTGGACCAGAAGTTAAATCTGTCCTTTGCCCTTGCCTGTTCATCGCCTCCAGCCGCATCTTATATGCAAAAGCCTTTTCGCTCGGCAGGATGGTCGTTCTTTGGAAGTTCGACTCAACCATGAATACAGTCGCCTCATCCCGATCCATATCCACGATTTCACAGCGCAGGCTGTCCATTCCTGCCAGCTCACAGGCCCGCAGCCTGCGGTGTCCTGACAGGAGTTCATACCTGCCGTCCTCCTTCTTGCGGACGGTGGCCGGGGTAATTACTCCATTAGCCTTAACAGACTCCACGAGGTTCATCATGTCCTCATCATCTCTGACATGGAATGGATGATCCGGGAACGGGTCGATCTCGCTCAGCGGAAGCTCATAGATGCGTTTCAGTTTTGCATCATCCCTCTCTTCCTGTGAGGAAAACAGCTCATCTAGCGATGGAAGCTTCATTTCTTCGGTTTTCTCTTTCGCCAAGCCTCATCACCTCCTTCGTCAGCTGTTCATAAGCGATAGCCGGTTTGCTCTCTCCATCATAGGTGAAGATGCTTTTGCCCGCCTTTGTGGCTTCTGCAGCTTTCACTGCTACCGGGATCTGCGATTCAAAGATTCGGATCGACATTCCGTAATTGGTGCGGATGGTGCTGATGACCTCCTTGGCCAAATTCGTTCTGCTGTCCACCAGTGTCATGACGATGCCGCCGACCTTCAGATGTTCATTGGTGTGCGTCCTGACCATATTGATGCTCTTCAGAAGCTGCGTCATACCTTTTGCCGGCAGGTACTGTGCCTGCACTGGGATGATCACGCTGTCCGCCGCTGTCAGGGCGTTGATGGTAACCATGCCCAGGGACGGCATACAGTCGATCAGGATATAGTCGTAGTCCTTCTTTACATCCTTCAGGAGATTTGCCAGCACCTTCTCTCTGCTCATGGCGTTTACCAACAGGCTCTCCATGGATGAAAGATCCAGATTAGATGGAATCAAATCCATTCCTTCTTCATGATGGATAATGGTATCCTTCACGACAGGTCTGCAGTCCTGTGTCACCAGATACATGAGATTTCCCAGAGACTTCTCAAGCCGCTCACCCTCAATTCCAAGAACCGATGTGAGGTCGCTTTGCGGGTCGCAGTCCACTAGAAGGACGCGTTTTCCTGATCTCACCAGCCCTGCTCCCAGATTCACCGTGGTGGTGGTCTTCCCGACCCCGCCTTTCTGGTTGCAGATAGCAATTGTTTTACATTCACTCATACGGCCCTCCTAGTTCAGTTTGCAGTTTTCTTCCCAAAGGTAACCATCCAGCCAGTTCTCCAGACGATACCAATCCACAAATTCATCCTCCAGGAATTCGGCAGTGAAGGTCTTGTAAGCATCTTCATAGAAGTAGCTGCAGATATCGAGATAATCCAGGTCTTCCACCTCATCTTCCTTCCCAGCCAGCAGGAACAGACAGTATAACTGTTGCGCAACTGAGTTCGGATCTGCATGCTCAAGTGTACTGATTATTTCCGCGATTGCGTCTTTATCCAGCCCCTCAACCAGTTTCCTGAATTTCTTTGCTGTCTTCTCGGCCACTTCCGCTGCAATATCCATCGCCAGGCACTCTACCCTTTCCATCTTAGGTGCCTGTGCCATTAATTCAGCAGCTGATACTAACTTAAATCCTTTTGTCTCTTCCTTGTTTGTTTCTTTCTTTTTTGCCATAACGTTTCCTTTCTCCATATTAGGTGTCCTGAAATAACAAAAGCTCCGCATATCGAGACATGCAGAGCGATGTATTCCAGTTCTCGGCAGAAAGGACTATATTAATCAACGAACCTCACCAGAAGCTCGTCAACTGCGTCTGTGTATCTTCCTTCCGCAGTCAACTGGTTCTTCAGTTCTATCAGAGCGATTACGATGACTCTGACTTCATCATATGTGAATCGGTATTTTGTCTTCGACATGTCATTCACCTCCATCCCTTTTGCTGCAGTTTAGATGACAAAGGCGCGATCCGCAATTGTGCGAACCGCGCCATGCCACGAAAGGTCAACAGATCCTGATAATGAAATATAGATCTTTGACTTCGAACCCATATTCAAACGGATCTACCGCATTGATCAGTTGGCTGCAGATATATCCAGTGCTGCAGTGATCGATATATGCGACATGCCCATATTCTTTTCTCGTTTCCGGATCCATTTCCGCGGCTACCTCCGGACTCCTGACCCAGATGTCCCAGAATGCATCCGCACCGCATTCAGCTTTGGCCACCATGTCCAGTTCCTCCAGTGTAACGTATCCCTGGACGAGTCCGTCACTGGCCATCGCCCGGATTTCTTCATACGGAACATAGTAGGCAATTGACTGACATTCATCCTTGAGCCATCCGTCGTCTGTGAATAACTCGACCTGATCCTCGGCCATTTGATCAATCGGCAGATTCCAACCGTCGAAATCATCGATATCGATAAAACTTCTGCTTCTGCTGACGATCGGCACCAGTCGGTATTCACCTTCTTTTCGGATATACGGACCGATGGCCTCGATCTTATCATCCTTCTTTACAGCGAGATAAAAATCATAATACGTACTCATTCTTAATCCTCCTTCTACTTTGTTTATAATGTACAGGGAAGTATCGGAAATCGCACATTTTACGGTCTATAGATATTGAATATAATGGTTCCAGAATACATCCCCACAAATAGAGGGTTCGAGTCCTTCCTCACCCGCCATAATCGAAGTCGTGAAATCGGCACTGAAATCATAGAAAAAGAGAAATCTTCGAGTCCTGTCTGACTCAAAAACCATCCCCACAAAAAATCCCACTTCGTCCATTTTGTGCGTAGTTTTTACAGATTTGTACGAGTTCTGAGAAACGGCGAAATCGTTGAAATTTCAAAGAAAATGAGTGATATCAAAGGCTCCCGGATTTCTCCGAGAGCCGCATTTTTTGGTTGCGGGG
>JBGUKV010000174.1:0-3650 GCA_045114655.1 Candidatus Allocopromorpha sp. | reverse complement strand
ATCCCTTTCGGTTAGTAGTGCCGGTTTAAACCAGGAGGGGTTACAGGGGAGGATCAGGCACAATGGTTTGCGCGTGATCTACCGTGCGCTTTCCCGCTCCTTCTTGGCCAAATATCTTCCGTAATGTTCCATCGCCGCTGCCACATAATCCTCTCTCTTAGACAAAGGCAGGTTCTTCGGAAACAGATTACGGAATCTCTCACCCCGCAGCACGATTTTCTCCTTTTGATTCGGTTTTTCCTCCATCATGATGGCTTCGATCGCTTCCGGCGTCAGCTTTCTTTCGCCATCCATGCGTCTCATACGTATGGCCTGCGCGTGTGAAGGCGTGCATTGTTCTGCTTCTATGCAGTTCAGTAATGTGATCTGTGCTGACCTTGGAAGATAGGAAATCTCGACTGCAGGCCTGAGGGCGATACGGCCCTCGTCCACCATGTCCAAAAGCTGGGGAATCAGCTCGGTCAGGCGGATATACCGACGAATCTGCTCGCGGCTTTCGCCAACTTCTTTTCCCATCATTTCACTCGTCCTTATTTTATTTGACACCACTGGTGTCAGTTTTCTAGTTGGTCTGCCAGGGAGACGATTCATCGCCTCCAGCCGCATCTTATATGCAAATGCTTTCTCGCTGGGCAGGATCGTCGTTCTCTGGAAATTCGACTCCACCATGAACACGATCGCTTCATCCTGGTTCATCTCAACGACTTCGCACCGCATGGTATCCAGTCCTGCGATCTCACAGGCCCGCTTCCGCCGGTGTCCCGACAGAAGCTCGAACTTTCCGTTTTCTTTTCTTCGGACGGTTGCCGGTGTGATGATCCCATTCGCCTGTATGGATTCCGCCAGATGCATCATGTCTTCGTCATCTCTAACCTTGAAGGGATGTCTGGGGAAGGGGTCGATTTCTTTCAGCGGGATTTCGTAGATGCGCTTCAACTTCGCATCATCCCGTTCCTCCTGGGAGGAAAACAGTTCATCGAGCGATGGAAGCTTTATCTCTGATTTTTTCTCGTTCGCCACTTCGCTTCACCTCCTCCGTCAGTTTCTCATAAGCTGCCGCCGGACGGGAGGATGCGTCATACGAAAACACACTCTTGCCTTCTTTCGCCGCTTCTGCTGCCTTTACTGCAACCGGAATCTGAGCATCAAAAATGCGGATCTTCATCCCGTAACTTCTGCGGATGGTATCGATCACATCTCTCGCAAGATTTGTCCTGCTATCCACCAACGTCATGACGATTCCTTCGATCTTCAGGTCTTCATTGGTGTGGTTCCTGACCATATGGATGCTCTTCATCAGCTGTGTCATCCCCTTGGCCGGCAGATACTGAGCCTGCACCGGAATGATGACACTGTCCGCTGCTGTCAGCGCATTGATCGTGATCATTCCAAGAGACGGCATGCAGTCGATCAGAATATAGTCATAGTCCTTTTTTACATCCTTCAGAACTGATGCCAGCACCTTCTCACGGCTCATGGCATTCACAAGCTGCGTCTCCATAGATGAGAGGTCCAGATTGGATGGAATCAGATCCACGCCCTCTACGTGGTGCAGGATCGTCTGCTCCACAGCCGGACTACTGTCCAGTATCGTCTGGTACATCAATGTCCCCAGAGAATTGTCCAGCCGGTCTCCCTCCCATCCGAGAGCAGATGTCAGATCACTTTGGGGATCGGCATCGACCAGCAAGACTCTATTTCCAGCCTTTGCGAGGCCTACGCCGAGATTCAGCGTTGTGGTTGTCTTGCCGACGCCTCCCTTCTGGTTACAAATAGCGATCGTCTTACATCTTCCCATTCCCTCCTCCTGCTTCCGATATGCCGCTGTCCTTGGCATATCCATTTTCCAGAATGTTCTCGATCTGGAACCATTCCATCTGTTCCGTCTCGAAGAACGCTTCTGTGAATGCTTCGTAGACCGAAGCATCTCTGCTGCAGCACTGATTCAGCAGATCCAGATCCTTTGCCGCTTCTCTCATTCCCGAAGCGATAAAAATGCACTTGATCAGGGTCACGGCCATTTTCGCGTCTTCTCTGTACTGAGCTGCCATCAGATGGGAAATGATCTCCATCGTTCCTTTCATGTCTAGATTGATAGCCATGTCTACGAATCTGTCCGCCGTTTTCTCGGCAAGTGCCTCGATGACCGGGCAGAGGTCCTCCGGCTGATATCTCTTCCGGGGAAACAATTCATCCGCGGTCATATCCCTCATTGCTTTGTTTGCTTTCATTCTTCCATCCTTTCTCCGGCGGCTGCCGGTCCCAATAAAAAAGCTCCGCACGGTATTATGCAGAGCCATGTAGACCGGACCGCCGGCTGTAAGGATGTTCAGCGGTCTATGAGCTTGATGAGGATATCATCGACCGCGTCCGTATAGCGGCCCTCCTCGATCAGCTGATTCTTCAGTTCCACCAAAGCGTAGACGATGATCTTCACTTCGTCATAGCTGAGCTTATATTTCGAATTGGTCACTGCGGTCACCTCCAATCTTTCGATTTTATTCTGTGTACAGTGTAACGTAAAAAGGCGCGATCCACTATTGTGCGAACCGCGCCCGTAAGGTAGGAATGAGAATTCTGTTGTTATGTGTTCATTGGTCAGCAGATCCGGACGATAAAACAGAAGTCATCTGACTCGACGCCGTAATCATAGGGATCTGCTGTATTGATCAGCTGCCGGCAGAGATATCCGGTGCTGCAATGATCTATGAATGCGATATGACCGTAGCCTTTTCGTTCCTCAGCATCCATCTCCGCGATCATCTCCGGTGTGCGGACCCAGATGTCCCAAAGAGTATCCGGATCATATCCGCTCTTGGCTGCCGCATCAAGTTCGTCCAGGGTGACATACCCCTGAGTGATCCCGTCACCTGCGAGTGAACATATCTGACTGTAAGGGATATATGATGCGAGGGAATATCGTTCCTCTCCGTTCCAGGCATCCGTTGTGAAATAATCGATCTGATCATCCGTGAACTGTTCCGGCGACATCCTGATTCCATCGAACTCATCCCAGTCGATAAAGCTTCTGCTTCTTTCAAGAATAGGGATCAGATGATAACCGTCATCTCTGCGGACATAGGGGCCGATAGCCTCGATCTTTCCTCCGGCAGTCTTTCTGCCTGCGTAGAATTCATAAGTCGTGCTCATACTTCTTTTCTCCTTTCGTTTAGCAAGATGTATGAGCAGTAAGATGAGAGCCGGAAATCGCACATTTCATCTCCAGCAAAATCTCCAATATCTCCAATATTTCTCCAACCGGCTGGGTTTGTCCGGCGCTTTTTCAGGCTGGTCTGGGTTTGGGGCGAAACCCCGCAACCCTTGCAATTACTGGATCTCCCTTGAAAATACAAAGCCCGGAGATTTCTCTCCGGGTCTCTGTAATTGGCTAGGGTAGCAGGATTCGAACCTGCGCATGACGGAATCAGAATCCGTTGCCTTACCGCTTGGCGATACCCCATCACTTTTTGGGGTGGATAGTGGGATTCGAACCCACGCATAACGGAGCCACAACCCGCTGTCTTAACCACTTGACTATACCCACCACAATCAGTTTGATCGGTTTGACCGATATGGAGGCGACACCCGGATTTGAACCGGGGAATAAAGGTTTTGCAGACCTCTGCCTTACCACTTGGCTATGTCGCCAC
>JBGUKV010000173.1:0-4585 GCA_045114655.1 Candidatus Allocopromorpha sp. | reverse complement strand
TGGGAGACTGGTTTGCCAGATCCAGCACACAGGCATCCAGCAATTACGGTATTGACCGTGACGGGCGTGTAGGCCTTTATGTTGAGGAGAAGAACAGATCATGGTGTTCCTCGTCGAACGCCAACGATCAGAGAGCAATCACGATTGAGTGCGCATCGGACACATCAGAGCCGTATGCTTTCCGCGATGTGGTTTACAGGAAACTGATCACGCTCTGTGTCGATATTTGTAAGCGCAACGGAAAGAACAAGCTGATCTGGTTTGGTGATAAGGATAGGACATTAAATTATAGTCCGAAGTCTGGTGAAATGATCCTGACGGTCCACCGCTGGTTTGCCAACAAGTCTTGTCCGGGAAACTGGATGTATGCAAGGATGGGAGACCTGGCTGCAAAAGTCACTGCACAGCTTGGAGGATCTTCTGATACACCTTCCAAAGTGAAGGGCACACAGGCTGCCGCACTTGCAGGAGTGTCGGAGGGTGATGCGATCAAGAAGGTAGGGCCGCTTTGCACTTCTGATATGAGGAAGACTGGCATCCTGGCGTCGGTTTCCCTGGCGCAGTTTATTCTGGAGTCCGGATACGGAAAGAGCGAGCTTGCGCAGAATGCCAATAATGTGTTTGGCATGAAAAAGTCTCTGTCCGGGAACAGCTGGAGTGGGTCTTCCTGGGACGGGAAGAGCATTTATACGAAAAAGACCAAAGAGCAGAATCCGGACGGCAGCTATGTCACGATCACAGCAGACTTCCGTAAGTATCCATGTATCGAGGATTCGATTGCTGATCATTCTGCGTATCTTCTCGGCGCGAAAAGCGGCAGCGGCCTTCGCTATGCTGGGCTTAAGGGCTGCAAGGATTATAAGAAGGCGGCCCAGATCATCAAAGATGGCGGATACGCGACAAGCCTTACTTATGTAGAAAAGCTCTGCTCAATCATTGAGAGATGGAACCTGACGCAGTACGATACGGCTGGATCGGCAGATACGGATAACGTCGTATGGTATCGTGTTCGGAAGTCCTGGAAGGATGCTGCATCCCAGAAGGGAGCTTTTAAGATCCTCTCCAATGCAAAGAAATGTGCGGATGAGAATCCGGGATATAGTGTCTTTGATGATAATGGTAAGGTGGTCTATGGCGCGAAGGGCACTACCTCCTCCCTGCCGTATCTGGTCAAAGTGTCAATTCCGGATCTGAATATCCGTAAAGGCCCTGGAACCGACTATGCCAGGACCGGGAGCTTTACCGGTGTCGGAATCTTTACGATCGTGGAAGAAAGGTACGGCCAGGGATCAGCTTCAGGCTGGGGACGTCTTAAGTCTGGCGCCGGCTGGATCTCGCTCGACTATACATCAATAGTTTAATAGAGGTCTTCTTGTTTGCCTGTGGGTGTCTTCGGATGCCTGCAGGCTTTTTTTATTTTCTTTTTCAAAAACCGTCAGACAGTGCCGCCTCCCAAGGCTACCTGATAGAGAGCAAGAGATAAGTGCTCTCGGAAAGGGGTGAAAAGCCATGAAGCACAAATTAAAAATCAGTGTTTCAAAAGAGCCACAGACCGGCGGCATCGTCACCTGCAGGAATGTCACCATCCGAGAAAGGCTGCTCCGGATTCTTTTCGGAGACAAGCGCAGGGTTACGGTCCTGATCCCGGGAGATTCCGTTGGTGAGATCGCCATCTGTGAGACTGAGAAAGGAGGAGACGCAAATGGACAAGGCGAAGTTACTGCTTGAGCTTGCACAAAAGCTCCTGAAGGTAGCCGAGGACATTCGCTCTCTGGCAGACAGCGTCCAGGCGGTATGCACCGTCGTGACTGACAGCCTGTCGGGGGAAGCGAAAGAAGTCCCGAAGCTCCCGGAAAAAGAACAGCCGACCGTCTCGCTTGAGAAGGTCAGAGGCGTTCTGGCAGACAAGAGCCGCAGCGGACATACCGCAGAGGTCAGGGCCATCATCAAGAAGTATGGCGCAGACCGTCTGAGCGAACTTGATCCGAAAGATTATGCGGCGGTCCTGAAAGAAGCGGAGGTGCTGTGATGGGAAAACATTCTATCCTGTCTCCCTCGGGATCGCACCGATGGCTGAACTGCACTCCGTCAGCCAGGCTGGAGCTCGAATTCGCTGATTCCGAGTCAGAGGCAGCCAGAGAAGGAACAGCCGCACATGCTCTTTGCGAGCACAAGCTGAAGAAAGCCCTTCATATGAGGAGCAGGCGTCCGGTATCGGACTACGACTCCGATGAAATGGAAGAGTGTTCTGATGCCTATGTGGACTTCGTGATAGAGCAGTACGAAGCGGCAAAGCAGGTCTGCAAGGACCCGATCGTTCTGATCGAACAGCATCTTGACTTCTCCTGTTATGTGCCGGATGGCTTCGGTACCGGGGACTGCATCATCATCTCGGACGACAAGCTCCACATCGTGGACTTTAAGTACGGGCTGGGAGTCCTGGTAGAAGCGGAAAACAATCCGCAGATGAAGCTCTATGCGCTGGGTGCTCTTGAACTCTACGATGCCCTGTATGACATCAAAGAGGTATTGATGACCATCTTCCAGCCTCGCCGGGAGAACGTAAGCACCTGGACGATCCCGGTAGATGAGCTGAAAGCCTGGGCAGAGAATGAGCTGAAACCGAAGGCGCTGATGGCCTATAACGGCGAAGGCGAGTACCTCCCTGGTGAGTGGTGCACCTTCTGCCGGGCAGCGGTAAGGTGCAGAGCCAGGGCCGAAGAAAAGCTGAAGCTCGCGCAGATGGAGTTCAAGATGCCGCCTCTTCTGACAGACGCAGAGATCGAAGAGATTCTGCTGGTCTTGCCTGACCTCACGAAGTGGGCAAACGAGATCACTGCCTATGCGACCGATGCTGCCGTGAACCACGGCAAGGAGTGGAGCGGGTTCAAAGTTGTTGAAGGAAGATCTGTCCGTAAGTACCGGGACGAAGGGAAAGTCGCAGAAGCGGCAATAGAAGCCGGTTACAAGGACATCTACAAGAGGAGCCTGATCACGCTCACCGAGATGCAGAAGCTCATGGGCAAGCAGAAATTTGAGGAGATACTCGGCAGCCTCATCTACAAACCGCCGGGTAAGCCGACACTGGTTCCGAAGACGGACAAAAGGCCGGCAATGAATGTAGCCAATGCAACAAACGAATTTAACGAAATCAAGGAGGATATGTAAAATGGCTAACAACAATTCTAAGACTAAGGTTATCACTGGTATTAACACGAGACTCTCTTACTTCCACGGCTGGGAGCCTGTTTCCATCAACGGCGGAGCAGAGAAGTATTCCGTTTCCGTCCTGATCCCGAAGAGCGATACGGCAACGGTCAACGCAGTTAACGCGGCGATCGACGCAGCCATCGAGGAAGGCATCGCCAAGTTCGGCGGGAAGAAGCCCAACAAGGCTGCCATCAAGCTGCCGCTCCGTGACGGCGATGTGGAGCGTGACGATGAAGCCTATAAGGGGCACTGGTTCATTAACGCGAACTCCAATACCGCACCGCAGATCGTTGACAGGGCAGTGAACCCGATCCTGGACAAGTCCGAGGTGTACAGCGGCTGCTATGCCCGCGTCTCCCTGAACTTCTATGCTTTCAATAGCAACGGCAACAAGGGTATCGCTTGCGGCCTCGGCAACATCCAGAAGGTGCGTGACGGTGAGCCTCTCGGCGGCAGAACGAACGCTGCTGATGACTTCGCTACCCTGGACGATGAAGATTTCCTGGCGTAAGGAGGTGCGACGATGGAAGCGAATACAGTAAGTGCAGTCACTGAACTGCTGGTGAACATCCTGCTTGGGTCTTTCTCTCTGTTGGTGCTGTCTTGGATTCTCGTGGGGGTTCAGGAGTTCATCAACAACCGCAAGCGCGAAAAGCGTGAGGAAGAGAGCGCAAAGCGTGACGCTGAGTACCATGAGCAGCGCATGAAGGAATACCTGAAATAATGACACCGAGGCGGCATGGATCTTTTCCCTCTGCCGCCTCATTTTTTCATTGGAGGAGCTTATGAAGAATTTAGAAATTGATATCGAGACATATTCCTCCGTCAGTCTGCAGAAGTGTGGTGTGTACAAATATGCGGAAAGCCCTGACTTTGAGATCCTGCTCTTTGGGTACAGCGTGGACGGCGGCGAGGTGACAACGGTGGATCTCGCCTGTGGTGCGGAGCTACCTGCGGAGATCCTTAATGCGCTGACAGACGATCAGGTAACGAAGTGGGCTTTCAACGCACAGTTTGAACGTGTTTGCCTGTCACGTTACCTGTCTGACCAGGGTGTGAGTCTGGACCCGTTTCATGACCAGCATCCGCTTTCGACAGCATGCGCAAGGTATCTGAATCCGGAAGCCTGGAAGTGTTCGATGGTGTGGTCTGCATACATGGGGCTGCCGCTTTCGCTGGAAGGCGTCGGTGCCGTCCTGGGGCTTGAGAAGCAGAAGCTGACCGAAGGCAAAGACCTGATCCGATACTTTTCGGTTCCCTGTAATCCGACAAAATCAAACGGCGGTAGGACACGGAACCTCCCGCAGCATGATCCGGAAAAGTGGGCCAGGTATAAAGCTTACAACATCCGCGATGTGGAAACGGAGATGCAGAT
>JBGUKV010000172.1:0-3757 GCA_045114655.1 Candidatus Allocopromorpha sp. | reverse complement strand
AACAAGAATGTCCTGATCGTCGGCGGCTCCGGTTCCGGCAAGACAAGGTTCTGGCTGAAGCCAAACCTTCTACAGATGCATTCGAGCTATGTTGTTACAGATCCGAAAGGAACCATCGTTTTGGAGTGCGGCCATGCCCTGCAGAAGAACGGATATGAGATCCGGATCCTGAACACCATAAACTTCAAAAAGAGCATGCACTACAACCCCTTCGCCTATATCCACAGCGAGAAGGATATCTTGAAGCTCGTCACTACGCTGATCGCCAACACCAAAGGTGATGGCAAATTTGGAGAAGATTTCTGGGTAAAGGCTGAGACTTTGCTTTACTGTGCTTTGATCGGCTATATCCACTACGAAGCGCCGGTGGAAGAACAGAACTTTGCCACCCTGATTGAATTCATCAATGCCATGGAGGTCCGTGAGGATGACGAAGAGTTCCAGAACCCGGTCGATATCATGTTTGAAAACCTGGAGAAAAAGAACCCGAAGCACTTCGCAGTTCGTCAATATAAAAAGTACAAACTGGCCGCTGGAGTAATAACCTCTAAGAGAAGATTTAACACAGGAGACAGAAAAGTCCGTGTTGGTCCGATCTTAGAGGTTTTTACATAGCAAAGAAAGGAGGACGTTGCTATGCAGAAAGGCAACATCACAGCCTTGTATGAACGTCTGTCCCGTGACGACGAGCTTCAGGGCGAATCGAACAGTATCAGCAACCAGAAAAGGATGCTCATGGACTTCGCAAAGGCCAACGATCTGCCATGTCCGGTGCATTTCACGGACGACGGGATCTCCGGCACCCGCTTTGACCGTCCGGGCTTCATGGAAATGATGGATGAGGTCAATAAAGGAAACGTCGGCATAATTTGCGTTAAGGACATGAGCAGAATGGGCCGCGACTATCTGAAGGTCGGTCAGGTCATGGAGATGCTCCGGCAGAAAGGTGTCCGTTTGATCGCCATCAATGACGGCGTAGATACCTTCAAGGGTGACGATGATTTCACTCCGTTCCGCAACATCATGAATGAGTGGTACGCGAGGGATACGTCCAAGAAGATCAAGTCCGTATTCCGGGCCAAGGGCAACTCCGGCAAACACGTCGCAAGCACCTGTCCCTATGGCTATCTCAAAGATGAAAATGACGGCAATCACTGGATCGTGGACGAGGAAGCTGCCGAAGTGGTCCGCAGGATCTTCAGACTGACCATTGAAGGTTATGGTCCGTACCAGATCACCCAGATCCTGAAGAGTGATAAGGTAGAGATCCCCGCCGTCCATATGGCAAGGTTCGGCCAGGGTCTGAATAAGAGCAAGACCTTCAAAGATCCATACAACTGGTCCTCTTCGACCGTTGTAAGCATTCTCAGGAAACCGGAATATCTGGGCCATACGGTCAACTTCAAGACCGCGAAGCACTTCAAGGATAAGAAGAGCCATTATGTTTCTCAGGATAACTGGGTGATCTTCGAGAACACGCAGGAGCCGATCATCGACCAGCTCACTTTCGATCTGGTCCAAAAGATCCGCAGTAATGTCCGGCGGTATCCGGACGGATGGGGCGAGATCCATTTGCTGACCGGATTGATGTACTGTGCTGACTGCGGCGCGAAAATGTATGTCCATAGGGTCAACAACGGCAAGCGTGAGCCTCAGTACACTTGTTCCGCTTATTCAAAGGTCCCGATCGGAAAACTCTGCCCGACACAGCACAGGGTTTCAGAGGAAAATGTGCTGATCCTCATCAAGGAACTGCTCAAAGCGATAGCCGAGTATTCAATGATCGACCGTGAGGCGTTTACCAGAACCGTAATCGAAGCACAGGACAAGAAAAGCTCTGCCGATATCGTAAAGCTTAAGCAGACTATTGAGGCCGATAACCGCCGTCTGGATGAACTGGAAAAGCTGATCTGCCGTATCTATGAGGACAATATCCTTGGCAAGCTCCCGGACGAACGCTATATGTTCCTGTCCTCGTCCTATGAAGCTGAACGCAAGAAAATGACCGAGGAAGTACGCAGCTGTGAGCAGGCGGTTCAGGAATACAACCACAATGCCCATAACGCCGAGCGGTTTATAACACTCATCGACAAGTACGCAAACTTTGAAGAGCTTACAAACCAGATGCTTCTTGAACTGATCGACAAGATCCTCGTCCATGAACGCGACGTGAAGGGGTCTATCAACTGCTCACAGGAGATCGAGATCTATTTCAACTTCATCGGCAAGTACCTTCCTCCGGATTTCGTGAAGGAGCCGACGGCTGAAGAGCTTGAGGCCATGGAGATCGAACGCAAGCGGAAGGCCAAGGCCCATGCCGCATATCTTCGCCGCAAAGAAAGCGGCTGGCAGAAAGCGTATGAGGCAAGGATCAAGGCCGAAAAGAAAGCCAAGATCGAAGCCATGAAGGAAGAGATCCGGCAGGAAGACCGGAGCAACGGCGTTTATCTGGTCGTTGCCGACTCGCCTGAAGGACAGCCTACCATAGTCAAGAAGGGCGAAGCGTATGATGGCCGGAGGGATGTGCTTCCGGCGGCTATATGAGGGGGTGTTTGGTATGGTCGTCCTGAAGGTGATTGCGAAGATCCTGTTGTTCCCTGTTGTCGTTGCGCTGACGGTAATCCAGTGGGTTGGGATCTTCTTGAACAGTATATCCGGGGTGATTTTGGGAATCCTGGCATTCATCTTTGCCCTGACCGGAATCTCCAGTCTGGCCTTTGGACTGGTCTCCGGTCCGGAGGCAATAAAGATGATCGCCGCTGGGTTCGTAATCTTCATGGTCCCGGTCATCGGGGAATGGCTCACGACAATGATAGCTGCGGCGAATACCGGGTTGCGTGATTTCATCAGGTCTTGAACTGGAAAACAGCATATGAAAAAATATCGTCGATATTTTATACCTAAGTCGTCCGTCCAAACACACGGGCGGCTTTCTTTATAGCAATAAGAAATGGCTAAGGATAAGGCTGAAACATGTTTCGGCAATTGATGTTTGAATTGAAATATCTGTACTTCTGTGCTATACTAAAACGGACTGTACGACCGACTATGGGTGCAACAGCGATAACAATAGAATAAGGAGAGTTTGAAACGTGAGAGAATTTACGGCAATCAGCCTATTCTCTGGGGCCGGCGGACTCGACATGGGGTTCGAGAATGCAGGTTTCAAGACGATATGGGCGAATGACTTCGAAGCGGATGCCTGTAAAACTCATGAGAACTGGAGCAAAGCAAAGGTAGTGTGTGGCGACATTGCCAAAGTGGATGCATCTGACATTCCGAACGCCGATATCATGCTCGGCGGTTTTCCTTGTCAGGGGTTTTCATTGAGTGGTCCGCGTAAGATCGATGATTCGAGAAATGTGCTTTACAAGCATTATGTGCGAATCGTGAAAGCCAAAAAGCCATTGATGTTTGTTGGAGAAAATGTCAAAGGTCTTCTGACAATGGGGAACGGAAGCATTATCGACGCTATTGTGGCAGAGTTTGCAGACTGCGGCTATGATGTGTTCTACAAGCTCCTCAACGCAAGGGACTATGGGGTTCCAGAGGATAGAGAGCGAGTTATCATTGTGGGATTCAGGAAGGATCTCAATATTCATGATTTCGAGTTCCCGCATCCTCGTCCTTACAAGGTCACTATGCGAGAAGCATTAAAGAACATCCCGGAGGGGGCTGTGACTGGACAGAAGTATCAATATAGGCTGACGGGGTCATTGCGAAACAGGCTGCCACAGCCTGTTTGACCGTCGGATGG
>JBGUKV010000171.1:0-14431 GCA_045114655.1 Candidatus Allocopromorpha sp. | reverse complement strand
TTTGAGATTTCACCTGGAGATCAGTTGGTGGTACTTGGCGATGAAAGACAAGGACTTGCTATCATGAAATCAGAAAGCATCTTAGCCATTGCCGATGCAGTCAGGAACGGAACAGTCGTACAGTAATAAATAACGAGGCAATATCACCCTAAGAGGAATCGGGAGACCGGTTCCTTTTTTTGATAACGGAGGGAGGTGGTAATTTGTATCCGGTCAGCAATGCTATCTTTGGTGCAGGGAAGAGGATCAAAGCATTTGAAACGAATGTGTCACACTATTCACTTTCAGAATACTCATGCTATAATAACAACATTAATACAGTAAGAATCCACGTAGACACGTAAGGAGAATTTACGATGAAGAAAATGTTGCTCCCAATACTGATGGCCATTCTGATGGTGTTTCCCATGATACCAATGGCAGCAGCGCCGGTATCTGCGCAGACAGATAACGGCACTGTAGTGACGGGTAATACGCTGAATGACATTAAGGTGCGCTTCCGCCCAGCGGGCTCACATAAGCCGCTCTCTATAAACCAGGACGGAGACGGCAGCCAGAACTGTGTCCATCTGTATTACAATGGAAAATCCTCCCACTTCTATCTTCAGAAAGCTGACGATGACAGCTACTATATCAATTTTTACAAATACTATACAGATGCAAAACCAAAAACGTCCGGTGACTGCCGTCTGGATGTGGAACGGTCAGGAGGAACTGATGATTCATATTACCGTGAGGGGCAGGTCATCCATGTAGTGTCCGGCAGTTCCGAGGCAATGAATAAGCGCTGGCAGCTGATTCAGCAGGATGACGGGACCTATTATATCCGTAATAAGCGTTCTCAGTTATACTGGTCCCTTGATGACCTTAGCAAGCCAAAGACCAATAATAACAAGCTCGTCCAGCGCAAGGAACCTCTCAAGTGGGAGATGGAAATCGTAAGCGACGACAATGAAAAACTGAAAACCATAAAGCCGTATGATTCTACTAACTTCAACTTTAATGACAAGCCTGTTACCTCGCTGAACTGGATGGGGGCGCTTCCTGATGATCTCAGGATCACAGATATCAGTATTCCGGGAACCCATGATGCAGGAACCTGCTGGGTCCATTCGGATCAGGATCACTCAAGTGATCAGCGGTATTATATTAATGAGCTTCTGAATGCAGGCGTGCGCCATTTAGATATACGTACCGGTCTGGATGGTGATAAAAATATAAGAATCGTTCATTCCGATCACCATTGTCTGAACAAAGAAGGCAATGATATTTCCATGGATGAACTTATGGGCTGGATCACAGATTTTCTGGACACGAATAAGACGGAAACTGTGGTATTCCAGGTAAAGATGGACAAACAAGGCTCTGAGTGTGAAAGAAAGACTTTTGAATACCTCAAGGCCATGGCACAGAAGGAAAACAGCTATATCTGGACCGGAGATCATGTGCCGACATTAAAAGAAGTGCGCGGCAAGATCGTTATCATCAGCCGGCTGGATCTGGAGGACCTTGGCGGTGAAGAAAAGGGCTACACTTTTAAGACCACCTTGGATGGCAAACCCGCGCTTTGGGGTCTCGACTGCCATAACTGGAGAGAATCGAAGGACCATGCAACAGATCTGGCGGCTTCAGGCGCTGACTTTGAAGTCTGGACGCAGGACGACTTCGGTCACATGGCCGGCGAAAAAAAGAAATACATCGAAGGTGCTCTCCTCGGTACGGATGATCGCGGAAACAGCACGCTGGATCGGTTTATCGACGCGAAGCTGAACGGGAAGCACGCATGGGTCTTCAATTACACCAGCACTTCATCCGGGCAGAAACACGTACCGTTCAATCTCTGCAAAGAAATCCATCAATGGCTCTATGACCGCAGCGAATATGACAACCCTGACAGATTAGTCTGCGGAGACACCTTTACAGGCGTCATGGCTTTTGATTTTATCGACGAGTATATGGCGTCGTTTATCTACAAGACCAATTTCAGACGGTCGTACGCCACGGTCCATGGCGTAAGCCCGGATGGAGAGGAACTGGTCAGGCCGCTGACTTTCTATGTCGGAGAGAGTGAAGATGCAGCCAAGCTTTTGAATAAAACCTATGAAAATATACTGAAAAAGTATTTTAATGCGAATCCATTTGGGATGATGGCGGCTGCAAATGGCAGCTATCTGACAGATGTAAAAACGAAAAATCAGGAAGAACTCAACAGTGCAGCAGCCAGAGTAAGTGCAACACTGTCAGGAGGAACAGTTCCGAAGGACCTCTATGTAACCTTGTTGAAGCCGATTGAGCAGGTTGATCTTGACGTCAGCATGCCGGTATGCGGTACAGCTGTATCCGGCAGCGACCCTCATGTTTCGGTTGTTGTGAAAGGCGCATCCGACTGCGGGGCTGAGAACGCATTTATCACGCAAAGCACCGGTTCTGATGCAGCATTTGAGGGAACGGTAGAAGGCGGAGAGGAAAAGCCTGTCCGGATCAGTCTGGCTCCCCAGTGGGGGTACAGGTTTGATGACAGCTGCACCGTCAAATCTTCCAGCGCGCAGGTTACAGACAGCGAGGTGGTCTCCGGTGGAGAACTCATTGTAAATGCATCGGCACAGATCCCTCACGATACTTCGTTGGTCAATGCGAAATCTGCAACCTGTACAGAGAGCGGAGCAGTGGAACATTATATCTGCAATCACTGCGATAAAGTATTCCTTGAGAAGAAATCAGAGGGTGATAAAAGTGTACTGGTTGAGGTCGATGCGGATCAAATAAACATTCCTGCACTTGGCCATAAGTGGGGGGAATGGACATTGGACACTCCGGCCACACCAGAAGCCGAGGGTTTGATGAAACGCACCTGCGTGCATGAAGGCTGCGATGCAGAAGAGACCCTTGAAATACCAAAGTTAAACCATGAACATGTTTTAACACATGTCCCTGAAAACAATGCGGCAAAATGCACTGAGACCGGCAATAAGGAGTACTGGGTCTGCCGGCAATGCAACACTTTCTTTGATGACGCTGAAATGACGAAACAGATCAGTGAAAGTGACACATTAACAGGTCCCGGTCCTCATCATTGGGGAGATGTTAAATATCTCGAAGTCATGTATGGCTCCGATGTTGCTGTAATAGCGTTCCGGGAGTGTGAAGACTGCGATCACGAAGAATCAGAAATTGCAATTGCAGAGATCGACTTGCTCGAGCCTACCTGTACAGAAGACGGTCACCAGTACAAAACAGCGGAGTTCGAGAACGAGGTGTTCGGCCCGTATCGCGGTGAAGATATCATGTATGAAGCACTTGGCCACAAGTGGGACGAGGGTAAGGTGACGAAGGAGCCTACCTGCAGTTCCAAGGGTGAGCGCGTGTTTACCTGTAAACGCTGCGGCGAGACCAAAACTGAAGAAATCCCGGTTGATCCTAACGCCCATAATATTTTTACAGAAGAGGATGAATCAACAAATACGGCCACATGTAATGAAGGGGGAAGAATAACAGTATACGAGGTTTGTTCTATCTGCGATGAAATCGTCAAAACGAAGCGCGTTAAAACGTCGCCGCTGGAACACAGCTGGAGCAACCCGGTCTATGTGTGGTCAGATGACAAATCGTCAGTTACAGCAACCCGTTCTTGTGAGCGCGATGGATGCAGCGAAGAGGAAACTGAGACTGTCAGCACCACGATGAGGGTTTTGGAAGAAAGCAGCTGCGAGACTCCCGGGTCAGTTGTCTATGATGCGACATTTACAAATGAGGAATTCGACACACAGGAACAGAAGGTTGAAGTGAATGCACCCGGTCATAAATGGAACGCCGGCACAGTCACAAAGAAACCAACAGCCACGGCGGAAGGCGAGAAAACCTTTACATGTGCGGTCTGCAACACCACAAAGACAGAAACGATCCCCAAGCTGATCAGCATCAAGGGTGCCAAGGTCTCCGGGATCAAAGTGAAGACCTGGACCGGCAAAGCGCTGACGCAGAAGCCGACCGTAAAGCTTTCCGGCAAGACCTTAAAGAACGGAACGAACTACACCGTAACCTACAAGAATAACAAGGACGTCGGCAAGGCAACGCTGACCATCACAGGAAAGGGCAGCTACACAGGGGCGATCACGAAGTCATTCAAGATCAACCCGAAGGGAACGAGCATAAAGAAACTCAAAAAAGCAAAAAAGGCTGTTACGGTCAAATGGGCGAAGCAGTCAATGAAGATGTCGAAGTCCCGTATCACCGGCTACCAGATCCAGCTTGCGACCAACAGCAAGTTCACCAAGGGCAAGAAGATCGTGACAGTCAAAGGCTATAAGAAGGTTTCCAAGAAGGTAACGAAGCTGAAAGGCAAGAAGAAGTATTATGTGCGCGTGCGTACATATACGACCGTCAGCGGAGTGAAGAATTATTCTGCCTGGAGTTCCGCCAAAACGGTAACAACGAAGAAATAAGAAACCTGAAGTCTGCAGACTGAAGTAAACAAACAGAACAAGGGGGAATTCGGAAAACCTGAAAATCCGGATTCCCTTTTTCAATCATCTTTGATATCCTTATTCAAAGGAACTGTTCAGGAGGTTCAGGAGAATACAATGAAGAAACTATATCCGCTCTGCTTTACACCGGACAAAACGGTTTCCCTGCAGAAAGTCATGGGCATCATGCGAAACTGAGGGTACGGAATTCAGTCCTGATGAAACGGGCAGGACAGACATTCGTGTGATCGGAACAGATACGGCGCTCAGCGTTCATATCGCCCAGGTCTATCCGGATCTGCCGGCTGAGATGTCCTGTGTTACGTGGGAAAGCACAGGTCCGGTCCTGAACGGAGTTTTCGTACCGGTTTCAAATGATGCGGTATCTGTCAGCGAAGCCTACGGCCGCAACCAGGCCGCCCAATATATCACGGATTACTGCAATCAGATGCAGACGCAGGCGTTTTCAGATGCCGGACAGTTGCTCAACGATGTGAGATGGTATCACAACAAAAACAGCAACACCCTGAAAAACGGACGAAACCCTGAAACACATGACGTGACCGATGAATTGGCAGAGATCGATCCGCTGGAGGTTTCCCTGAATCCGGATCCGTATTATGCAGTCCCTGAAATCAAAGAAAAAACGGATTCCTCGTTCCCGATGAAAACCATAGTTGGTATCGCTACGGCGGGAGCACTCATCTTAGCCGCCATATTACTTATGCTTTTCAAAAGGAAATCGAAAACCAAGGGATGAATGGAGAGAGGCAATATTATGGAATTTGAGAAACTACTAAGGATGCGTCAGTCGACCAGAAAGTATCAGAAGAAACAAATCTCAGAGGAACAGCTCCAAAAAATCATCGATGCAGGAAACAGCGCTCCCATTGGGAGTAATCTGTATAAGGATGTTCACCTTACGGTTGTACAGGATCAGAAGGTTTTGCTGAAGCTTTGCGAAGCGGCCTGGAAGCGGTTTTCCACAAAGCAAAAGGCAGAGGAAATAGCCGGAGATACCTTGGACAAGAGTGATAATTCTCCTCTGGATAGGCGTCCAAATCTGTTCTATGGTGCCCCTACAGTGATTTTTGTATCACATAGAAAGCAGGATCTGCAGCCGGGTATCGAATGGGCGAATGTGACATCTGTAGTCAATCAGATGCATCTGGCAGCCACCGACTTGGGTCTTGGAAGTGTGTACATGTGGGGCGCGCTGGAATCTATGAGAATGATACCGGAGCTGGATCATACGGAATTGTTGCAGCTTCCGGAAGACTTTGAGCCTCTTATTGCATTAGCCGTAGGATATCCTGCGAAAGAGCTGAAAGCGCGAGAAATGAGGCATCTTCCGTTTGACACCAATCGGATAAAGAAATAGATGTGTTTTTTTATGTTCCCGGATACGAGAAAAAGAAACACGATGGATTTGAAAGTTCCTCGCTGCCAATGACGGCGGTGGGGAACTCTTAGTTTGTTTCGTGTTTGGCAATGGAAGAACGGAGGGGATCATCATCCAGTGTCTAAATAAGATAAGTGAAGCATTTGGCAGATACATGGCGCTGATCGTGCTGGGTGTGGCGGCAGTGTCTCTGTTGCTGCCATCTTCGGCGATATGGATCCAGATGTCCTGGATCAATACACTGCTGATGGTGGTCATGTTCGGCATGGGGCTGACTATCAGACCGGGAGATTTCGCAATTGTCTTCACAAAACCTAAGGAAATCCTGGTCGGATGCTCCGCGCAGTTTATCATTATGCCGCTGCTGGCATTTGCGCTGAGCCATCTGTTCCGGCTTGATGCGGCGTTAACAGCCGGCGTTGTGCTGGTGGGGACCTGCCCGGGAGGAACATCCAGCAATGTGATCACATATCTGTCGAACGGGGATGTTGCCCTTTCTGTGGGAATGACAAGTGTGAGCACACTTCTGGCGCCGCTTTTGACGCCGGCAATTACATGGCTGCTGCTGCGGACAACGGTCACTGTGGATGTAATATCTATGTTTCTGAGCATCGTGAAAGTGATTCTGATCCCGATCGGACTGGGGTTCCTGATCAACAAACTGTTCGGTGGCTTTACACAAAAGCTGGTCGGAATCCTGCCCATGGTATCGACGATCGCTATTTGCCTGATCGTGGCAGCGGTGGTGTCCCATAACGCGGAGAACATCTTCGCTAGCGGATTTGTCATTCTGGCAGTTGTCATCCTGCACAATGTGCTGGGATATCTGTGCGGCTTTTGCATCAGCAGGCTGTTAAGAATGCCCTGGACAAAGATCAAGGCGGTTTCCATAGAAATCGGCATGCAGAATTCAGGACTGGCTACAAGCCTGGCGGGAACAGCTTTTCCAAATCTCGCTATGGCAACAGTTCCTGGAGCGATTTTCTCTGTATGGCATAACATTTCGGGAGCGATACTGGCAGGGATCTACAGATCCTGCAGGGACGGGAACTGATTATAGGATCGTTTGGAGCAGAGGAACCGGATAATGAAATTATCTGTTAAGTTGCAAGGAGGTCGAGGTATGGCCGTAAAGTGGGGCGTTTTGGGAACTGCCGGCATGGATGTACGATCCCCGGCATGAAAGGGGCAAATAATTGCGAGCTGTATGCGATCGCGGGAAGAGATGAAAAGAAGGTAAATGATTTTAAGAGATGTGGATTATATCGAGACGGCGTTCCTTACCCAAGGCTATGTTGAGGATATACGGATACACAAGGAGATGGGCGGAGGAGCGGTTTACGACCTGGGATGCTATTGCACCACTATGATCCTGTCGATGACGGATTCTGAACCGGAGTACGTGAAAGCAGAGGCCGAGTTCAACGATAAGGGTGTGGATGTATTTACTTCCGCGATCATGCGGTTTAAGAACGGTGTCAGAGCGGCGTTTACCGTGGGAATGATCTTCCCGCCGGGATCGGATGCGAGACAGGACAGGCTGTACATCCACGGATCGAAGGGCACGATCCGCTCAGATGTTGAGTATAACCAGTAAGAAACGTAAAGCTGCTAGATGATATCCTTGAGCAGATAGAATACTAGCGGAGAGCCTCCCCTTGATGAGGGGCTCTTTTCAATTATCAGAAAACAATAGTGTTCATGAAAATGATAGTCGGTTATAATAGTACTTGGGAGTGCGTCGTGTGGAAACCGACACGGCAGAACTGTCGCCAAAAGCCAAGGTCAAAAACTGACTTGAAAGAGATTGTATTAAGAGGATGTATCATGAAGGACATTTTCATCTACGTGATGATAATTGCCGGCAGCGCGCTGATGGCTTACAACATATACCGTTATGTGTGTTTCTCCAGGGATGTCCGGAAACACGGAAACTGGGATCAGGAACGAAGGCTCTTTAATATTCCTATCTGTCTGCTGATCATGTTCTTCGCTGGATATCTGATCGTCGGTTTTTTCGGGAATCCGGATCTCGTCATGGCGGGAATTCTTTTTGGCGGGAGCATTTTCGTATTTGTCATGCTCCTTCTTATGCGCCGCACATTTGACAGGATCCAGGAGAATGAGCAGCTTGAAGTGAAGCTGTCTGCGGCGGAGGAGGCCAATAAGGCGAAAACTTTTTTTCTGTCCAACATGTCCCATGACATCCGTACGCCCCTGAATGCCATTATCGGATATACCACGCTGGCAAATCATGAGGAAGTTACATATGACGAAAAAAGCGAGTATATCGACAAGATCGAAATGGCAAGCCGTCAGCTTTTGGATATCGTGAACGATGTACTGGACATGAGCCGCATCGAAAGCGGGAAGTTCAGTCTTGAACCGACCTGTGTGAATCTGGAAAGCTGCATACAGGAAGCGTGCGATCTGGTCAAGGTCCAGCTGGAAGCAAAAGCAATCGAATTATCCGTTTACTGTGATGTTACAAATAAATGGGTGATGTGTGATAAGGTTATGCTGGATCGCGCTCTGATGAATCTGCTGTGCAACGCAGGGAAGTTTACCGAAGAAAACGGCAGTGTGTCCCTGCAGCTGACCGAGCTTGCCGCAGGTGAGGAGACCGGCAGTTATGAGATCCGCATCAAAGATACAGGCATCGGTATGAGCCCGGAATTTGCGGAGCGTTTGTTTATTCCTTTTGAACGAGAACGCACTTCAACAGTCAGCAGAATCCAGGGAACGGGACTTGGTTTGGCAATCACAAAAAATATTGTTGATATGATGGGCGGCGATATCACCGTCCGGACCGAGAAGGGCAAAGGTACGGAATTTACGATTACCGTCGACTTCCCTCTGGCGGAACCGGAAGAGGAAACCTGTTTCAACGCGGGGGATGGAATCTCATTTGAAGATATGCGCGCGCTGTTGGTCGAAGACAATATGGTCAACATGGAAATCGCGCAGATGCTACTGGATCAGGAGGGATTCTTGGTCGAAACGGCGGAGAATGGAAAAATCGCTCTGGAAATGACAGCGGCGTCCGAGCCGGGATACTATGATGTGATCCTGATGGATATTCAAATGCCGGTCATGGATGGATACACGGCAACAAAGGCGATCCGCGACCTTCCTGACGCCGGACTTGCAGGCATTCCGATCATCGCCATGACGGCGAACGCGTTCCAGGAGGATATCAAGAAAGCCGAAGAAGTCGGAATGAACGGGCATATTGCAAAGCCGCTCGATATCCCAAGCATGAAAGCCACTCTGCAGCAGGTGCTTCTGTCAGGCCCAAAGGCACATTGATGCGCGGAAACTTACTCGTCACCGTGGAAGTCGACCGGCTCATAGTCAGTGAGCGGCGCCAGGAAGCCTCGCTCTGAAAGGGCCTGCTGGATCAGGTCAAGGATCTCCTTACTGTCTGCTGTAACTGTATGGTAGTGGTATCCGGATGTGATGTTTTTCAGAAGGCGGGAATTGCCGCTGGAAACGTTTTCAATAAAGCGCCGGATGTCCAGACGGGAATTGATGTTCAGATCGGCGCGGATCACGCCGTAGGCGCGGTGATACACGAACACATCTTCAACGCAGCCGCCGAGATCAACACAAATCGTGAGTTCTTCAGCGGTCTCTTCATCGGAATGCAAAGACTTGAACACGCGGCTGCTGTGCGCTGCGTCGTCCAGAAGGTATCCTTGGGAGGTAGATTGGATCTTCAGACCCTGCGCGCGCAAAAGCGCCACGTCCTGTACGATTACCTGACGGCTGACGCTGTATTTTTTTGCGAGCGTACCGGCGGAGACGGGAGCGCCTTCCGCCAGCAGTTCGCGAATAATATTCTCTCTTCGTTCGTTTCCTTTCAAGGTTTGCTCCTTTATATCAGTTACTTGGCAGATCAATCGATGGGGTGCAGATTCTTCAGCGATACATCGAGAATCGGTGAGGAATGGGTCAGTGCGCCGCTGGAGATATAATCCACTGCAAGATCCCGGATGCTGTTGATGCGTTCTGCCGTCACGTTTCCGGAAATCTCGATTTCCGCGCGGCCATCGATGAGACGGATGGCATCCTGCATTTGATCATGATCCATGTTGTCCAGCATGATGATATCCGCGCCGGCTTCGACTGCTTCCCGGACCATATCCAGATTCTCTGTTTCGACTTCGATCTTGCGGACGAAGGGGGCGTATTCCCTGGCAGCCTCCACGGCTTCCCGGACACCGCCGGCCGCGCCGATATGGTTGTCTTTCAGCATGACTCCGTCGGTCAGATTGTAGCGATGGTTGAAGCCGCCGCCTATGCGCACGGCATATTTTTCGAAGATCCGGTTGTTCGGTGTGGTTTTGCGTGTGTCAAGAAGGCGGATCCCGGTTCCCTCCAGAAGCTGAGACATCTTCCTGGCGTTGGTGGCGATGCCGCTCATGCGCTGGAGATAATTCAGGGCAGTCCGCTCTCCGGAAAGGATGATACGTATATCACCGGTCACGCTGGCAAGATGCTGTCCTTTTGTGACTGCTTCACCCTCCGTCACATCAAACGAAATCTGCGTATCCGGATCCAGAAGTTCGAAGACTCTGGCGAAGACCTGCAGGCCGCAGATCACGCCGTCTTCTTTGCAGATCAGATCGGCTGTTCCGGGGCAGCTTCTCGGCATGACGCTGTTTGTAGAAACATCTTCACTTGTAATGTCCTCCCTCAATGCGCTCATGATAAGAGGGTCTACATTCAAAGACAAGGTTACAGGATCGAACATTATTCCATACTCCCTTCCGCGTTCAGAAGCGCTTCTTCTTCCATGATCCACTCCGCCTGACTGATGGCCTTGCGGACCAGCTCGTTATTTTCTTCGCTGAAGGAATCCCAGTCGCGGTACTTCTCCAGACGGACATTGGCGACCAGTTTCGGGTTTTCCTGCGCAGAAGCGTAGTGGAGAATCAGATCAGTGGTGGCTCTGCCGGCGAAGACCAGGCTCTCCAGCAGCGAATTGCTTGCCAGACGATTTTTGCCGTGGACGCCGTTGCATGCAGTTTCTCCGATGGCGTACAGCTGTTTCATGGAGGTGGCGCTGTCCGAATTGACCTTCACGCCGCCCATAAAGTAATGCTGCGCAGGAACGACCGGAATGCATTCTGTTTCCGGATCATAGCCATGCTGCCTGCAGTAGGCGACGATGTTCGGGAAATGACTGTGCAGTTCCTCTTTTGGGATCGGCCGGAGGTCTTCCCAGACGTGGTCCGTCCCATCCTTTTCCATCTGCGCCAGGATTGCCTTTGTCACAACATCTCTTGGCTGGAGTTCATCGACGAAGCGTTCCATATTCTTATCGTAGAGCAGAGCGCCTTCGCCCCGGACAGATTCCGAGATCAGGAAGGAACGTTCCTCTGCGTTTTCCGTATAGAAGGTTGTCGGATGGATCTGAACGTAATTGACGTTCTCCAGTTTGATCCCATGACGCAGAGAGATCGCCAGCGCATCGCCTGTCAGGTGACGGAAGTTCGTGGAGTGGCGGTACAGTCCGCCGATGCCGCCGCAGGCGAGGATCGTGAACCTCGCCTCAATGGTGGCAAGTTCACCGTCCTTCAGATGCACGACAGCGCCATAGCACGTGTTCTTTTCTTCAATCAGATCGACCATAGTCGTGTATTCCATCAGCGTCACGTTGGAACGTTCTCTGACACGCGCCAGCAGTTTGCTGGTGATTTCCTTGCCGGTAATGTCCTCGTGGAAGAGGATGCGCTTTTCTGAGTGTGCGCCTTCTCTTGTAAAGGCAAGACTGCCGTCTTCCTCGCGCTCGAAATCGACGCCGTAGCTGATCAGATCGGCGATCACGCGCTGGGATTCCCGGATCATAATGTCCACGGACACACGGTTGTTTTCATAGTGACCGGCCTTCATCGTGTCGTGGAAGTAATCATCATAATCGCTTTCATCCCGCAGCATGCAGATGCCGCCCTGGGCGAGAAAAGAGTCGCTGCTCTCAAGATCCGCCTTCGTGATCACGGTGACTTGTTTATCAGACGGAAGATGGAGGGCGGCATAGAGTCCCGCGCAGCCGCTTCCGATGATCAGAATATCTGTTTTCATTTTACTCAGTTTCCTTTCTCTTCGCTGAACAAAAGCAGACGTAAGAATAATCAGTTGGAATAATCAGTTGGAATAGCAAGTTAGAATTACCGATCCGTAAGGAATGTACCACAGAAGGCGCAGGGTGTCAAGACACCTGTATAGATATATATCTTGACATATGGAGAGCCTTTGTTAAAATAGATACGGAATTGGGAGGAAAGCCTACCCGGGCTTCATGGAGTAAACGGATCAAAGCATACAGATCAAAGCATACAGACCAGTAAAGGAGAATCAAATGAATAAACAGGAACTGCAGGAAGAGATTTTGCGACTGAAAAAGGAAAAGGATATCTGCATTCTGGCGCACGCTTATCAGGATCACGAACTTTGGGAGATCGCAGATTACATGGGAGACTCTTACGGCCTCAGCCTGCAGGCGCAGAAGGCGCCGCAGAAGAATGTGATCATGTGCGGGGTCCGGTTCATGGCCGAGACGGTCAAGACACTGGCGCCGGATAAGCACGTGTTTCTCGCCAATGCAAAAGCAGGCTGTCCCATGGCGGACCAGCTGAGCAGGGAGGACGTTCTCGAACTGAAGGAGAAGTATCCGGAGCATACCGTGTGCGCGTATATCAACACGACTGCCGATCTGAAACGTGCAGTCGATGTGGTTGTAACATCCTCATCGGCCATGAAGATCATTGGAAACATGCCGGAGGAGAAGATCCTGTTTGTTCCGGACCCGAACCTGGGCGGCTGGATCGCGAATCAGATCACGGAGAAGACCTTCGCCTTTTCCGGTGAGGGGTGCCCGTCACACAGGATGATCACGGCAGACGATGTGAAGAGGGCGAGAGAGCTTCATCCGGATGCGGAGATCCTGGTCCATCCTGAATGCATCGCAGAGGTAACGGAACTGGCGGATTACGCCGGGAGCACGACCGGGATCATGAAGTACGCCAAGGAGAGCAGCCGCTCGGAGTTTGTCATTGGAACCGAGAACAGCATTGTTGATCATCTGAGAATAGAGTGCCCTGACAAAGTGTTCTATTCGCTCTCAGAGAAATGCGTCTGCGAAAATATGCGCATCACAACATTGGAGAACGTCTATGACTGCATCATGGGGACCGCAGGTGAAGAAATCATCCTGAGCCCGCAGGAAATCGAAGAGTCCAGAAAACCGATCGACCGGATGATCGAACTGGGAGGCTGACATCGCGCAGCACTTGAAATCAAGACGCTGACGCCTGCGCCTGTTAGTATCTAGTCACAGGACAGGAGGAAATGGATATGGACTGGATCAAAGGCATACAGAGAGCAATCGATTACACGGAAGCACATCTGACGGAAGAAATCGACTATGATGCGGTGGCGAAGGAGGCCTATTCATCAGCGTTTCATTTTCAGAGAGTATTCAGCATCATGTGCGGCTATACGCTGGGCGATTATATCCGGATGAGGCGCCTTTCACTCGCGGCGGATGAACTCAGAGGAAGCGATGAGAAGGTGATCGACATTGCGCTCAAGTACGGGTATGAAACGCCGGAGAGCTTCACCCGTGCCTTTTCGCGGTTTCACGGCGTCACACCGACCGAAGCCAGAAACGGCGGCACAGTCAAATCCTTTTCAAAACTGTCTGTGAAACTGATACTGACAGGAGGAAAAGAAATGGATTATCGAATTGAGAAACCAGGCGCAATCAAAGTGATTTGCAAGAGAGAAACGGTTCACAAACCGGAAACCGGAGCAGGAACACCTGACATTACAGGGTTCTGGGCAAAATGCGGACAGGATGGGACGATGCAGAAGATCATCCGCTATATTCCTGAAAACCCGAAGCTTGCCGGGCTTCTGGGAATCTGCTTCTCGCTTGAGATAGACGGAGATATGTTCCCATATGGAATCGGTGCCGAATATAACGGCGCACCGGTAGAGCCGGGCCTTGAAGTCGTTGAGCTTCCGGAATACACCTACGCGGTATTCCCGTTCAAAGGGAAAATGCCGGATGTCTTTATTGAGACATACAGGAAGATCGTTAGCGAGTTCTTCCCGGGCAGCGGCAGATACGAGTATGCCGGAGGCGTTGAGCTCGAGGTGTATCCATCGGATAACACAGACGACCCAAACTACTACGGGGAAATCTGGATCGCAGTAAACGAGAAATAAGATATTCATGCAAAAGCAAACCAGGCTCCTCACTGCCGTCACGGCGGTGGGGAGTTTTTTTCTCTCAATGCTTTTTTCTCAATATTAGCACACTCAGTGTTGCGGGATGATAGTGAATCACAGTATAATTTCAGTAAGGAAAATAAGAGGACAAGGAGTTCGAGCGTATGTCAATAAAATGGGCACTTATATTTCTGGCATTGTTTGCGGTGGCAAGCATAGGAGTCGGGTTTATCAAAGGCGCGTTACAGCAGAGAAAGATCAATAAAGAAGCAGCGAAGAATGCTCCGCCTGTGGAGAAACCTTCCGGAAAAGACGATGCGGTGAAATC
>JBGUKV010000170.1:0-2189 GCA_045114655.1 Candidatus Allocopromorpha sp. | reverse complement strand
CCGCGAGATCCTTCAGCTGAAAAAGGAGCTGGATCAGGAGATGGGCGATATCATCAGTAAAAATGAAGGGGTCCTCAAGATCGGCTTCCCGGCGATGCGCGGGACGTACATGCTCCCCTGCACGCTGCCCATATTCCGGAGTCTGTATCCGGAAGTGAGGATCATGATCCGGGAGGAGATGTCGGATGTGCTCGTGCGGCTCATCCAGGAGGGCGAGATCGACCTCGCATTCTTCAACCGGTTTGAGAGCGATAAAAATATTGACTACACAGTGATGAGCCGCGAGGAACTGCTGCTCGTTACATCCAAGGAAAATAAGTTAAGTAAAATGGGCGTCAAAATGCGCGACTGCAAGTACCCGCATATAGACATGCGCCTTCTGTCTGACCAGAATGTGATCATGCAGGTACCGGGACAGAGGACGAGGAGCATTACGGACCAGCTCTTTAAGAACGCTGGAATGGAACCGAATATCATCCTGGAGACCGGGAACATACAGGCGGAGGCGGAACTTGCAGCAAGGAATTTCGGCGTTGCTTTTATCACAGAGACACACCTGAGACATATCGCATGTACGGACAAGTTGGCCTTTTTCTCTGTGGGCAAACCGAACACAACGGTAGACTTCGTCGCCGCGTACCGCATGAACAGCTACATTCCGTATCACGCGCAGGAATACATGAAGATTGTGAAGGACTTTACATAAGAAAATTGACAGAGAACGCAGTCCGCTGTCAACCGTGAACAGCAGTACAAAAACTGAATAAGCCAGCCAACAGTAGTACTTCATGCAATATGGAGTTACAACTATCGCAATAAGAGCAGCTCGATTCCGGCGGGCTGCTCTTTTTTTGACATAGAGACCTCTGGGGTAACATAGAGACCTCTGGGGTAGTTTGACCCCATCTGTGGACAAACTACCCCAGAGGTCGTTTTGTGCCGAAGATGACAAAAATGTCATAATTAAGTCACTTTAGATTAATTATGCTTCTGTAGCATTATAGACATAAGGTCGTTAAGTGAAATGACAGATACACAACAAGAGGAGGTTAAGCAATGGTTAAATTGTATGACGGCGGTGTTTACCTTGTAAACGGCAATGAAATCGTCCCCGAGGCAGAGGCTGCCAGGGTAGAGCAGATGACCGGCAAAAAGGCTGATCCTGCAGAGGCCAAAAAAGGAACGATCGCATATTCGATCATGAAGGCACACAATATATCCGATGACATGGACAACCTGCGCATCAGGTTCGACGCGATGACATCCCATGACATCACTTTCGTAGGGATCATCCAGACAGCAAGGGCTTCCGGAATGGAAAAGTTCCCGCTGCCCTATGTGTTGACCAACTGCCACAACTCCCTGTGCGCGGTCGGCGGTACGATCAACGAGGATGACCACATGTTCGGCCTCACTGCGGCAAAGAAATACGGCGGCATCTATGTTCCTCCGCACATCGGCGTTATCCACCAGTACATGCGTGAGACTATGGCCGGCTGCGGAAAGATGATCCTGGGCTCCGACTCCCACACCCGTTACGGCGCCCTCGGCACAATGGCCATCGGCGAAGGCGGCGGAGAGCTCGGCAAGCAGCTCCTGAGGGATACTTATGACGTCGCTTATCCCGGTGTGGTCGCGATCTATCTCGACGGCAAGCCCGCTCCTTACGTCGGACCGCAGGATATCGCACTTGCGATCATCGGCGCAGTATTCAAGAAGGGTTATGTTAAGAACAAGGTCATGGAATTCGTAGGACCCGGCGTCTCCACTATGACCACAGATTACAGGAACGGCGTCGATGTCATGACGACTGAGACCACCTGCCTGTCCTCTGTATGGAGAACGGATGAGGATACGAAGGAGTTCCTGGCTTCCCACGGAAGACCGGATGACTACAGAGAACTGAATCCTGCGGATGTCGCGTATTATGACGGCTGCGTATATGTGGACCTGAGCAGCGTCAAGCCCATGATCGCGCTTCCCTTCCATCCCAGCAACACCTATACGATCGATGAGCTCAACGCGAACCTCGAGGATATCCTCCGCACTGTGGAAGTTGAGGCGGACCGCATCGCACAGGGCAGGGCGAAGTTCACAATGCTCGACAAGATCAAGGACGGCAGGCTTCAGGTGCAGCAGGGCATCATCGCAGGCTGCGCGGGCGGCAACTACACGAACGTTGTTGAGGC
>JBGUKV010000169.1:0-2020 GCA_045114655.1 Candidatus Allocopromorpha sp. | reverse complement strand
ATTCTGCAGACAGCAGGTCGGAGAGAACGTCTGAAAAGGCGGAGACATCGAAGGAAAGCGGAATAGCCGGAAGCGGCACCCTTACTGTAAGGGGCAGTGATTATACTGTCACGCTCGCATATAGTGCAGAGGCAGAGATTCCGGCAAATGCGGTCCTTGAAGTCACAGAAATTGAGAATGGCACGGCTGCATATAAGAAATATCTTGCACAGGCGAAGGCGGCGATGGGCCTTGATAAGGACCAGGTGCTTCCGAAGGAGCAGGCAAGATTCTTCGATATCAGGATCATGGCTGACGGGAAGGAAGTTCAGCCGGCGGCGAATGTAAGTGTCAATATTACTTATGATCAGCCGGTGGCAGAGGCAGATTCCGGTGCGGAAGCGCAGATCGATGCGAGCGCAGTGCATTTTGGAAAAGAGGGCGCTGAAGTTGTTGAAGTCAGCGATGCGGATGCCAGCAGAGTAGAGTTCGAAGCAGAGAGTTTCTCTGTTTACGGCGTCATCTATACTGTCGATTTTGAGTATAACGGCTACTTCTATAAGCTTCCCGGCGGCGGAGAAATGATGCTGAGTGAACTGGCTGAGGCTCTCGGAATTGCCGGAGACGGACAGAAGTACACATCAGGGAGTGCCTTTGTCGCAGACGTCCTGGATGCAGAGTTCTCAAATCCGGATCTTCTTGAAGTCACAAAGGCGGGATTTTTCGGCCTGTTCAGCGATGACTGGATCCTTAAGACAAAGGAATCCTTTGTGACGGAAGAGACGCTGACGATCACAATGAAGGACTCGTCCCGCTATGTTATAAAAGTAACGGACCCGGTGGAGAGCACCAATCTCTCAGACTTCCTGAAAAATGTTGTCATAGCCGGCGCAGTACAGGACAGTACGGGAGCGTATATTGTTGAAAAGGGTGTGCATTACGATCTGATCGCAACGTTCACCGAGGATTCTGCTTATCAGTTCAAAAATGACGGGACATTGACATACCAGTTGCCTGACGGAGTTGAAGTATTAGCCGAACAGTCAGACACTATGAATATCAATGTCGTGTATAAAGGAAAGACGTATCAGGTCGGAGCCCGCTACCATCTGGGAACAGACGGCCTTCTGGAAATACAATTCAATCAGAGCGACAGTGATTACCACAGACTTGCAGCATCCACAAATGTAAGTTTTCGATTCATATTTGATGCTGTATTCGATGACGATACGACCAGAATCGAGTTCAGCGAAGATGTTGTACGGCATATTGTATTTGAAGAACCGAAGGGCGGTCAGGCATACGCGACAAAGTCTGCTGAATATGACGAGCATACCGGGATTTTCCACTACACGATAACGGTTACTGCAGATGGGGGTTGTACGAATGTAAATGTGAGAGACGTCATCTCCGGAAATGCGGTCATTTTCAATAACGATGTGCAGGTCAGCGGGAACAGCAGCTCTTATACGGACAATGGGGCGCCAAACGGTTTTGATTATACATTCGCATCCATGGCGGATGGCGAGGAGATCACGATCACGTATACCGGCATAGCGGATTTTTCGAAAGACATGGATAATGACGGAAAGCTGACTGTCGACCAGACGAAGAACACAGTGACGGCACAGCCTGAAGGAGGGGATCCGCACAAAGGAGAATACTCGAGAGAGATCCGGTATAAATGGACGACGAAGAGTGACGGAACGGAAGCAGGCCTTACAGAAAGCGGCGATAAGATCATCGAATGGACGATCGACTATAACGAGCTGTCCCTGGCGTCTGTTAAGGGCGATACCATTACGGACACGATTTCCGCTGATTCAACAGGCTACATGAAGTATTACGGGACTGAAATTACGGTAAATGTCTATGACCACAGCGGAAATCTTGTTGATACCAGGCAAGTTCCCTATACGTCACTGACTTCACACAGCGATTCGTCCTGGACCTATACGATTCCTGGGACAGATACGGAGCCATATCATTATCAGATTGTCTATCAGACAGTGGTAGATATGAAGAAGGTCAATGACGGCGG
>JBGUKV010000168.1:0-17131 GCA_045114655.1 Candidatus Allocopromorpha sp. | reverse complement strand
AAACTTGGGTTTTTCTTTGTTAGTTAATATTGCGTGATTTAAAATCTTTGTTGTGCGCCCTCGCGGGGCGGGCGCCCCCCCCCCGTCCCGGTCTATTCAAATCGGCTCAATATGGACCTGGCGTGTCCTTCGAGCCCCTCTTCTCTGGCCAGCAGCGCCACCTTATCCTTGGCGTATTCGAGAGCTGCCGGGTCATAGAAGGTCAGTGACATTTTCTTGGTGAAGTCGTCTACAGTCAGAGGACTTGCAAATCTCGCGGTGCCCGAAGTGGGCAGCGTATGGTTCGGTCCTGCGAAGTAGTCGCCAAGCGCTTCCGGACAGTTTTTGCCTACGAACACCGATCCGGCGTTTTCGATCTTGTCGGCGTACTTCTCCGCATCGTCCAGGAACAGTTCCAGATGCTCCGGAGCCAGCTTGTTGGCAAGGTCGATCGCCTCATCGATCGTATCCGCGATGATGATCTTGCCGTTGACTTCGATGGACTCCTTGGCGATGTCCTGCCGCGGCAGATCCGCCAGCTGCATTTCAAGCTGCTCCGCGGTTCTTTCTGCCACGAATTGATCTGTTGTGATCAGCACGGCTGTCGCCATCCTGTCATGCTCTGCCTGTGACAGCATGTCTGCCGCCACGATGCGCGCGTCGCTGCCTTTGTCCGCAATGACAAGTACTTCGCTCGGTCCTGCGATGAGATCGATTCCGACCTGTCCGAAGACCTGCCGCTTCGCTTCCGCTACATAGGCGTTTCCGGGTCCTACGATCTTGTCCACCATCGGAACAGACTCCGTCCCGTAGGCCAGCGCAGCTACTGCCTGGGCGCCGCCGATGCGGAACACTCTGTCAACGCCGGCGATCTTCGCCGCCGCCAGAATAACAGGCGCAATGCAGCCGTCCTTAGACGGTGGAGATACCATAACGATCTCCCCAACGCCGGCGATCTTCGCCGGGATCGCGTTCATCAGAACGGTCGACGGGTACGCCGCCGTGCCGCCCGGAATGTAGATGCCGACTCTCTTCAGCGGAGTCACCTTCTGGCAGAGCTTCACGCCGTCTTCCTCGAGGACATAGCCTTCCTTGAGCTGTGCTTTATGATAAAAGGCGATCCGGTCGGCTGCCTCCTGCAGTGTCTCCATGACATCTGCCGGCACCTCCGCTACCGCTGCATCGATCTCCTCCTTCGTGAGTTCCAGATCCTTCACATCCGCGCCGTCCAGCGTCTTGGTGTAATTCTTCAGGGTCGGGTCCCCGCCCATCTTCACACCAAAAACGATTTCTGAAACGACCTGGCTGACATCTCTGCCGGATCTGTCTCTGATCAGTACGTCGTCCAATACGTATTCGCCTTTTTTCAGAATCTTGATCATCTATCTTTCTCCTTTAATATAGTTTTACTGTGTTTGATTATTATTGCGCTCTTGTTGCTTCAGCGCTTTACCCAAATAAATAATTAAACAGCTACACTAATATAACGCTTCCGCCCTTATCTGTCAAGGGTCGCATAGGTTTAAAAACTGTTTAGGTACAATCCCTGTACGATTTGCTGCAATAAAAGACCCGCCCGCGAAAAACGCGGACGAGTACATGAAGGGATATAATGTTTTTTTCTTTACAGCCACCTTGCTTCGGCTCTCTTGGCTGCGGCCTTCAGATGCCGTTCGACTGCTGCCTTCGCAGCTTCTTCGTTGCCGGCGTCCACCGCGTCGTAAATGCTTTTGTGTTCTTCCAGGATCTCCGGCAGATTCTCGCGTCTGGCGAGGATTCCCTGCCGGGCCAGATCGATGTACTCCTGGTAAGACCGCAATGCCTGGGTGATGAACCGGCTCCGGGCCATCTGATACAGGACATTGTTGAACTCCTCGTCGGCCTGGATGAGTTTCTCCACCATCCCGCTGGCAGTATAAAGACTCATGACCTCAAGCTGCTCTTTGAGCCTTGCCATGTCTTCATCCGTCTTGTTTTTGATTGCCCAGGCTACAGCCAGCTGTTCGACCGCGATCCTGACGGCATAGATGTCCTGCAGGTCGTTCTGCTCGAACCCCTTGGCGAAACAGCCTTTATTCGGCACATACTCGATAAGGTTCTCCTTCGTCAGCTGCTTGAACGCTTCCCTTACCGGCGTCCTGCTGACTTTAAGTTCCTTGGCGATTTTGTTTTCTACCAGTTTTTCTCCGATGGCGTATTCACCGTTTATGATCCTGCTTCTCAAAATCTGGACGATTTCGTCCGCCAGAGAGGATTCTCCTTTCAAAACCTGATCAGTCATACGTCCTCACCTCCTACTAGCCACTCCTAAGGTGGTGTTGATTTCAGCTTTACAGCAAGTGATTCTCGATGACCTGTACGTCCGGGTCAAAGTCTTCGATCTGCAGATAATACTCTGCTGCGTCAAAGAACGCCTTCATCGGCGCCAGTCCGATGACTTCCGTTCCGATCACGTTGACGCCGTATCTGGCAGCTTCTCTTCTGACAAGTTCCAGCACTCTGTGCAGCGGCGTGATGTTGAAGTTCGTCATGTTGATGGATACCTGTGCCACATTTCTCTCTTCAAGCAAAAGCCCCATAGCCTTGACGCACTTGAAGCCGCCCTTGACTTCGCGGATGATGTTCGCGATGTTCTTGGCGATCTCGACATTGTCTGTTGCCAGGTTGATGTTGAACGCGATGAGAGGAGGTCTTGCGCCTACTGCTACAACGCCGCCGGTCGGGTGGATCCTCTGTCCGCCGAAATCCGGGCACCACTTGTCTTCCTTGACCTTCTCAGCCATACCTTCGAACTGGCCTTTTCTGATCTTCGCCAGGTTCTTTCTGTGCTTGGCTGTTGCGGAATCCTCATAGAGGAATACCGGCAGATCCGCTTCCGCCGCGATTCTTTCGCCGACCTTCTTTGACAGCTCGATGCAGTCCTCTGTAGTCGCTTCCTTGATCGGAACGAACGGCATAACGTCCACGCAGCCCATTCTCGGGTGTCCGCCCTCGTGCTTGGTGAGGTCGATCAGCTCAACGGCTTTCTTCGCCAGCTTGACGCTTGCCTCTTCGCAGGCTTTCGGGCTACCCATGTATGTGATAACGGATCTGTTATGCGTTTCGTCGGATGAGTAGTCGAGCAGTGTGCATCCCGGTGTATTTCTGATCTGGTCCACGCACGCTTCGATTACTTCTTTATTTCTTCCTTCGCTGATATTTGGTATGCTTTCGATAATTTTAGCCATTACAGTTCCTCCTCAATTGACTTGTATAATCTGTCTGCGATCTCGGCTGCCTCTGCCAGGATCTTCTTGCCTTCTGCTTCCGCTTCTGCCGCAAAGGCCTCATCCTTGACGCCGGGGAGATTGATTTTGACATTCATCCATGCTCCCTGTATGCCGGTCTTGAAGTTGATGACGCCTACGCCCAGATCGCTGGCGCAGTTCTTGTTGAAATGTCCGTAGAGTCTGTCTGCCAGACGCAGTCCTTCCATTCCCATCTTCATGACGCTGAGCGGAACCTTCGTCGCTTCCAGCGTTCCGTCTGCGATGGCCTGTTTTCTGGCCGCCTTGTCTTCCGGCGTTTCCTTCGGCATCTTGAATGCAGCCGCCACCAGATTATAGGCGTCCGTATCCTTATCGATCGCTGCCTTCAAATCAGCGTAGAGCTTTACCGCTTCTTCCTTGATCTGTTCGCAAAGTTCATGGTCATCCGCATATTTCTTCTTCATCGTCGTCAGGTCGCATACCATGGATACCAGGGCCGCTCCCTGTGCGCATGCCAGCGCGCTGACGCTTCCGCCGCCCGGTGCCGGTTCGTCGGAAATCAGGATGTCCAGATACTCGTCCAGTTTCAGGTCGATCAGTTTCATATTCTGTGTTCTCCTTTTCATTATTCCTTCGCAATAACTTCTATCTTCTTAACTGCCTGATGTGTTCAGGCAGTTACAAGGCTACCCTTCTTGATGACTCTGTCCACCATATTGGAGCCGAATCTGTAGCAGATCATTTCGAAATCCGGCGCGTCCCAGATGACCAGATCCGCTTGTTTGCCGACCTCTGCGGTACCGACCTTTTCCCCGAGGCCGATGGCGCATGCCGGGTTGATGGTGACGGCCGTCAGCACTTCCTCCGGCGTCAGTTTGTACTTGAGGCACCCGAGGTTGATGACGAACTGCAGGTTCAGCGACGGGCAGGATCCCGGATTGAAGTCGCTTGCCATAGCGACCGGAATGCCCTTTTCAATCATTTCCTTCGCAGGCGCGAAGGTCTTGTTCAGGTAGAATGACGTTGCCGGCAGGCACATCGCTGTGACGCCGCCTTTGGCCATGGCGTCCATTCCCGACTCTGTGATCGCGATGAGATGCTCTGCTGATGCTGCTTCCAGTTCTCCCGCAAGCTCTGTTCCGCCGATGGCTTCGATCTCATCTGCATGGACCTTCAGTCCGAAGCCCATGTCTCTGGCGCAGGTCAGGTACTTCCTGCTCTGCTCCGCGTTGAAGACGGAGTCTTCGCAGAAGACGTCGCAGTAGACGGCCAGATTGCGCTTCCGGATCTCCGGCAGGATCTCCTGGCAGGTCATCTCGATGTACTCGTCGCCCCGGCCTTCGTATTCAGGCGGCACCGCGTGCGGTCCCAGGAATGTCGGGACAACATCCATCGGATGATCCTCTGCCAGATCGCCTATGACCTCCAGCATCTTGATCTCGGATTCCTTATCCAGACCGTATCCGCTCTTGGCTTCGCAGGAGGTGACGCCGATGCTCAGCATCTCATCGAGGAAACCCTTTGTCTTCTCATAGAGTTCTTCCTTCGAGGCTTCTCTGGTTTTGCGTACGGTGTCGAGAATGCCGCCGCCGGCGCGCAGGATGTCCAGATAATCCGCGCCCGCCAGTTTCATGGCGACCTCGTGCTGCCGGTAGCCGCCGAAGACCATGTGCGTATGGCCGTCAACCAGACCAGGTGTGACCAGTTTCCCTTCGGCGTCGATTTCTTCGTCAAAAGGTCCTGTAACCTTGCGGCCGCCGGATTTGATCTCGACGATGACGCCGTCTTCGATGGCGATCTCGGCGTTGATGTATTTCTTGTTCTCTCCTTGCTTGCTGCCTTTGTGGCTGTAGCTGCCTTCAGGCGTCTGAAGGCAGCCGATATTTTTAATTAAAACTCTTCCCATGTTATTCCTTACTAAAATATGTGTTGCTTTTGCACGAAATTATTTAACGAATTTGTCGACGGTCTCGTCGATGATGCTGTCGTCTACGAGGTACGGGATCGTGATGTGGCCCTTGCCTGCGTAGTTCTTGTTGTATTCGACGGATGTTTCGATGGCGTGCTCGTTTCTCGCCCAGTTTCTTCTGGCAACGCCGCCCATAACATCCCACATCATCGCGGAGTGCAGGATCTTGTCGACTCTTTCGCTTCCGTCGAGGAGCAGACCAAAGCCGCCGTTGATGGCTTTGCCGATGCCTACGCCGCCGCCGTTATGCAGCGCGCAAAGGCTCATGCCTCTGGCTGCGTTTCCTGCGTAGCACTGCACCGCCATGTCCGCCATAACGTTGGAACCGTCCTTGATGTTGGAGGTCTCTCTGAACGGGGAGTCCGTTCCGGAAACGTCGTGGTGGTCTCTTCCCATCATGACCGGGCCGATCTTGCCTTCTCTGACCAGCTTGTTGAATGCCAGCCCGATGTCTCTTCTTCCCTCCGCGTCCTGATAGAGGATCCTGGCCTGGGTTCCGACGACCAGTTTGTTCTTCTCTGCGTCTCTGATCCAGATCCAGTTGTCTCTGTCCTGACCGCGTCTGTTCGGGTCGATGACGTCCATGGCTGCCTGGTCGGTCGCTCTGAGGTCTTCCGGCTTGCCGGACAGGCATACCCATCTGAACGGGCCGTATCCGTAGTCAAAGAGTACCGGACCCATGATGTCCTCTACGTAGGACGGCCAGATGAATCCGTCTTTGTCATCGATGCCGTTCTTGGAGAGTTCCTTGACGCCCGCGTCGTACATCGCCTTCATGAAGGAGTTGCCGTAGTCGAAGAAGTAGGTGCCCTTCTCTGTCAGCGCCTTGATCGCCGCATAGTGTCTGTGCAGTGTCTTGTCGACTTCCTTGCAGAACTTGTCTCTGTCTTCGTGGAGCATCTGTGTTCTTTCTTCGAAGGTGTATCCTACCGGGCAGTATCCGCCGTCGTATACATTGTGGCATGATGTCTGGTCTGACAGCAGGTCGATATGGAAGTTTCTCTCTACTGCTGATTCAAGCAGGTCTACGATGTTTCCGTGATATGCGATCGAGATGCTTTCTTTGGCGTCGATCTTTTCCTGGGCGAGTCTGAATACTTCGTCCAGGTCCTGGCATACGACGTCGACCCAGCCCTGATCATGTCTTGTGTCGATTCTTGACTGGTCGACTTCTGCGAAGATACCGACTGCGTTTGCGATGTTCGCTGCCTTTGGCTGCGCACCGCTCATGCCGCCCAGACCTGAGGATACGAATGTCTTTCCTGCCAGGTCGCCGTCTTCCGGAACGCCCAGTTCCTTACGTCCTGCGTTGAGGATCGTGTTGAATGTTCCGTGAACGATTCCCTGC
Source organism: Candidatus Allocopromorpha sp. (assembly GCA_045114655.1). Taxonomy (GTDB): domain Bacteria; phylum Bacillota; class Clostridia; order Peptostreptococcales; family Anaerovoracaceae; genus Lentihominibacter. The sequence continues at coordinate 10,587 of JBGUKV010000168.1, read as the reverse complement.
GGTCCGATGTACATCCAGCCGCCGGCTGTCATCTGTCCGTAGTTGGCGACGCCCATTTCTTCTGCGACTTCCCAGTCTTCCAGGTTGTCGTACATGCCGATCATCATGGAGTTTGTGATGATGACGCGCGGTGCTTCCGGCTTGGACGGGAACAGTCCCAGAGGATGTCCGGACTCGACGACCAGTGTCTGCTCGTCTGTCATCTCTTCCAGATATCTCTTGATGAGATTGTACTGGAGCCAGTTCTGGCATACAGAACCGGTCTCTCCGTAAGTAACGAGTTCGTATGGATACAGCGCTACTTCGAAGTCCAGGTTGTTGTCGATCATGACCTGGAAGGCTTTGCCTGCCAGGCAGTTTCCTTTGTATTCATCGATCGGTTTGCCGTAGATGCGGCCTGCCGGTCTGTATCTGTATGCATAGACTCTGCCGTAGGTCTTGAGCTCTTCCATGAATTCCGGCGCGAGCTTTTCGTGGAGCTCTTCCGGTACGTAGCGAAGCGCGTTTCTCAGAGCGATCTTCGTCTGCGCCTTGGTCAGTCTGAAGCCTCTGTCCGGAGCTCTTCTGATACCTTCCTGGAACTCAGGCATTTCCGGATATCCCAGATCCAGCTTGATTGTCATTGCGTTTGCGATGGCTTTGTTTTCTAACATTGGAACTCTCCCTTCTTATTTAAGGTTAATTACTTTTGCTACTGCTTCATTCAATGAGAAGTCTTTGACGATCTTATCGAACTTCTTCAGCTCATCGATCATGATGATATCTTCTTCTATTGGATCAGCGATTGTTCTGATGAAGTCATAAGCGACCTTTGTCGCAGGCGCCAGATTGTCGATTCCCTTCTCGCCCTGCTCCTGTCTGAGCCAGATCGCCTGGGCTGCTGCCGACAGCTCGATTCCGAGGACCTTCTGCGCGTTGTCAAGAACCATCGCCGCGGTCCTTGCGGAAGTTGTTCCCATGGATACGTGGTCTTCCTGGTTCGCGGAGGTCGGGATGGAGTCGACGCAGGCCGGATGGTCGTAGACTTTGTTTTCGGAAACCATAGATGCTGCTGCGTACTGCGCGATCATGTAACCGGAGTTGAGTCCGCCGTTCTTCACGAGGAATGCAGGCAGTCCTTCCGAAAGCTGTGAATTGACGAGACGCTCGATTCTTCTTTCGGAAACGTTCGCCAGTTCTGAGATCGCGATCTTCAGGAAATCAAATGCCAGCGCCATGGGCTGTCCGTGGAAGTTTCCGCCGGATATTACTTCGTCCTCTTCTGCAAAGACCAGAGGATTGTCTGTTACCGCATTGATTTCTGTGGTGACTTTATCGTAAACATACTTGATGGCGTCTCTGGATGCGCCGTGGATCTGCGGCAGACATCTCTGGGAATACGGATCCTGCACCTTCGTTTCGTGGAGCCACTTGGCGTTGTATGATCCATCGAGAAGCCGTCTCATGTTTTCCGCTTCGATCATCTGGCCTTCGTGGCCTCTGATGGCGTGCACTTTAGGATCGTAAGCCTTGCGGATCGCGTGCATCGCTTCGCCTGTCAGCGCGCCGGCGATGTCTGCTGTGATGAGAAGCTGCATGGCGTCGTAGAGTACGTTCAGTCCGACAGCCGTCATCATCTGGGTGCCGTTGTTGAGCGCCAGACCTTCTTTCGCTGCCAGTTCTACCGGCGTGAGTCCTTCTGCTTCAAAAGCTTCCTTGGCTTCGACGACCTTTCCTTTGTACTCGACCATTCCCATTCCGATCAGACCGAGGGCGATGCAGGAAAGCGGCGCCAGGTCACCGGAGGATCCAACGGATCCCTTCTCCGGAACGATAGGAATGATATCCGCGTTCAGCATGTCTATCATTGTCTGGATCGTCGAAAGACGAATGCCTGAGAATCCTCTTGTCAGATTGTTGCATCTCAGGAGCATCGCTGCTCTGACATAGTGTTTCGGATAAGGATTTCCCATGGAGCAGGTGTGGCTCATGATGAGGTTCTTCTGCAGCTGGGCTGTATCCTCGAATGAGATCTTAACATTGGCGAATCTGCCGAATCCTGTTGTCAGTCCGTAAATGACTGCATCGTTTTCAAGTTTCTCTCTTACATAGTCTCTGGATCTGTTTACTGTGATCTTCGCGTCTTCTGTGATTTCGACCTTCTCGTAGTCACGGCAGACATGGATCACATCTTCGACTGTAAGACTTTTCCCATCGATTCTGACTGTCATAACTTATCTCCTTCTAATTCTTCTGTATTTATATGTAAGAATATAATATAGACTTTTTCGGTGTAATTATATCAAAAAGACAATCGGAATACTATACTTGTGGCAAAATTTTCCACTTCGTTAAAGAACTACTGCGGTATTGCACTAAAGCGTGTCTGGTTCAGTTTCTACTGTGTGCGGGTGGAATGGAAGTGTCTTCGCTTGGTCCTCGTCGCTGCAGACCATAGATGCTCATTCACAGAGAACAGAATCTCAGGCAAACTCGCGGGCACTGCCCGCTCAGACAGTGCCTGAGATTTCGCTGTTCTCTTTGTTCATTTCGCATATGGTCTGACCTGCTCCTGTGGAATCCGCTCAGGCACTTCCATTCCACCCTGCACATAAATAGAACTGTCGAAGTTCAGTGCAACACCCCATCTGCTGCATAGAAAAAGAGCTGTCACACTATTCTGTGCAACAGCCCTTCGTATATGCCGTTTCGCACGACTGGCTTCTTATGCTCTATTAGTCCGTCGTGTAGTTGTCGAAGTATCCCTGGATGAAGACGATCGGGGTGCCCTTGTCGCCGGAGCCGCTGGTCAGGTCGCACAGGGAGCCGATCAGGTCAGTGAGCTGACGCGGCGTTGTGCCTTCTGATTCCATCTTGCCGACCAGGCTGCCGTCCTTCTCTGTGATCCTGCCTTTGATGGCGTCCTTGAGTTCGTCGCCGGACAGGTCTGCGAAATCATTGTCCGCCAGATACTTGAGCTTGAGCTCGTTCGGCGTTCCTTCAAGGCCCTTGGTGTACGCGACGCCTACGCGCGGGTCTGCCAGTTCCCAGATTTTTCCAACCGGATCCTTGAATGCGCCGTCGCCGTAGATCATGACTTCAACGTTCTTGCCAGTTCTCTCCTTGAAGTCTGCCTGGACCGCTTCTACGAGCTGCTGGCTTTCAGCGGATCTCGGGAACAGTTTCACCGTGTCTTCGGTTGCCTTGTTTGAACCGAGCAGGCCGAAGGTCTCATTGAAGCCGCTTCCGTCAACGGATGCTGTCAGGATGTCATCCAATCCGTAGACGTTCTCTGCACCGGCTGCCTTCAGCAGTCTCTTGCTTCTTTCTCTTGTGTGGATATCGCATGTGAGGACGTTCTTCGTGTAGTTCAGGATCTCTTCTGCGTGATTTGCGAAGATGACTTCTACTTCCGCGCCGCAGTCTTTGATCAGGTCGCTGTAGTACTGTACATAATCTACGCCTGTGAACTGGTGCTTGTTCTCTCCGAACAGTTCCCTGTACTTGGCAAGATCCAGCACATCGCTGTACGGATTGATTCCTGCTTCGTCCACCTGATCCATGGTGATGAGGGCGTTACCGACTTCATCGCTCGGATAGCTCAGCATCAGGACGATCTTCTTCGCGCCTTTGGCGATGCCGCGCAGGCAGATAGCGAATCTGTTCCTTGAGAGAATCGGGAAGATGACGCCTACGGTCTCGCCGCCCAGCTTGGCTTTCACGTCCGCCGCGATGGCGTCGACGCTGGCGTAATTGCCCTGAGCCCTTGCTACGACTGACTCCGTCACACAGACGATGTCCCTTTCTCTCAATGCAAAACCATCCGTTTCAGCTGCTTTCAGCACACTGTCGACCACGATCTTGCCGATGTCATCACCCTCGCGGATGATTGGGCAGCGGATGCCTCTTGAGATTGTTCCAACGTTTCTTTCTGTTGTACTCATTTGTTACCTTCTTTCTATATTAACTAACATTATTTACCATTTTTGGCGCTCGACGTTTTGATGTTTCACGTGAAACATTTCTACGCGAGGCTTCTCAATAATTCGATGAGCCGTTCCAGTTCTTCTGCGCTGTAAAACTCGATTTCGATCTTTCCGCCTTTGCCCTTGCGGTTCAGGCTGACTTTGGTTCCGAGCGCGTTCTTGAGATCCTCTTCGACACGCTTCTCATCGGCGCTTTTGACTTTTCTTGTCTTTTTCTTTTCCGGAGGCTGCTTGGTCTCTCTCGCAAGTTGCTCTATTTGTCTCACTGAGAGACCTTCCTTGGCGGCTCTTGCTGCCAGGTCGATCTGCCTCTGCTGGCTCTTAACGGACGCCAGTGCTCTGGCGTGACCTGTTGTGATTTTTCCTTCTGCGGTAAGCTGCTGGACTTTTCCGGGAAGCTTCAGAAGTCTGAGACTGTTCGTGATATACGGCCTGCTCTTCCCCACGCTGTATGACACCTGCTCCTGAGTAAGTCCGTAGGTGTCGATCATTTTCTTCAGCCCTTCTGCTTCTTCGATGGGATTGAGGTCCTCCCTCTGCATGTTCTCAACGATCGCCAAGAGCATGTTTTCCTCTTCGGTCAGTTCTTTGACGATGCAGGGGACTTCCTTCAGCCCGGCCAGTCTGGCGGCGCGCCATCTTCTTTCTCCTGCTACGATCTCATATCCCTTGCCCAGTTTACGCAGGACGATCGGCTGTATGAGTCCATGCTGCTGGATGGACGCTGCAAGTTCTTCCAGTTTTTCCTCATCGAAAACCTTCCGGGGCTGCGATGCGTTCGGTTTGATATCATTGAGATCAACATAAAGAACCCCGCCTTCTTCCACAGGGGATTCTTCTACCTTCTCTGATTTCCTGTTATCTGCCTGTTTCTTCTTTGCTGCCGGTTTCTTCTCTACAGGGGCGACTTCAGCATCTCCAAAGAGCGCTTCCAGTCCTTTTCCCAGTCCTTTGGATTTGGTCTTTGCAGCCATCTACCTCTCCTTTTCGTTTTCAAGGAATTCTTCAGCGAACTCCATGTAAGCCTGCGCTCCCGTTGATCTCGGATCATATTGAATGACCGGCATGCCGTGGCTAGGCGCCTCCGCAAGACGTACATTCCTTGGGATCACAGTAGTATAGACTTTCTCTTTGAAGTATTTCTTTACTTCCTCTACTACCTGAGCTGACAGATTTGTTCTACCGTCAAACATGCTCAGGATTACTCCTTCTATTTCAAGATTCGGGTTCATGTGCGTTCTGACAATGTCAATCGTGCTCATGAGCTGGCTTACGCCCTCAAGAGCATAGAATTCGCACTGGATCGGAATCAGGACAGAGTCCACCGCCGTCAGAGAGTTGATTGTCAGTATGCCAAGTGATGGCGGGCAGTCTATGAAAATATAATCATAATCCGGCTTCAGGACATCAATTGCCATCTTGAGCCTTTTTTCCCTGCCTGCCATATTGATAAGTTCGACTTCCGCACCCGCCAGTTGTACGCTTGCCGGCATGATATCCAGATTCGGTACGCCTGTCGGAATGACCGCTTCTGCCGGGTGGTGATCGTCTTCTATAAGTATTTCATGTGTTGTCAGGTCCAGATCCTTCTTTGATACGCCCACTCCACTTGTCGTGTTCCCCTGGGGGTCTATATCCAGGATCAGAACCTTCTTCCCTTTTAGTGCCAGGCAAGCTGCCAGATTGATATTCGTTGTTGTTTTTCCGACGCCGCCCTTCTGATTGAATATCGCTATCGCTTTACCCACGATTACCTCCTTTTTATCTCTTTCAAAATCACTTCTGATTATATACCAACCTCTCCTTTCCCGCTATATAAAAAGTATCAAAAAATAAGAAAAACCCGAAAAAAGTTTTAAATGTTTCACGTGAAACATTTTCTTTTTCGGGATTATCTTCCGGAATTCTTTTAGGAAAAACCAACGAGCATGGATTTCCATTTATTTCCATTTCATGTCCTGTGTTTATTCTCGTTTATTCTCCCTCATGGTTGCATGTTCTGATTGATGTCTGATTACAGAGGTTTCTTCGCCGGCGTTCCTGCTTTTCTCGGATAAGCCGCAGGAGTCGGTTCCTTCTTTCTCACAACGACCAGACTGTGATCCAGCTGCGGAAGTTCCTGGATCTGAGGCTTGTCCCCGCCGAGGATCCGAATCGCGCGTGACGCATCGCTGATTTCCGCTTCACAATCCGCGCCTTTGTAGGCGATGAAATATCCGCCGGGTTTCAGAAAGGGCAGACAGTATTCGGACAGGACCTGCATGTTGGCAACAGCACGGGAGACACAGAGGTCAAAGTTCTCCCTGTACTCCTTCTTTCTGGCCAGTTCTTCTGCCCTGCCGTGGATCACGGTCACGTTTCCGAGCCCGATTTCCTCACAGAGCTCGCGCACGATTTTGACGCGTTTCTGCAGGGAATCCATCAGGACGAATTCCTTGTCCGGATAGCAGACCGCCAGAGGAACACCGGGAAATCCACCGCCCGTTCCAACATCGCAGATAGACGATGAAGCAGTAAAGGCAAGGCTTTCAGCGCATAGAAGGGAATCGATATAATGCTTCTGCACAAAGGCCTGCCGATCCGTGATGGCGGTCAGGTTCACCTTCTCGTTCCAGGAAAGCACGCCTTCCATGTACTGCCGGAGCTGCTCCGTTTTCTCATCCGCGCCGTCGATGTTCAGTTTCTCAATGTAGGACTTCAGTTCATCCATATCTTCATTCGTTCCTTCGTTCGTTTATCCGTCCGTTCCTTCATCTATTCTTTCATCTGTTACGACATCATCTATCGCTTTATCCTCTGCTGCGCCGCTGTTTCTCCAGATAGATCAGCAGCACGTTGATATCTGCCGGCGAGACTCCGGAGATCCTGGAAGCCTGACCGATGGAAACAGGCTTCAGCGCATCCAGTTTCTGCTGCGCTTCGATCCGCAGGCCGTCGATCTTCGAATAATCCATATCCGCGCGCAGCTTCTTGTTCTCGAGACGTTTGAATTTCTCGATCTGCGCCAGCTGCTTCTGGATATATCCGCCGTACTTTATCTCGACTTCCATGGAAGTCTTCTGATGCCGTGAAAGCACCGGCCGGTCAGGGTCGAGGGACGCCGTGTTATCATACGTCACTTCCGGCCTGTGCATCATCTCGAACAGGGACTGCGCCGATTTCAGCGGCGCGCTGCCCAGCTCCTCCAGAAGCGGATTCGCCGCCTGAGGGCTGATGATCACATGCTTCAGCCGCTCCGTCTCTTTCTCCACTGCGGCTTTATTCTCCAGGAACCGCTGGTAGCGGTCTTCCTTGACCAGACCGACTTGATGACCAAGCTCTGTCAGGCGCAGGTCCGCGTTGTCCTGCCGGAGCATGAGGCGGTACTCCGCCCTGCTTGTCATGATACGGTAGGGCTCGTTGGTTCCCTTTGTGACCAGATCGTCGATGAGCACGCCGATGTACGCCTGGCTTCGGTCAAGGATGAACGGCTCCCGTTCGTCCAGTTTCAGCACGGCGTTGATACCGGCCATGAGTCCCTGAGCCGCGGCTTCCTCGTATCCAGAGCTGCCGTTGAACTGTCCGCAGCAGAACAGATCCTCGATGGACCGGTTCTCCAATGTCGCCTTCAGGTCCAGCGGATCGATGCAATCGTATTCGATCGCGTAGGCCGGCCGCACGATTTTCAAGTGCTCCAACCCTTCAATCGTTTCATAGAATGCCTGCTGCACATCCTCCGGAAGCGAAGAGGACATGCCCTGAATATACATTTCCTCTGTATCAAGCCCCTCCGGTTCGATGAACAGCTGGTGGCGTTTGCGGTCTGCAAACCGGTTCACCTTATCCTCGATAGACGGGCAGTACCGCGGTCCCACGCCTTCGATTTTTCCGCCGAAGAGCGCTGACCGGTGGAAATTCGTCCGGATCACATCGTGTGTTTTTTCATTTGTATAGGTCAGCCAGCAGCGGATCTGATCCCGCTTCAGCTCATCATTCATAAAAGAGAACGGAACGATTTCTTTGTCCCCGTCCTGTGGAATCATCTTATCGTAATCAAGGCTCGACGCCAGAGCTCTTGCCGGCGTGCCGGTCTTGAACCTGCGCATGGGCAGTCCGTAGGAACGCAGCCGCGCAGCCAGATCCACGGACGGCGCCAGTCCGTTCGGACCGCTGTCAAACACGCTGTCGCCGATGAAAATCTTGCCGGCCAGAAAGGTCCCAGTCGCCAGGATCACTGCATGGCTTCTATACACCGAGCCCGTCCGCAGAACGACGCCGCGCGCCGCTCCGTCTTCTATCACAAGATCCACGACCTCGCCCTGCTTCATATCAAGCAAAGGCTCCCGCTCTATGGTCTTCTTCATTTCAAGATGATAACGGTTCTTGTCCGCCTGGGCGCGAAGCGAATGGACGGCAGGACCCTTGGCTGTGTTGAGCATCCTGCTCTGAATGAACGTCTTGTCCGTGTTGATTCCCATCTCGCCGCCCAGCGCGTCGATTTCCCGGACGAGATGGCCTTTGCCTGTTCCGCCGATGGACGGATTGCAGGGCATCATCGCCACAGCTTCCAAATTGATCGAAAGCATGAGAGTCTTCTTTCCCATTCTGGCCGCGGCAAGACCGGCCTCGCATCCTGCGTGGCCTGCGCCGATCACGATAATATCGTATTCGCCCATCAGGTATTCTGTTGTATGATCATTATTCTGCACTTTGCTTCGTCACCTCTTCATGCAAAAGCCGGACATATCAGCTGTCCGCTATTTGCCAAGACAGAATCTCGAGAATACTTCGTCCAGCACTTCATCGGAAACAGTCTCTCCGATGATTTCGCCAAGCCAGTCATAACACTGCCGGACATCGATCTCGATGATGTCCAGTGCTTCGCCCGCCGTCGTGATCGTCCGGGCGTCTTCCGCTGCCTGCAGTGCCTTTCGCAGCAATTCCTCATGGCGCACATTGTTGACCATGACACTGTCCTTCTGCGTAAGCTGCCCACCGTAAACGAGCTCCTCGATCCTGTCTTCTATCTCTGTCACGCCTTCTCCCTTCAGAAGGCATGTTTCTATTATATCGTTATTAGGCGATTTACCTGTAAGAATCTCTATATCCCTTGGTGTTACTGCGTTTCCGAGGTCGCTCTTGTTCAGAAGAACGAGGGATCTGCGCCCTTCAAGACGCTTCAGAATGTCCTCATCTTCCTCTGTCAGCGGCGCGCTGCCGTCCACAATGACGATGATCAGGTCCGCATTGTTAAAAGCTTCCTTGGTCTTTTCGATGCCAATTTTTTCGACGATGTCATCGGTCTGCCGGATTCCGGCCGTGTCCACCAGATACACCGGGATGTTCCGGATGCTGACAGCCTCCTCGATCGTGTCGCGGGTCGTTCCGGGAATCTCCGTCACAATGGCGCGGGACTGCCGGAGCAGACCGTTCATGAGGGAAGATTTACCCACATTCGGGCGTCCGACGATGGCCACCCGGATGCCTTCCCGGATCATGCGCCCCGTTCCTGCAGTGGACAGAAGCCCGCTGATTTTCTGCTCCACATCCCCGATGCCGGCAAGCAGTTTCTCGTAGGTCAGCTGTTCAATGTCTTCATCCGGATAATCGATGTTCACAGTGAGGTCCACGAGGATATCCAGAAGCTTCGCCCGGATGCCCTGCACCCGTTTCGAAAGCTCGCCCTCCATCTGGGACAGTGCCGCATCATAGCTGGCATCCGCCTTGGCCTTGATCAGATCGATCACGGCTTCTGCCTGCGACAGATCCATACGTCCGTTCAGGAACGCACGCTTCGTGAATTCGCCGGGCTCCGCCATGCGTGCTCCCTCGCGCAAAACCAGCGACAACGTTTTTCGGAGCGAGACGGTGCTCCCGTGGCAGTTGATCTCTGCCACATCTTCTCCTGTATAAGTGGCAGGACCTTTCATATAGACGGACAGCACCTCATCGATGACCTCCCCGCTTTCGGGATCTGCGATCCTGCCGAATGTCATGCGCCGGTTTTTGATGCTTTTGCATACGAAAACTCTGCGGAGAATCCGGAGGGAGTCCGGTCCGCTGATTCTGATGATTCCTATTCCGCCTTCGCCGTAGGCTGTTGAGATCGCTGCTATCGTTTCACACATAGTATTAATTGTAAAGGCCCGCAGAAAGCGGGCCTCATCATGCTATTTCTTCAGTTCTATTACAACTCTTCTGTAAGGCTCTTCGCCCTCGCTTCTTGTCGTAATTTCCGGGTTCTTCTGCAGAGTCGCATGAATGACCTTTCTCTCATAAGGGTTCATCGGTTCCAGGCGTACATGCTTCCTCGTCTTGATGACCTTCGCTGCCAGTCTGTTGGCCAGCTGCTCCAGGGTTCTTTCTCTCTTGGCCCTGTAGTTCTCTGCGTCGACAACTACCTTCGTATAATTCTCATTGTCCTTATTTACAACGAGACTTGCCAGGTACTGAATGGCGTCGAGCGTCTGCCCTCTTTTGCCGATGACAGTTCTGGAGTCCTTGCCGTTCATTTCGACATAGACGAGATCTTCGCCGACTCTGGCGCTGAAGTTGAGATCAAGCCCCATCTTCTCCGTGATATCCTTCAGGAAGGTAAGCGCTTCATGCTCTTCTACCACTGTCAGGTCATTGATATCCACAT
>JBGUKV010000167.1:0-5533 GCA_045114655.1 Candidatus Allocopromorpha sp. | reverse complement strand
GTAGCGCTCCTCCCTCTGGGATCCGCCGATAATCTCGCCGACGCCCGGCACCAGCAGGTCGCAGGCAGCGACAGTCTTGCCGTCGTCATTCAGGCGCATGTAGAACGCCTTGATGTCCCGCGGATAATCCGTTACGAAGACAGGTTTCTTATATACTTTCTCTGTGATATATCTCTCATGCTCGGTCTGCAGGTCGATGCCCCACTCTACCGGGTATTCGAACTTCTCGCCGCTCTTCTTCAGGATGTCGACCGCTTCTGTATATGTGATTCTCGCAAAATCAGAATTGACGATGTTGTCCAGTCTCTCCAGAAGTCCCTTGTCGATGAACTTGTTGAAGAATTCCATTTCTTCCGGGCATTCCTGCAGAACGTAGTTGATCACATATTTGATCATGTCTTCCGCAACGTTCATGTTGCCTTCCAGATCGCAGAAAGCCATCTCCGGCTCGATCATCCAGAACTCGGATGCGTGACGTGCGGTGAAGGAATTCTCAGCGCGGAAGGTCGGTCCGAATGTATAGATGTCCCGGAACGCCAGCGCAAAGGTCTCGCCGTTCAGCTGCCCGCTGACAGTCAGGTTCGCCTTCTTGCCGAAGAAGTCCTTGCTGTAGTCGATGCTGCCGTCCTCATTTCTCGGCGGGTTGTCCATATCCAGCGTCGTCACCTGGAACATTTCTCCTGCGCCTTCCGCGTCGCTGGCCGTGATGATCGGCGTGTGGGCGTAGACGAAGTTCCTCTCCTGGAAGAACTTGTGCAGCGCATAAGCTGTGACGGATCTGACTCTGAATACTGCCGAGAATGTATTGGAACGCGGTCTCAGGTGCGCGATTTCTCTTAAGAACTCCATGGAATGGCGCTTCTTCTGGAGCGGGTAATCCGCATCTGAACCGGCTTCGATTTCGATGGATTTTGCCTTGATCTCGAATGGCTGCTTGGCCTCCGGCGTCAGCACGAAGGTTCCTGTTACGTTGAGTGCAGCCGCGATGGGTGCCTTTGCGATCTCCGTGTAATTGTCCAGGATATCCGCTTCATAGACCACCTGCACGGACTTGAAGAAAGATCCGTCATTGAGTTCGACGAACCCGAACTTGTTGGAACCGCGGTTGGTACGGATCCAGCCTCTGACTGTGACCTCCTGGTCCGCGAACTTTTCTGTTTCTCTGAATAACTGTCTTACTAAAACTTCTGCCATTTTGTTTGGTTTCTCCTTATGATAAATTCCATGCCATTCTAACACAGGCCCCTCTTGCTCGTAAAGACTTGTATCAACTGTAATAACGCCCTGCTTTCCGCTTGTTCTTCAGTTTGATGATCCCATGCACGATCAGCCGTATCACCGCAAAGATCGCGAAGAAGAACAGGAATCCCATGATACCGTAGGTGATATCTCCCTGCTCCATGTTCCCTGTTCCCAATACTCCCTGGCCGATCTCGATCGCAAAGGTGATCACGATGATGACGGTGAACACATAAAAGAATGTAATGAACATGGTGTGCCCAGTACGCGCCAGCCACAGAAACAGCGGGTGCAGCGCGCAGATCAGTGCCAGCCCGAAGAGGCCGATCACCAGGAAATGCAGTTCCTTATCTGTGAAGCTCGTTTCGATCGAGTCGTTCCATGACAGTATGAAACTGTGTATGCGGGCAACCAGCCCGGAAATTGCGTATAATAATTGTTCCATTTCTCCTTATCCCCTTTTCGTTCAAAAGCAGACCGTGCTGCCTTGCGTATGTGCGGCACGATCTGCTCTGTTGTCAGCGTTAGCGATGTTGCTTTTGCTTTTGTTGCTTTTATTGCTTTTGCATCGTCTATATTTGCGCGGGCTTAGCCCAGCTTCGAGAAGTCGGATGCGCCGTGCTTGCAAAGCGGACAGATGAAGTCTTCCGGCAGGTCTTCGCCTTCGTAGACATATCCGCAGACGTCGCATACCCAGCCTTTGACCTCTTCCTGCGGACGAGGCTTGACGTTCTTCTGGTAGTATGTATAAGTCATCGTGTCGACATCGTTGAGGACTGCGCTCTCGGTGATGTCGCAGAAGAACATGAGGTGGCTTCCCGTGTCAACGGTATCGAATACCTTGAGGGACATATAGCCGTTGGCGTACTTGTTCAGGTACGGAAGTCCGTTGCCTGACTTGTCATAGTGCTCGAAGTCTGCGAACTTATCCACATCTCTTCCGGACTGGAATCCGAAGTGCTGGAAGATCTGGAACGGCGCCTGCTCATTCAGTGTGCAGACATTCATCTCGCCGCTCTTTGCGATGATCTCGCAGGAGTAGTTGGCCTTGTTGACGCCGACGATGATCCTGCTCGGATCGTTGCTGACCTGTGCGACCGTGTTGCCGATGAATCCGTTGTCCTTCTTGCCGTCGTTGGAAGTGATGACATAGAGTCCGTAGCCGATCTTGAACAGAGCGCTCGGATCGATCTTCTTGTCTTCTTCCGCCACATCAGGCTTGATGTAATCCGCTGCCAGTTCTGCTGCCAGCGCCTTGATCTGCTCCTTGTTCTCCTCATTCATAGCGGAGAGGATCGTGACCTGATTCTTTGCGAATGTGATGTCTTTGCTCTTCTCGAACATGCCCTTCATGACCTTGGCTGCGGTCGGCGCCCAGGAACCGTTCTCGATGAACGCAACGGTCTTCTTCTGGAACGCTCTCTCGGTCAGGTGATCGATGAACTGACGCATGAACGGGAAGATGTCTGAATTGTATGTTGTGGTCGCCAGGACCAGTTTGTCGTATCTGAATGCGTCTTCAACTGCTTCTGCCCAGTCGTCTCTCGCCAGGTCTGTGATCTCGACGGTCGGAACGCCGAGAGCAACCAGCTCGTCGCGGAGCATCTCAGCAGCCGCCTTGGTGTGGCCGTATACAGATGTGTAAGCGATGAAGATGCCGTCGCTTTCTGCCAGGTAGCTGGACCATGTGTCATACAGGCCGATGTAGTACCCCAGATTCTCTTCGAGCATCGGTCCGTGGAGCGGCAGGATCTTTTCGATTTCCAGTGCAGCAGCCTTCTTCAGAACGGTCTGCACCTGCGCGCCGTACTTGCCGACGATGCCGAAGTAATATCTTCTTGCTTCGCACGCCCAGTCTTCGTCTACGTCCAGTGCGCCGAACTTGCCGAAGCCGTCTGCGGAGAAGAGTATCTTCTCGGCAGGATCATATGTCATCATAACTTCCGGCCAGTGTACCATCGGTGCAAAGACAAAGTTCAGTTCATGTCCGCCCAGATCCAGCTTATCGCCGTTCTCCACTTCCAGAACGTTCTTCATTTCCAGTTCCGGGAAGAACTGACCGATCATCTTGAACGTCTTCTTGTTTCCAACGACTGTGGCGTCCGGATACTTCTCAACAAACGCCTGGATGGATGCGGAGTGGTCCGGCTCCATGTGCTGGACAACCAGATAGTCCGGTTTTGATTCCTTGAGCGCTGCTTCAATGTTCTGCAGCCATTCGCCCGTCTTTCTCTGATCGATCGTATCCATGATCGCGATCTTCTCGCCTACGACCGCATAAGAGTTATACGCCATGCCGTTCGGTACGATGTACTGGCCCTCAAACAGGTCGATATCGTGATCATTCGCGCCGATATAGATGATGCTGTCTGTAATATTTCTGTTCATACAGGATTCTCCTTTTTTATTATTATGTTTCCTTAATACATTAACTTCTGATTTTGTTCCGCACGGCCCCGCCTTGTCTCCGCGTGAGCCACGCCCGCGGCGGATTCCGTACAAAGGTTATTATACTACAAAACCTCCCGCGCTGAAAAGATTGATTCTGCAAAGATTACGGGAAAGGTGCTGCGAATACTACGGGAATGGTTGCTGCAGGGTTTGCGGAGGTTGGGAAATGCGGAGTTGCAGATGAACACACCGGCATCCGCCCCGTGTAACAATGCAGCTAATACCAAAGTACAAACGGCAAAGGTTGAAACAGTTGATACTCCGTAGATCATTTGTACTTTCATGACAGCCAGTTCGACAAAGTACAAAACTCAAGTCCAGGAACCGTTGATACTTCGTAATTGATTTGTACTTTTGAACCGGAAGAAGCAGTATAGTACAAAAGCCATGCGCTGGAACAGTTGACGTTTCGTATATCGTTTGCACTTTGACTTGGAGAACCGATATAGGGAGGATTCGTCTACCTTGAGCTGCAACTGACCAACATCTTCAGTCCTTCAACCAACGGCCAGACGTAGTATCAAGGGTTGCGGGCGTCAGCTGTTGGTTGTGGGTGAGCTGTGGACCGTCCTCAACCAACAGCCAGACGTAGTATCAAGGGTTGCTGATGTCAGCAGTTGGTTGCGAATTGTTCTTGACAACTATCTGGAAGTAGTCTATACTGCACATGGTTAGTTATAACTAACTTCTGCACCCCATCCACCCTCAAAGGGTGTTTATTTTAGGAATATGGTTAGTTGTGACTAACTCAATAAGACATTCGGAAGCCCGAACTTACCGGATACAGGAGTACAAGAGTACAAGGGTACAGGAGCATAGGAGTATGTACATATGTCTGAAGATTTGATTGTAAGACACTGCGCGCCGACTCTGGCGGGACTGAAAACAGGAAATATGTTTACGGCAACTTTTGCAAGTAAGGCGCAGCTCGATTCTGAAGTGCTGCAGCTGAATCAGATCCTGGCTGATAAGGGGCTCAGGGTCACTGTGCTCAGGATCGCCTGCCACGCAAGCCAAAGCAAAAGCCGCAGCAAAACCAACTGCAAGTGCCGCGGCACCCACTGCGGCAAAGGCTACATCCGGGCTCTAATCTACATCTACCGCCCGGGCAGGCTCCAAAGCGATCTCGATGCAGAAGAAGCCAAAGATATTTTACTGCGCTTCGGATATGAGGAGTCCAGTCTGGATGGATGCATCAGCAGACTTGCGGACAGGATCTACGAATGCGATGAGTTTCCGCACGAGGTCGGGCTTTTTCTCGGATATCCGCCGGAAGATGTACAAGGATTCATCGAATTCGGAGGAAGAAAGAGCAAAGCCAGCGGCTACTGGAAAGTGTATGGCGATGTGGCCCGCGCGCAAAAACAATTCGAACGGTTCAGCAAATGCACGGGCGTATATCTCGAATGTCTGGGACGGGGACTGCCGATCACAAAACTGGCGGTCAACACGAAAATTACAGCTTAGAAACTGCAAGATGCAGAACGGAGGTAAGAAATGAGTAAAGTTGCTGTAGTTTATCATAAAACAGCAGAGAAAACCCCCGCTTCTAAAGCGACGGGATGAATCTGCACCAGTTGCATGAAGAAAAGATAAAGAAGAGCAGAAAAAACGAATCCGACTGTAGACGTTCCGCTGCTTCTGTGGTATGATACCCATAGAGATAAGAACGCATGTTCTTAAAAGGGGTATCTATCATGGATCGAGCATACGAATTCCGGATCTATCCGGACCGGCTGCAGCGCCAGTTCATCGCTAAGACCTTCGGCTGCTGCCGCCTGGTCTACAACCATTACCTTGCCGAGAGGAAACACAGATATGAGGAGACGAAGATCGCGCTGTC
>JBGUKV010000166.1:0-2298 GCA_045114655.1 Candidatus Allocopromorpha sp. | reverse complement strand
CATGTAGTCGATCTCGGGCGTATAGCCCTTCGGAATAATAAGATTTGACATGTTGTCCTCCTGTATATAATTAAAGATTCTATATTTACGATGTTATCACTTGCGGCGTCCTGCCGCGCATCACTTGCGGCGCCAGTCGCTGTAGATACACCCGCAGTAGTTCTGCCTGTACAGTCCGTACTTCTTCGACAGCTCGATTGAGCGTTTGAACCCGTCCTGTTTCTTAAAGTCACGGTCGAGAAATCCGATTCCGTAACGGGCGGCGATGTCTTTGCCGATGGCAGAAATGATTTCATAGTTCTTGTGCGGGCTGACTGTCAGCGTTGTGCCGAACAGATCGCACCCGTGGAACGCTGCCATCTGCGCCGCCTTCTCAAGTCGCTGCCTGAAGCATATCCCGCAGCGCTGCCCGCCTTCGGGGTCCTCTTCATGCCCCTTCGTGATCTCCAGAAAGGCGCCCGGCTCATAGGGTCCTTCGACCAGGTTGATGTCCGGCAGATCGATCCGCTCTGCGTTGAACTTTTCGATGAACTCCACCTGGGCGGCGCGTCTGCGCTTATACTCTTCCTCGTCGGTGATGCAGGGATTGTAGTACAGGACCGTGATATTGAACTCGCCGGCAAGGCGCTCGATCACGCTGCTGCTGCACGGTCCGCAGCAGCTGTGCAGCATGAGGTTCAGCCGTTCCACCTTCTTGTCCGGCCCGTCCCCTGCCAGCACGCCCATCTCTTTATTTGTCATTACGCGCATTCTCAGCGGCTGCGCTTTTTTCGGTGTTTTCATCTTTATTGCACCCTGCGGCACCTTGCCGCACCCAACAATACCCCATATTAAAATAACAATTTATTATACATGAAACGCACCGCTATATCAACGATTGTGCTATGATTATGACATGAAACCAATTATCTTTGACAAGTCCGACGGACAGCAATTGAGAATCAACATGATCAGCCCCTGGTTCAAGCGTCATTACCCGGAACTTGGGCTGGACAACCCCGCCAAGATCGTCAAGTTATCCCTTGACGGGGGCTTCACATGCCCAAACAGAGACGGAAGCAAAGGCACCGGCGGCTGCTTGTTCTGCTCAGAAAGCGGCTCCGGCGATATGGCCTCTGCGGCCGATAATATCCGGCAGGCCCTGGACAGTCAGATCCGGCTCCTGTCCGACAAATGGCCGTCTGATAAATACAATGTGAAATATCTGGCTTACTTCCAGAGCCACACCAACACATACGCGCCTGTTGAGGAACTGCGCGCGAAATTCGAAGCGGCGCTTGAAGCGCCGGATGTGGTGGGGATCGCCACCGCAACACGCCCGGACTGTATCCCGGACGACGTGCTGGATCTGCTTACGGAGCTGAATGAGAAGACTTTTTTATGGGTGGAACTGGGTCTGCAGACGATCCACGATGAAACGGCCCGCGCGATGAATCTTTGTCACAGCCGCGCCGACTATGACAACGCCGTTCGCCGGCTCACCGCCCGCGGCATCCGCGTCGTGACCCATCTGATCCTCGGCCTGCCCGGTGAAAGCCGCGAGATGATGCTGGAGTCCGTCCGGTATGCG
This sequence comes from Candidatus Allocopromorpha sp., assembly GCA_045114655.1. Lineage (GTDB taxonomy): Bacteria > Bacillota > Clostridia > Peptostreptococcales > Anaerovoracaceae > Lentihominibacter. The sequence goes on along the minus strand of JBGUKV010000166.1, from coordinate 728 downwards.
TGCCGCGACATCGGCAGCGGCCGCAGCTCCGATGGCACGCACCGCATCTTCGGTCTGAAACTGCACATGCTGAACGTCGTCCGCGGCAGCGGCATGGCCGCCGCAATGCCGGACTATGTTCCCTTCGATTCTATGGAAGAATATATCGACCTTCTGATTTCGGCACTGGAAATCGTGCCGCCTGAGATCACGCTGCACCGCATCTCCGGTGACGCGCCGCGCGCGACACTCATCGCTCCGGCGTGGAGTTACAAGAAACGCACCATTCTGAACAACATCCATAAAGAAATGCGCCGGCGGGACACCTGGCAGGGGCGTTTTGCAGAGACTTCTGATGGGCCAGCAAAAAATGTGTTTTATTAATTATATTGGGGTGACTCATGAACTGCAAGCTGTCTTTTGCTTAGAACAGGTGACCATCAGTCAATTGTTTCATTTCATAGGCTTGTCTGTCTGAGAGAAATCAAAAATGAGAAGACATCTCTGACTCGCTTCTGAGAAATACAGAACTATTTGGAATCTCTCGGACCCCGAACAGGTATCGAACCCCAACAAACTTTACAGAGTCCTATCGTTACGAGATCGGAAGATTTTGCAAAAAATAAATGGTGCCCAGACTCGGAATCGAACCAAGGACACGAGGATTTTCAGTCCCCTGCTCTACCTACTGAGCTACCTGAGCATAATGGTGGGCCATCTTGGGGTCGAACCAAGGACCGACCGGTTAT
>JBGUKV010000165.1:0-3543 GCA_045114655.1 Candidatus Allocopromorpha sp. | reverse complement strand
CCGGCCGGAATGAACTGATCGAGGATATGTTTATCATGCAGGAAGTGGGAAGCGGGCAGGCGCTTTCCGGAATTGAAAACAAAGTAGGGGAAGGACGCAGCAGTATCCTCATAGACTGGATGTATGAAATCTACAGCATCATGACTGCAGTCAGGGACTATATGCCGGATAAGTATGAACGGATCATGTCCTTTCACTGGACCAAGAGCGAGGAGAAACTGAAGGAACTGTTTTTGGAAGTTGCGGCGATGATTGCGGCTATTGAAAACCAAAACAGAGAAATTTGTTAAAAAATGGTCTTGATTCCAAAAATTACCTATGCTAAAATCAGTACAACCAAAAGTGTGGAAACCGCATCATAAAACCATAGCGCGAAGCGTAAAAAACTCATTGCTATAGATTTTCCGAAATGTTATACTATTTGCGTATGCGCGGGCATACTAGAAACAGTAAATAATTTTTAGGGAGGTCTCATTAGATGAAGGGCTATAAAAGCGAAAACATTAGAAACGTCGCGCTGGTAGGACACGGCGGCTGCGGAAAAACTACTTTCCTTGAAGCGGCGCTGCTTGCGACAGGCGTGATTTCAAGACTTGGTAAGGTTGAGGATGGCCAGACGGTTTCCGACTATGACAAGATGGAAATCGAAAAGGGTTATTCGATCAACTGCACAGTCGTACCTGTTGAGTACAACAAAGTCAAGATCAACTTTGTTGATACACCGGGATCCTTTGACTTCGTAGGCGAGGTCAACTCAGCGCTCAGAGCAGTCGAGGCTGCAGCGATCGTTGTTGACGCGGCATCCGGAATCCAGGTCGGAACAGAAAAAGCATGGGATTCCTGCAAGGAATTCTCAGTACCGAAGTTTTTCCTGATCAACAAGACAGACAAAGACAACGTTGATCTGGACGAGCTGGTTGGACAGCTGAAAGCGAAGTTCGGTTCATCCGTCGTTACACTGGATGACAGAGAAGCGCTGGAAGAAGAAATCGCAGGTACCGATGAAGAACTCATGGAGTACTATTTTGAGAACATGGAACTGACAGACGAGCAGTTCGCGAAGGGCCTGTCGAAGGGCATCGGAACCGGAGACATCGTTCCGGTATTCAAGTGCTCCTCACTCAAAGGAGAGGGAATCGAAGAAGTACTGCAGCAGTTCATCGATTTCGTTCCGAAGCCAGCTGACCACGAACCGTATCCGGCAGTGGACGGCAAGGACGAGGAAATCGAAGTCGCAGTAGATCCTGCAGGCAAGCCGGCAGTGCTCGTATTCAAGACGCTGGCGGATTCATTCCTCGGAAAGATCTCACTGGCTAAGGTCATCAGCGGAACGATCAAGTCCGGACAGACGATCTACAACGCAAACTCCGAGAAGGATGAAAAGCTTGGATCACTGTTCTTCGTCAGAGGAAAGAATCAGGAAGATGCACCTGAAATCGTTGCCGGAGATATCGTTGCGATCGGTAAGCTCCAGAACACAAAGACAGGCGATACACTCTGTGAGAAGGCTAACATCATCAAATTCCCTAAAATTCACTTCCCTTCACCAACTCTGTATCAGGCTGTTGAACCTGCAAAGAGCGGCGACGATGAGAAGATGGGCACAGGTCTGAAGAGACTCATGGAAGAAGATCCGTCCTTCGTTCTCGAGAACAATATTGAAACACACCAGACTCTCATCGGAGGTCAGGGCGACATCCAGCTGAACATCATGAAGGATAAGCTCAAAGACAAGTTCGGCGTTGATGTCAATACAGTACCGCAGAAGATCGCTTACAGAGAAACGATCAAGGGTACGTCCGATGTCCAGGGTAAGCACAAGAAGCAGACCGGCGGCGCAGGACAGTACGGTGATGTATGGATCAAGTTCTCACCATCAGAAGAAGAGTTTGAATTCGGTGAAGAACTGTTCGGCGGTTCCGTTCCGAAGAACTACGTGCCTGCAGTTGAAAAGGGACTCAGAGAATGCATGGAGAAAGGTCCTCTCGCCGGCTGTAAGGTCCAGAACGTCAAGGCGATCCTCTACGATGGTTCCTACCATGAGGTAGACTCCAACGAAATGGCATTCAAGATCGCTGCTTCACTGGCATTCAAGAAGGGTATCGCAGAAGCGAATCCTTGCCTGCTCGAGCCGATCATGAAGCTGGAAATCAAGGTTCCGGACGATTACGTAGGCGCTGTTATGGGCGACCTTCCGAACAGACGCGGCGCCGTCCTGGGCATGGAGCCGATCGGAGGAGGAATCCAGAGACTGATGGCGGAAGCTCCGCAGGCAGAACTGCTTGACTACGCAATCGCACTCAGAACCATGACACAGGCCAGAGGTTCCTTCGAGATGGAATTCTCAAGACACGATCCTGTACCTGCGAATATTTCTCAGAAGATCATCGCTGAGTACAAAGCTTCACAGGAAGAGAAATAAGAGCATATTGCAAAAGCAACACAGCAGACCTGCACCAAACGGGCGGGTCTGCTTTTGTAAAGGGGATACTGATGGCAAAAAAAGCAAAAACAGTATTTGTCTGCAACGAATGCGGAAGCGAAAGCGCCAAGTGGGTCGGGCAGTGCCCGGTCTGCGGGGCGTGGAATTCCATGTTTGAGCAGAAGGTCGTGGATTTCGATGCGTCGGACAAACGCCGCAGAACAGCGGGCGCGCCTGCAGGCGCAGGCAGCGCAGGAACGCGTGCCCTTGCAGGTGAAGGAAACATCCGCGCCGGCAGGCCGGAGAGGCTGGCGCAGGTGCGGTCTTCAGAGACTGCCAGAATCGATACAGGGATCAAAGAACTGAACAGGGTGCTTGGCGGAGGACTCGTGCCGGGGTCTCTTTGCCTGATTTCCGGAGAGCCCGGGATCGGCAAATCGACGATCATCCTTCAGGCGGCCCAGCACATTGCAGCCTCAAGGGGCGTTGTCCTTTATGTTTCCGGAGAGGAATCCGAGGAGCAGATCCGGATGCGGGCCGACCGAGTCTGCGGACCGGCGGGAATCAGCGACAATCTGTTTATTTTGGCCGAGACGAACATCGAAAATGTCAGCGCCGTATGCGAAAGCCTGAATCCGGTGTTCCTCATTGTGGACTCGATTCAGACCATGTACAGCGCGGATCTGGAGTCGGCTCCGGGAAGCGTTTCGCAGGTGCGCGCCTGCGGGAATGAACTCATGCGGATCGGGAAGACCAACAGCATTCCCGTTTTTATCGTCGCTCATGTGACGAAGAGCGGAGACCTGGCAGGACCGAGGATCGTGGAACATATGGTGGACTGCGTCCTGAGTTTTACCGGTGACAGAAGCCATGAACTGAGGATCCTGCGGTCCCAGAAAAACCGGTTCGGGACCACCAGCGAAATCGGCGCATTCGAAATGGCCGAGGAAGGGCTCATTGAGATCGAAAACCTGTCGGGTATCCTCATGGAGGAAATGGATAAAGACAGCGAAGGCGCTGTCGCGACGGCAGTGTACGAAGGGACCCGTCCGCTGATTCTGGAAGTCCAGGCGCTGACCAGCCCGTGCAATATTGGCTTTGCGAGAAGAACCGCGCTTGGG
>JBGUKV010000164.1:0-3491 GCA_045114655.1 Candidatus Allocopromorpha sp. | reverse complement strand
GGATTCCGTGATCATGGGAATACTGGATCATTTCTTCTCTCGACTGGAACTCCCATTCCGGCATTCTCCACGGCGCGATGATTTTGATCGCAGGATCCAGCGAGTGGATCGCGGATTCGAATCTTACCTGGTCGTTGCCCTTGCCTGTGCAGCCGTGCGCAATATAGAAGGCTCCTTCTTCCTGGGCAATCTCGACCAGTCTCTTCGCCATAAGCGGTCTGGCCATCGCCGTTCCCAGCAGATAATTCTCATATTTCGCACCTGCCTTTAACGTAGGCCAGATGTAATCCGTAATGAACTCTTCTCTGATGTCCAGTGTCAGCGCCTTGATCGCGCCTGTCGCCATCGCCTTCTCTTCTATTGCCTTAAAATCTTCGTTCTGTCCTGCATTGCAGCAGACAGCGATCACATCGTAATCATAGTTCTCCTTCAACCACTTCATGATGACTGATGTATCCAGTCCGCCAGAGTATGCCAGTACTACCTTTTCCTTTGCCACTTTTTCTTTCCTCCTAATATTTATCGTGCATATCAATGCTCATGTGCATTATTATACATGTTATTGCATATAATTCAACCCTGTAATCGTTTTTAAATTGTCTCTATTCCGGGGCTTGGTTTACTCCAACGCGGCGTACTGCAGCTGCTCGCCTGCCTGCTTGAGTTTAATCACATCCAGGAATGCCTTTGCGGTATCCATGCATGTCAGTGTCGGGATCCCGCGCTCCACGGATTTTCTCCTGACCGGGAAGCTGTCGTTTTCCTTGCTGTTCGCCATCTCCGGCACGTTCAGGACCAGATCGATTCTCATGTCGCTTCCGGCGTCGTGATTCCCGATCCATTTGATGGCCGTATCGTACGTCATCACGTTCACATTGATACCGTACTGACTTGCAAAATCCAGATTGTCCGACGAAACATACAGTTTGAATCCGGCGTCGATGTAATCCTGCAGGATCTGCGCTGTATACGGGGTCAGCTCCGCCTGCCGGATGGTCGCGAAGATATTGCCTTCTGTCGGGATCGCCGTGCCGGCTGCCACAAAGCCCTTATACAGCGCCTTCTTAAGGTCAGCATCGATTCCGAGCACCTCGCCGGTGGATTTCATTTCCGGACCCAGGGCAATGTCCATATCGGTCAGCTTCGCGCTGGAGAAGACCGGGACCTTCACGGAGTATTTTTCGCTCTTTGGATACAGCCCTGTGCCGTATCCGCTGTCCTTCAGTTTCTGCCCCAGCATGGCGGCGACTGCCAGTTTGACCATCGGCACGCCGGTGACTTTGCTCAAAATCGGAACCGTTCTGGATGCGCGCGGGTTGACCTCGATGACGTAGATCGTCTTGCCGTCATAGGCGTACTGGATGTTGACCAGTCCGACGACGTCCAGCGCTTTCGCGATCTTTTTCGTGTAGACCGCCAGCGTGTCCTCCACCTCCTTGGCGATGGAAAAGTCCGGATAGACAGAGATGCTGTCGCCGGAATGAACGCCGGCGCGTTCGATGTGCTCCATGATGCCCGGGATCAGCACATCCTCGCCATCGGATACGGCGTCGACCTCGATTTCCTTTCCGACGATATACTGGTCGATCAGGACCGGGTGCTCCTTCGACAGGGAAACCGCTTCCCGCAGATAGCTCAGCAGTTCCTCGTCGCTGTACACGACCTGCATGGCGCGCCCGCCGATCACGTAGGAAGGACGGACAACGACCGGATAGCCAAGCTCCGCTACAGCCTTGAAGGCTTCGTCTTCTCCTGTGACCGCATAGCCCTTCGGCGTCGCGATGCGCAGTTCATTGAGAAGTTCATTGAACTTCTCCCTGTCTTCCGCCAGGTCGATGTTTTTGTACGATGTTCCCAGAATGTTGATCATGCGGCTATCCAGCTGCTGCGCCAGATTCAGGGACGTCTGGCCGCCGAACTGCACGATGACGCCCAGGGGCCGCTCCCTCTTGATGATATTCATTACATCGTCGATGTGGAGCGCCTCGAAATACAGTTTGTCCGAAATATCTGAGTCTGTGCTGACCGTCTCCGGATTGTTGTTAGCGATGATCGCCTCGAAGCCAAGTTCCCTGACCGCATTGACGCACTGCACGCAGCAGTAGTCGAACTCGATCCCCTGGCCGATCCGGATCGGACCGGAACCGATCACCAGGATCTTCTCCCGATCGGAGATGACATTTTCATCACCCTTATCGTAGCAGGAATAGTAATACGGCGTCGCGATCGCCGAGCGTCCGCCGCTGGTGTCGACCATCTTGTACACAGGATAGATGTCATTATAGATACGGATGTCCTGAATGACTTCCCGCGGAACGCCGGACAGTCCGATGATATCGTTGTCCGTGAAGCCCTTGGACTCTGCTTCTGCCAGCAGTTCTTTCGTTAGCGGACCCTCTTTCAGCCGAACTTCAAGATCGATGAGATATTTGATCTTGTCGAGGAACCACGGATTGATCTTCGTGACATCATACACCTCGTCCACCGTCATCAGCTCTCTTCTGAACACCTCTGCGATGCAGAAGATCCGCTCGTCGTCACAGGCTTTCAGCTTGGCCAGCAGTTCCACATCCCCCAGGCAGGACACGGACGGCGTGTGCAGACCGTCGCACTTGATCTCTACGGACGTCAGCGCTTTCAGCAAAGCGCTCTCGAAGCTTTTGCATAAGGACATGACTTCCCCGGTCGCTTTCATCTGTGTCCCAAGTACACGGGATGCTGTCCTGAACTTGTCGAAGGGCCAGCGCGGATATTTTACAACGATGTAATCCAGCGACGGCTCAAAGAGCGCCGTTCCGCCTGCCACGCTGTTGCGGATCTCGTCGAGGTGATATCCCAGCGCGATCTTCGCTGCGATTCTGGCGATCGGATACCCGGCCGCCTTGGATGCCAACGCTGAGGAACGGCTGACACGCGGATTCACTTCAATGACGATGTAGTCGCCTGTATCCGGATCCAGGGCGAACTGGATGTTGCAGCCGCCTTCGATGCCGAGGCTCCGGATGATCTTGATCGACGCATCCTTGAGCATCTGGTTTTCTTCTTTGGTGATCGTCTGGGTCGGCGCAACGACGATGCTGTCCCCGGTATGTACGCCAACAGGATCGACGTTTTCCATATCGCAGATGATGATGCAGTGATCCGCGCCATCCCGCATGACTTCATATTCGATTTCTTTCCAGCCGGCAACAGACTTCTCCAGGAGAATCTGCCCGATGGCGCTGCTCTCCATGCCTCTGTAGCACAAGTCGTCGAGCTGCTCCATGGTCTCCGCGATTCCGCCGCCGGTACCGCCCAGCGTGTACGCCGGCCGGATGATGACCGGAAGTCCTTCTTTCTGTATGAAATCGTGGCATTCCTCGATGGTAGTGGCGATCGTGCTGGCAGGCACAGGTTCACCGATCTCTTCCATGAGCGCCTTGAAGGCCTCCCTGTCTTCGGCTTTCTTTATGCTCTCCTTGTTGACGCCCAGCAGTTCCACATTGTATCGG
>JBGUKV010000163.1:0-30139 GCA_045114655.1 Candidatus Allocopromorpha sp. | reverse complement strand
TTGATGATCGTATCTCCATGACTGTTGAGGGTAACGTCATCCGGCCACTTCCCCGCGTATCCGTCTTTTTCGCTGATCAGCGCTGCGTCCGGTTTGATCGATTCATAGTCTGTGCTCTGATTGTAGACCGCCTCCGCAACAACTTGTCCGTCGGCCTTGAACACTGCGTTGAATTCAGCCCCTTCATTTTTCACAACGTCTACTGTTACATCTTCTGTGATATTGCGTCCGGTCCATGTTTCGCCGTTCACCGTGAAGCTGTATGTGCACCATTCACCTGCGCTGATGTATGGAATGGAACCGCCTTTATTGATGATAAATGACTTGCCGTCCAGGTCACTGCCGCTGAATGTGACAGTGCACATTTTCTCAATGCTGCTGTCGGCGCTCATTCGTTTGAACTCCGGATAACTTTCTGAAACCGCTTTATATTCCGCATTATTGAGTGCGGAAACAAAAGCCGCCGACTTCATATAAGCACCTGTCTTGACTGCGATGCTAATATAATCCGGTTCCGTTTCATCCGGTTTCCCCCAGGCTTTGCTGCAGGTCAACGCGTAGTTGTTCTTCGCCGAGGTTCCGATATTGCAGTCGAAGTAACCGACTCCGCCGCAGATATAAGATCCTCCGGCGCTTCCAGTTACACTGCCTGTACTATAGGAATCGAGCAGCGAAACAGTGACACATCTGCCGATCAGGCCGCCGGCGTACATGGACTTCACCGCGTATTCCGACCCTCTGATATCGACCTTGCCACGGCTGTAACAGGCAGAAACCGTAAACGCCTTGTTCGTACCTTTCTGTGGAATATACCCGGCTACGCCGCCTGTATACGCGTCTGTAGAACGGATGTCTCCATAGTTCGCGCAAAGGCTGATATTACCGTAGGCTCTTCCGGCGATTCCGCCGGCGCCGTCTGATCCGGTCCGGTTTTGATCATAGGCGGCACGGTATTCTGACGTGGTGACTGCACCGTAATTCGTGCATCTGGTGATGGCGACTTCTTCGCCGTGGCAGTGGCCTGCGATGCCTCCGGCTCCCGAGTTGCCGGAGATGTCTCCCCAGTTGATGCAGTCGGTGATCGTTCCGCCTTCAGCCTGGGCGATGATGCCGCCCGCTCTGTTTCCTGCCGAACCTTCCTCGTCTTCTCCATCCGGCTTGCTTCTTTGATTGGTCACGTCGACATAGTTGATGCATCCGCTGATCTTGCAGGCCTTGCCGTAGCCGACGATTCCGCCGCCGACCGTTCTGACTTTCGTCTCGCCTCTGACTCTGATTCCGCTGATCGATGCACCAATGCAGTAATTGAACAGTCCGCCGTTGCTTCCTGCCTCGTCGATCATACTCATATCGAGGATCGTACATCCGTTGCCTTTCAGGGTTCCCGCGAAATAAGCAGAAGAAGAATTGACCCCCATTCCCGGCCAAAGCAGCGTGCCGCCTCTGCCGTCTGTGTTTTTCAGTGAGATCACGGTTCCGGCAGGGATGGTGATGGTTTCTCCACTAAAGGTGATCTGTTCCACGTTGACAAGATATGCCAGCCCAGCCAGATCCTCTGCGGAATCAATGACATAATCTTCTCCCGGTTCACCGTCATCGTACCAGGATGTGTCCGCGAAGGACTGCCATGTCTTCGGCTGCGTTACGGGCTCTGCTGAAACGACCAGCTGCGCTCCGTCGATCTTCTGGTCTATAGAAAACCTGCCTGTGTAGTTCTCTTTTGTCTCACCGACCTGGGCTCCGTCCTTCACATATTTGAATGTATATTTGAATTCACCGGAATATTCTTTGTTGATATCCGAAGGATAGACGTTGTCGTAGAGCGTCGCAGACGCCGTGACGGTATCTAGCTGATAGATTTTATCCCCGGATACGGTCTTCTGCCGTTTGACCGTCGTGATGGTTCCGTCCTTATAGAACAGTCCTTTCTTTGTCACAGCGACTGTACAGTCTTTGCTGTTCCCGCCATCAATTAGCAACGTGCCTTCTTTGAGTCTGACAAACTCCGCGCCAATCGTCAGATTTTCCGTGGCAGAACAGAAGTCAGCGAGCAGCGTCTTATCCGCGCTGCCGCTTCCCGCCTTGAAGCTGCTGAGAATATATTCGGGATCATGGGTCTCTATCAGTGTCACAACGGAACCGAACGGAACGCTGGCGCTTTCCCCGCTCGAAAAGAGCATTCCATTGTAAAGGCCCTGCACACTGCCGTTATTCGTATCTGCAATCGTTACTGTGCAGCTTGCTCCGCTTTCTCCATTTTCAAAATACAGGATCGGATAGCCGCCGTTCTTTCCTTCATTCCATCGGAATACGCCCTGATCATAGTTGTCTTCACCATCACCCGCGTTCAGCTGCTGCGCGAATCCCTCGTTCGTCATATCGTCTTTCTTTAAGGCCTCTATGTTTTTCAGTGTGATATCCGCGGCCGTCCCCTCATACCATACGGCGTTTTTCGTATCGGTATTGCAGTTCTCCAGCGTGAAACAGTTATCGATCGTGTAGGAGCCGGAATTGTGTCCTCCCAGCCCTCTGCCGTAACTGTTTCCGCTCATCTTGCCTGAATTATAACAATTATAGATATCCATGCCGCTGTTGCTGGCGCATACGCCGCCGACCGGCGCATTGTAATAGATACTGCTGATTTCTGCTGTATTGTAGCAATTGATGATATGACCCTTGCCGCCTGCATTTCCGACGACACCGCCGACGCCTTTTGAGTCAGTACCCGAAACCTTGGCGTGGTTCGCGCAGTTTTCTACGAACACACCGTGCTCTTCATCCCACGATTCCCCTGTCTGTCCAACGACGCCGCCGATCTGCCTTCTGGCATGGACCGTTCCTTCCAGGGAAAGGTTCTTCACTGCAGGCGTCCAGTTTTTCAGCGGTTTCTGAACTATAAACGGGCTTCCGAATTCCTCTACTTCGTCTTCGTCGATCAGGCGTCCCATATAGCCTATGAATCCTACCGCCATCGAGTAGGCGTATCCGCTGTTCGTAGCCCTGTTGCAGTTGATTTTGATCGTATGCCCACCGCAGTCGAGGATGCCGTTGAAGTATGCTTCGATCACGTGCGCGTCCCCTTTGCCGCCTTCGTTCTTCACATACATGCTGCCGCTGGCGTCACACATGGGATATTTTCCGCCGATCGGCATATAGTTTGCCGCCGTCATGTCCAGATTCTTTGTGATTTTCACAGTCTTTCCCATGAAGTCATGCGCGCCGGTGGACTTGTAGCAGGTGCCGCCTGTTCGTCCGCCCCCCGCGCCGGTGAAGGAGAAATTGTCGATCTTGACACACTTGATATACGCAAGCTGCGCAGCGGTCCCATAGTACTGTTTGATCGTTTTATCGTAACTTCCGTTGACCAGAGCCGCCAGGCCAGCCAGCTCCGCCCCTGTACTAATCGTAAACGCTGACTGTGTCGGGTTATACCAGGAAATATCAATCGTCTTTCCGTCCCATTTTGCGGAGGTTGGTTTCGCCGTCAGTTTTGTCAGGCCTGAAGCAGTGATAACGTTGTTTGCAGCCATCAGCTCAACTTCCAGCTCCGCTTGCTCTTCCTCTGGTCCTACGGACTCTGTCGCTGGTGCTTCTGTCTGCTCTTCGGTCTGTTCTGTTTCCGGTTCATCGGCCGTGACATCTGCCGCCTCTTCAGACAATTCATCAGTCTTTTCGCCGGACTGCATGTCTTCTGTTTCATCGACCTGTTCCATCTCCGGCAGATCCTGCGTTTCCCCCTCCAACGCAAAGGCAGGCACCTGACTTGTGATCGTCAGCGCCATGATCAGTGATAAAAGAATCGCCTGGAGTTTTTTGTTTTTTAACATCGTTCTCCTCCGAACCTGTTACTCAGCCTTTTCCGGCAGCTGCTTGACCACATAATATTTGCCGCTGCCCGAATCGTAATAAACCTCTCCCAGTTTGTCCATTCCGCCGCCCTGGGACAGATCCTGTGAATCGTCGATCTCCTGCAGATCATCGCCGTCGAAGCTGACGGCACTGTCTTTGTCAACTGCAGAATCACCGCCCTGCCCGTCGCTCTGCTGCTGCAAAGTCATCCCGGCGTCGGACATTTCGCCGCCGGAGGTGGAGACATCCACGTTCCAATGGATAATAAGGGCAAGCATGATCCCGACTGCCAGGATCAGCATGGCGTCAGACATGTTTCCGGTATAGGAAAGCGGGTTTACATCGTTGCTTTCATTGAAGCGCGCCCCGCCTCTTCTTCTGCTCCTTCTTCTGCTCATTTTGCTTTTCTCCTCGATGTGTTGACCGCCTTGATCGTCTGTGTTTCGATCCGCTTCTCAAGACTTTTGCGCTGTTCTTCTGTGAGTCTACTCAGATCCACCTTGACCTCCGGGACGTCCTTGATCTTCTGCATCTCCAGGACGCAGTCCATGGTTGATTCGAGGATCGACATGTACTTGCTGTACCAGTTGCTGCGCACGGTTGTGACACATATGGCGACCACAGAAACGCACAGTCCCGCAATGGTCGTGTTGAATGCGGTAAGAAGCGACGTGGACAGCGTATAGGTATCGCCCTGTCCGAGGGCGATGATCCCCGGTCCCAGCGGAATCAATGTTCCCATCAGTCCCAGCGTCGGCCCCAGTTTGGCCATGAGACTTGTCGTCTTCAGGGTCCTGTCATATCTTGATTGTTCCTGCTCTATGAGATTATCTGCCAGAGATTCCCGCATGACGGTCGTAAACTCCGGGTGCTTTGTCAGTTCTGTGACTGCCTCCTTCTGGGTCTTCAGAAGCCCGCTCCCAAGGATGATCTCGTTGATCGGACGCTGATCGCTCCTGATCTCATCCATCAGCTCAGGCAGTTTGAGTTTCATATGCCGATGTTCCGTGAAATACTCAGACAGGATCCATCCGATAATGAACAATGCTGCTGCCATCAGCAGAATCAAAACGATCATGACCGGGATCTGCAGCGACTGACATACTGTCTGCAGCACCTTGCTTACGCCATCAAATACTGTTGTTACTCCGTTGTTGTTCATGTCTTATAACTTCTTTCTGAATCTGATTCTCTGTATAATGACTCCGCCGAAGCAAAGGCCGATCGCCCCTGCGGCAGTTGCCGGCCCGGTGTTGTTTTCGACATCCTTGACCTTTAATGTCTCCTCTTCATTCTGCACCACTTCCTTGGAAGTCTGCGTCAGCATGCGGGCGATGTCTTCGTCAAGTTCATAGACCTGCTTGTTGTCTTTCGCAGGTTCATCCTTTTGTTCTGTCTTTTTCTGATCTGAACTTTTCTTATCTGAATTTTTCTGGTCGGACTTCCTCTGTGTGGCTTTGCCTGCTTTTTTGCCGGAATCGCCTTTGGCTTTATCGCCGCTCTTGCTCTCCCCGTTATCGCTTTTGCCGTCGCCTTTGGTTTTGCTGTCGCCGTCATCCTTGCCTTCGTTATCACTGTTCCGATCGTCAGCGCCGTCGTCCGATGTGCTGATGGCATTGCCGCCGACTTCAATACCCCCGTAAGTGCCCTTGATGCCTGCTTTTCCTTTCTTCTTGATGGAGTACTCGATTTCCACCGTGACAACATCAGAGTACTTGTTGTTCTTTGTCATTTTGACGCTGTCGATGGTGAGCACCTCTTCGTTCGTGGAGTTCCAGCCCATATCATCGATCAGCGACTGCACCATGGATGTGTCTCCAGCGGACACGTTGAAACGGATCTTGTGTTTTCCCGTTTTGCCGCTGATCTTACTCATGTCATCCACGACCTCCGGTACGCCTGTGTAAGTGACGTACAGTGTGTGAACATATTTTGCTGTCTGATTGGTCTTGCTTTCCTTTGGAGAGGACTGTCCGAACAAAAGCCGGAACCGGTTCCCGGTGCTGAGGGAAGAATAATTCGGCGCGGTATTGAAGGGCTGGTTGTTGGACGTGGTCTCATAGGATTCCCAATGATCCTCCAGCGCCAGCATCGGCTGCACTACCGTCTTGTGTCTCCAGGCATTCGTATCGTTGACGGAGAGCAGTTTGTACTTTCTCTCTGCGGCGTACGCAGCGTCCCATGCAAAACCATTCCTGACTTTGTTGAGGAGACCGGTATCGTCCCCACCTTCGCCGGCAGGAGGATCCTGCTGCGGCGGGTCCTCCGGATCATCGCCGCCCGATGGGTTATCCGAACCTCCGCCCGATGGATCATCGCCGCCCGATGGGTCGTCGCCGCCTGATGGATCATCGCCGCCTGACGGGTTGTCACCGCCCGATGGGTTGTCGCCACCTGATGGATTATCGCCACCCGATGGATTATCATCGCCGCCCGGCGTGTCCGGCTGCTCCGGATCTTCTTCGGAGGGCATATCTTCAAATGTCGGTCTCAGATTTCCCGAAAGATCCTCAAAGTAATATCTCGTTGTGCTGAACAGTTCATTATAGGAAAAGGACGTGAAGTACCCTACATTCACATCCTTCGTATAGAACGAAATGCTGTTGATGCCGCTCCTCTCGATTCCCGCAAAATCAAGAAAGTCCCCGATATAGAATCCCTTCGCCGAATCGATGATCGTGTTATATCCGTACTTGTTCTCCTGATAGAACGAATACGCCACTTTATGCATGGGCAAACTGGACGCCAACGTGTACCAGTTATAGGTTCCTTTTTCTACGAAGGTACTTTCGTCCATGCCCCAGTAACCGATCTTGACTGTCAGATCGTCTGTTACGTAGCCGCTTGCAAAGACCTTTGAAAAATTGATGCCGAAGCACAAGGTCACACAAAGACACGCGATCAACGGGATCGCCAGCAGTTTCCTTTTTTCAATTTTGAATTTGTTTTTCTTGCTTGTCATTTACACGTTTGTATTGTATTTATTGATCTTTGAGTGTGGAATTCCCCAGCAGTTCCTGCGCTTCCTCCCCAGACAGTTCATAGTTCCAGAAGAGTTTGTAGAATTCCTGCGCTTTGCTGACCATGTCGTAGTCGTAAAGCTCCGGATACAGCAGATTGCCCAGCCAAAGCACTCCGATTACTCTGTTCACCGAAGGCGGACTCGACATCCAGCAGTACGGAATGTTCGGCACTTCATAGACCTTGCCTTCTTTAACAGCCTTGAGTTCATCCCACTCGCTTCCGCCTGCTGCGATACGATCATACGGACCGCCCGCATTCAAGATGATCACATCAGGATCCACTGTGTAGACTTCTTCCAGATTGACCAGTGTTCCGCCGCCTTTGTTCGTAACATCTTCTGTCACGATGGCGTTCTCCGCCCCGACGACCGGAATGACATCGGCCTGTACAGAATCCTTCGCATTGACATCCAGTCCTGTGGAACCAGTACCGTACATGACCGTCAGCACATCCTCTTCGGTCAGTTTCTCCCGGTTCTTCTCTGCCATCGCCAAAACTTCTTCAATATATGAGGCAAGTTCTTCGCCTTTTTCTTCCTTGCCCAAAATCTTTCCGAGCGTTCTGTACGCCTCCGGGAAATCATTCATCTCTGCTTTCACAAAGATCGTCGGAATGCCTGTTTGTTCCTGGATCTTCCGCATATCGCCCGCATGTCCGGCCTTCATATCCCCTATGTCTATGATGACCTGCGGCTCCGCCGCAATGAGCGATTCCATATTAAGATTGGCTTTTGATCCATAAAACTGTCCGAACGTCGGAAGCGTAATCATTTCCTCCGGGAAATACGGATACTGTTCCTCTGAAGGCGTCGCAGAAAGACCGACCATTTTTTCGGGAGCGATTGTCATGAGCACCATCTGTGCCAGGGCGCCGCTCGGCGCGATCCTTGTGATTTCTTCCGGGAGTTCGACAGTCCTGTTGCAGGAATCTGTGAACTCATATGTTGGAACGTTTTCACTTTCTGTGCTTCCGGCGCTGCCGCTTCCGCATGCACACAGTCCCAGAGCCAGTACCAGTGAAAGGAGTACGCTCATGATCAACTTCAAGTTGTTCATTGGCCTTTTGTTTTTCATTTCATTTCTCCTCTACTTTGTTACAACAGCTTTTGCCTTGCTCCAGGCAGAATAGTAACTTCCCTTATATACTCTGATTCTTACGTAATACTTTTTCTTCGCCTTCAGTCCTTTGATTACTTTCTTTGTCGTGGCGTACTTGCTGACTTTGACAGTCTTTGCTTTCTTAAAAGTTGAATACAGACTGTATTGAATCTGATAGCCTGCAATCTGGCTCTTGTACTTGGCTGCAGGTTTGTTCCATTTGACTGTCATCTTTTTCTTTCCCTTTGTCAGGCTCTTCAGCGTCGTCCCGACCGGATTGATTTTGAACTTCTTTGTCACTGATCCGGTGAAACTTCCCTTGCCGGTGATCTTCGCTGTATATGTGCCCACTTTCGTGCCTTTGCCTGAAAGGGTGTATGCGGTTCCGCTTACCAGTTTCTTGCCTCTGTATTTGATGCTGCTGATTCCGGCAAGCTGCGCTTTGCCGTTGTATATTCTGTTTGTAATCGTGACCGTAGCCTCGCTGATCGGAATATTCGCTTCGCCGATCATGACCGGATAATTCGCGGCCCCGTCATTGCTGCTCACCAGTACCACGACTCTGGCAGTCCCTTTGATCGGGAACGTAAAGGTCAGGTCGCTGCCCTGTGCTGTCTTCTGGTCGATGTACAGAAGCGAACTGTCTGTTACGGAATAACTTTTGTAGCTGCCTTTCACAACTGACAGTACATACTCTTTGCCTTTGACACAGCCTGTCAGTTTGACAGTATTGCTGCCGGCTTTGACGGTACTTGTCGTCGAGACTGCCCGCGCCGGCATATCAGCAGCAGACGTCTGCACTGCACCTGCTGCGGAGAACGCTGCTGCCATGACCACTACCGTGATCAAAGCGCCAAGCCGGGCTAAGATTTTCTTGTGCGTTGATTTTCTCATTGGTTACCTCGTTGATTTGACCGGCAGACATACTTTGGCGGCATCTCCCCTGAAGTCAGTGTCGATCAGCCTGACTTCCAAATCATAGATCTGCTGCATCAGCTCTTCTGTGAGTACTTGTTTCGATGATCCTGCCGCTCTGACTTCACCGTCCTGGAGCACGAACGCCTTCTCTGCGAAGAGAAGCGCATGCTCCGGATTATGCGTCGAGATGATCACCGTATATCCCTCTTCCACAAGACCTCTGATCCGTTCCATGACACGAAACTGATTTCCGTAGTCGAGATTCGCTGTGGGTTCGTCCATGATCAGCAGCTTCGCGTCCTGGATGATTGCTCTGGCAAGAAGCACCAGCTGCCGTTCTCCTCCGGAGATTCTCCCGAACCCCCTGTCGCGCAGATGCGAGATGCCCAGATCCTCCAGGACTTTCTCAGCCTTTGCAATATGTTTTTCTTTCGGCGTCTCAAGGAGTCTGAGCTCACCGGTGAGCCCCATGAGCACAATGTCCAGCACGGTATAATTGAACACAGGGACCGTCGTCTGAGGAATATATGCTATTTTCTTCGCGATCTGCTGGCGTGACATATGCTTCATGTCCTCTCCTTCCAGCAGGATCTGTCCGTCGTAATCTTTCAGGAATTTCAAGATGCACTTGAAGAACGTACTCTTGCCGGCTCCGTTCGGTCCGATGAGCGCGACCAGCTGTCCCTCGTAAGCCTTGAAATCTACATGCTTCAGAATCTGCGTTTCTCCGTATGAAAAACATAGATCTTTTGTCTCCATGATCAGAGTTGCTTTTGTATCAGTCGCCACGGATCGCACCTCCTGTCATGATGAGATAAAAGAAGATCGGCGCGCCGATGAAGGAGGTCAGTATTCCGATCGGTATCTCTCCCGTGATCGTATTCCGCGCCACATCGTCCACAAAAATCAGAAACGTTGCCCCAAACAACATGTTCGTCGGGATCAGCCTCCTGTAGTCATACCCGAAGATCATTCTGCAGAAATGCGGAATGACGAGTCCGACCCAGCCAATCACGCCGCTGATGGAAACACTGATGGCGGTCAGAAGCGTTGCGCATACGATCACCACCAGCCGCAGCTTCGTCGTATCGATTCCCATGGACAGAGCTTCCTCTTCCCCGACCGTCAAAAGGTTGATCCGCCACCGGAGGAGAATCAGAGGTATCATTCCCAATGCCACGGGACCTATCGCAAAAGCAATATCCTTCGGCTGGATCGACACCAGGCTTCCCATCAGCCAATAGGTGATGGCAGGCAGTGTCTCATTCGTGTCCGCCACGAGCTTGATGAACGAGGTCCCCGAGCTGAACAGCGAACTGATCAGCATCCCTGCCAGTACCATGGCAAGGATCGGGTTGATCTTGCTGATGCGGCTGATACCGTACGCAATCATTACTGCGCCGAGTCCAAACAGGAAAGCCGTAAAGGAAATGCCATAGTACGGAAGCCCCACAAGGATCGCCAGCGCCGCCCCGCAGCCCGCGCCTGATGACGCGCCCAGGATTCCCGGTGACACCATCGGATTCTGGAACATGCCCTGATAACAAACGCCCGCGACAGCCAGTGACGCGCCGACGAGCCCCGCCGCCAGCACTCTCGGCAGCCGGATGCTGAAGACGACATTTTCTGCCGCGTCCGGCCAGGTCTGCTGGATATCGAATACTTTTGAAAGCAGGATCCGGATCAGTTCGTCCGGCATGATCGGATATTTGCCGATCATGAAGGACCCAAAGAATACAACAATAAAAACAATGACTAGTACTATTGTTTTTATCCTGAATTTGCTCTTCGATTTGTCGTTGGATCCCATTTTCTTTGGCGCAGCCCCTTTACTGTCCTTGCATTTCACTGATTGTTTATTTTACACTATGCGCCCTTTTTAATATGTTGTTTGTCCAACATGACGATTTAATAATGTTGTTTTTCTCATCTTTGTGGATGCAACAAAAACAACAGCGGGTCTCCCCGCTGTTGTTTCAAGTCAATACCAAATCAATTATCAAAACCTTTTATTTCTTAAGGCATCCTAATCATACTTCCTTTGGTTTGTTTTGTATGTTGTCGTGCCAACATTTTTGCGGTTTTTTTCTACTGTTTTTTCGGAAGTTCAGGTTTCAACAGTCTAAACATCGGGCCTTTGAAGTCGATGATGCCTTCTTTCTTCATTTTGCTAAGTTCGTTTGACAACGCAGATCGGTTGACGCAAAGGTACTGTGCAAGCTGTTCTCTGCTCATACGGATCGTCACTGTATCCGTGCCGGATTTTGCTTGCAGGATGTGAAGGAAGACCAGGATTCTGTCCCTTAATCCGCGTTCTGCCAGGATTTCCACCTTGTTGCTGGTCTTGATATTGCTGTCAGCAAGCATATAGGTGATCGACCTGTTCATTTCGCTGGAGAATCTGCTCTTCTGGATCGAATGCATAGACACGAACACGATCTCACAGTTTTCGTTGGCGATAAAGTCGAGTGCAGACACACGACTCCGGGATGCCGCAAAGGCAAGGCCAAAAATCGAGCCTTCTTCGAACAAGTCAACAATGTGGACCTCTCCGTTGAGGTAGGTCTTCTCGCTCCTGACGCTGCCCTTTTGGATAATGCAGAATTTATCGATGAGATCTCCTTCGAAAAAAATCGGCTCCCCGGGCTTGTAGTTTCTTCCCGAGATCTTGAGCTGCTCAAAGGCGTCCATGTAGTCTGATTTCTTCAGTTCATTCAGCAAGCCGCTGTTTATGATGCTTTCCAGATACTGCATAAGTGCTCCTGTAAATCATTGATATCTTTATGATATTAGCACAATTATACAATACGAAATGTTGCTGCAACAACATCTATATCACATCGATCTGCCGGATATCTGCCATCCAGTTACGGCCGTTGTACTCGTCCGGCGCCTGCTGGCCAGCAATCATCCTGTACTCCCCACTATCCCTTGCGATGATTGCCGGAACGACATTTTTAACAGATTCTGTTGCATTGCTCACATTATCATAGTGATCATCATAGCGCCAGGCGGCGAGGATCTGTCCCAGCGGCAGCGCCTTCTGGTAGCCTTTGCTGTTTGTGAGAAGCAGCGTCGCCCCTGCAGCCGACGATGTGTCGATGCCGGCCAGCGCGAGCAGCCGGCTCAGCCTGAACCCTCTCCAGTCTTCATGTCTCCTTTTCCCGCGCCGCATGACAGAGTACGTCACTTCGATTTGTTCGAGTCCCTGAAGCGCATCGTCTGTAAACAAGTGCGCTTTTCCGCGCGCCATGACTCTAATCCCCTCTTTGTTTATCGGCTTGAGCGGGTCATGTCCCTCGCGCGCCTTTTGCTCTGCCTCGAGTTTTTCGAACAGCCCTGTGCCCCGGCACTCGCTGAAGTGCTCACAGGATGCGCACTTTCTCTTCTTTGGCGCCCGTGCATTCTGGCTGTACTCGTCGATGACAGCGCCGTTCTGGTCGATCGTCTTCAGACTGATCACTTCGCCGTCTGTCTCAAAGAGCGTTGCCACGGAGATGTTCTCTCTGACACAGGCCATGCTGCTTTTGTCCCATGCGTCGAAGTATTTCGTTCCCGATACGCCCATGATCTGGGTGATCTCATACCGGCCCGCCGATTCGTCTGTCTTTGCATCCGACCGCGCGTAGACATGCTGATGTCCGCACAGGATCATATCCACGCCGTATCTGTAGAGGAGCTTCATGTAGTTTTCTCTGACTGCCGCTGCGCGCACATCGTCGTCAAAAGACGTTCCCACTGTATAGACCGGGTGATGCATCACGGCGAATGTGACCGGCTGTTTGTTCACGGCCAGATCCGCCTTGACCCACGCGCCGATGTATTTGTACGCGTCCTCATTTCGGTTTCCCATGTAATCGGAATTCAGGAACATAAAATGGCAGCGCCCATAGTCAAACGAAAAGAACTCTTTCTCATGTCCGACCGGACCATTGCCGGGGTTGAAAAAACGATCCTCGTACCTGCCGGTGCTTTCTTCTGAACCTGTGACGACGGTCGCCATTTTTATCGGGGCAGCGATCCCTTCTGTGGCATCAAAAAAGGCGTCCCATGCGGCATGACTGTCCTTCCTGTTGACCAGATCTCCGCCGAGAACGAGCAGCATCTCTTCTGCGGCAGCATCCTCTTCGCCGGCACTCTCCATGACGTCTTGCCTTTGCATCACAAGGGCGCGGCGCAGCAGCTGCCCCCACTGGGAGTAGTCATTGTCGCGGCCGCGGATCCGGCTGCACTGGGGATCGCCCATGTAAATAAACTTTGTCGTGTCTGTCTTACTCATAGACCGTTTTCATATTCCAACTGATAAATGCAATTGTGCTGTTGTCGTTATGATCGAACTGCCAGAAGCCGTCGAGGTCTTTGCCGTGGTACTCTCCTTTTTCCGGATGAAAAACCAGATGCTCTTCCAGGTACTGTGTGAACTTTGCTTCCTGTTCCTCCGTCATATGGGTGAACGCGGAGCGCAATTGTTCCTCCGCTTCTTCCCGGCTTGAGAACTTGGTCAGTCTGAACGGCGTATAGATAAACTTCAGTTCCGGGAACACATCCCGGTCCATCAGTTCACCCATGATCATGTAATGGGTCCCGATCCCGGGGCGTTCATAGCCGATTGCTTTCGCAAGATGCCGGTCATAGCCGGACACCGGCGTATCCCACGCCCCGATGCAGACCTTGCGTTTAGCCACAGACTCCAGTTTTTCAAGGGAACTGGTCAGATCCCGCGTGATAAAGGATCGCGATGAAAACGCGATGTCGCATCGCGGCAGATCCCTCTGACTCCAGTCTTCGTTCCAGTTGAGTTCGATTGTGTGGATGCGATCCGCGACGCCTGCTTCTTCTGCACCCTGTCTCAGGTGCTTCAGCATTTCCGGTGAGAAATCTGCTGCAAAGACTTCATGTCCTTTCTGTGCGAAGGGAATGGCCAGCGTCCCCGATCCGCACCCCATGTCGAAGAACGTATCGCCTGGTTTTGCCTCCATGTATTCGTAGAACTTCTCGATGTACGGGTCCGGTTCCCCCACTTTCTTGCGGAACCGCGGCGCAAAACCATTCCAGAATTCCAGATTGTTGGAATGCATTCTTGAATCTTCTGTGTTACGCCAGATTTCATTCCAGTTGATAATTGTCATCTCCGTTTCTCCTTCCTGATCACGCGCAGCTTTTGCCCTGTATCAAATATGGCCTTGTGATCGCCGCTGATCACAGCTTGGAACGCCGCTTCTGGATCCGTGATGATCATCCCGGAAAGCTCCGCCGCTCCATGATCGAAGAGCACCTCCGACATAGTTGTCGTCGGTCCGACGAAGACTGCATTCGTATGCGCTTCTGTATTGCACAGCTCCAGCAGATGGCTGGCGGTTCCGTTGGCGAGGGTCGCGCCTGTCATGAATACGTAGTCCATTCCGGGAATGACCTCGTCGCATTTCTCTGCGGGGATATCCCCCGGCTGCGGGCGCTTCTCCAGGATCGACACATTGCCCGCCTTCGTCATATACCTCTCGAGACCGCAGAAATGTCCGACAAAAGTCACGTCCTTCCCATCGACCAGTCTTCCGTATTCAATAAAAGAATTCGTCGTTGTATCAATTGTGACTTTGCCCTGTTTCTCCAGGTCCTGCAGATATGCAAACTGGTTGTAATACGCATTGATGGCCGCAACGCTCACGCCCTGCTCTGCGAGAGACGGGCTGTCGATCAGTCCGCCAAGTTCCCGCAGTGTCCGGCCTTCGTACTCCGGCATCCGGCCAATCGGGTGTTTCCCCTCATCGTAAACGGATGCCGCGCCGCACCCGGTCAGCGCCCTGACGATCATCCATGACGGACCCATGGCGACACTTTCTGCCACCAGGTCCTTAGGTATTCCTTTAATCAGTTCCTCGTAGATTTTATCCATCGTTCTGTTCCAGCTTTTCTTCTTTTACAATAACCAGTCCGCCGCGTTCTTCTTCCCCCGTATCCCAGAAACGATCGAACCTTAGCCAGTGCGCCTTGCCGTAGGTGGCTGCTTTTGCATAAACAACATGACCGTCTGCTGCAGGCCGCTCTTCATATCCAACGAGCAGAAACCAGTGCCACTCGAAGAAACTGAATTCTTTTCTCTGGTGATTCAGCATGAGCATGGGCACCGGCATGCCGGCATCGATCTGCCGTTTCAGCACCTGCTCAGCCGCTTCATACGGCTCATCGCCGCTGAACCCCTCCAGCGTGATTCCCTCGATTCCGCTGCTGCGCAGATATTCCTCGGCGCCGTCAATGAACGTTTCCAGATCCTTGATCCCTGTCTCCCGCGGCCGCAGGTGCGGTTTCATCTGCATGCCGAAGCGGACATATTCCTTGCGCGTCAGCCGCGCCGCATCGAACGGAATGCACTCCGGTCTTGCCCGATGCATGGCCATATAGATCATCAAATCGCACATGGTCAGTGCGCCGCATCCGCCGATGTGCATCCAGAAATCCAGAAACCACCTTTGGTTCCCGCCGTAGGATCTGCCGATATTGAAATATGGTAATTCGTTTCTGCTCACGTTCCGCGCTCCTTGTGTGAAACTATATCACAAGTTTCGTTCTCGCGAAAGGCGTGACGATAGACTTCCTGCCTTCGCAGTTGTACAATAGACGTATGAATAATCTGTTTATCGAAGGCCCGATCCAGACGGGCAAGTCAACATTGATACGCAAAGTCCTCCGTGAGTTCTTCGGGCCGTCGCTGGAAGGCGTTGCCGGGTTCACCAGCCAGCGTCTTACAGATGCAGACGGACACCTTCTCGGTTTTCGTCTCGCGCCGGCCGACGCAGCGCTTACAGTCGTCTGCGATCCTGCCGCAACGGACAATGTCTTTAAGTCCTTCACACCAAACGGCACGCGTGTCGACATGACCGTGTTTGAAACAGCCGGGATCCGTTATATGGACGAAGCTCTCTCCGCCGCAAAAGCAGGGCAGGCGCAGATCATCCTTCTGGATGAGATCGGTGGCCACGAGCTCGCAAGCGATGCGTTCCGCCGGAAACTGTATCAGTTGCTTGACTCCGAGTATCCGTGCGTCGGCGTGGTCAAGTCGCCTGCCAATACCAAGCGGATGGACGACTCGCTGCTGGCGCTGAACGACGAACTGCACCAGCATCTTACCGTTACGAAAGACTTCGCCGATGCCTTTCGACATTTCAAAATATCGGAAAGTACAAGTTTTGATACAAAAAAAGAGTAAAATCTACGACTACATCAGTTTACAGACTCGCTCAATCGATGACAAACGGCATCTCTGCATGGCGAATGGCTTGGAAGTCGTAGATTTTTTATTATTTGAGGATCAAAACTTGTACATTCTGAAGGCGCGCGACGAAACAACTATTTCACGATCACGCAGCTTCCGTGCAGGTCGCCGAGGGGGATCAGTTTCAGCGGCGCGCCGCCGCTCTTGATCAGTTTCTGTTCGTACTCCTTCACGGCCTGGCGCACGCCTTTGAACCGAGTGTTGTGGTAGTCGTGAACGAGGATCGCCCCGCCCTCACTCAAGCGCGGATAAAAGAATTCCATGCCGGCCATGGTTGGCTCATAGAGATCTGCGTCGAGGCTGACAAAAGCGAAATCAGTATGTGACAGGCCTGCCGCCGTTTCCGGGAAGTGGCCTTTGCGGACCTTGCAAAGTTCAGGATGCGGCAGGCGCTCAAGGACCGCGCCGACGGAGGTGTCGGCGAAATCACCGGTCTCGGCATGGGACAGCGCGTATGCTTTCTCCGTAGCAATGTCCGTATCGGTGAATCCTTCAAATGTATCGAACAGATAAAACTGCTTGTCCGGGAAGAAGTAATTCATCTGCCAGGCAGTGTCGCCCTGATAGACGCCCAGCTCCGCGATGGCACCGGGCACAACGGACAGACGTCCTGCCATTTCCCGGATGCAGGTGCTGCGGATGTCGAACTTCTCATAGATATCGCGCAGCTGCACGACATCCCCGTAAAACCGGCACAGTTTGAGCTGCTCCGCGATGGCGCGTGCCCGTTCTTTATCGAGTGGGCTGATCAGGAATTCATCCGGCGCCAAGTCTACTGCTGTCTGAATCGAAAACACCGGAATCTTATTCGAATTTTCCGGATAGCTTCCGTCCGCCAATGACCACTTGTCCGGATCATTGTCCGCGAATCCCAAAAGCACCGCACTGTTTGGATCCATGATCCTCGCCGCGGCTCTTCCCATCTGTCCTGCTCCTGCAATTATTATCTTCCTCATTCTTTACCTCACTCTGCCTTTGTAATATCCGCGTACTCCAATTTGATCATCCGTTCCAGATCCTGCGGGTCCATTTCCACCTGCCAGCCGATCTTGCCGGCGCTGAACATGATCGTGTCATACAACAGCGCCGTCTCATCAATTACTGTACGGAATGGTTTCTTCATCCCGATGGGCGAACAGCCTCCGTGCACGTATCCGGTCAGCGGCAAAAGTTCCTTCTGCTTGATCATTTCAATGCTCTTCTCGCCGACAGACGACGCAGCCTTCTTCAAATCAAGCTCTGCAGCGACTGGAACAATAAACACATAGTGCTCCTGCCGGCCATGGGTGACCAGGGTCTTGAATGTCATGTTCGGATCCTGCCCGAGTACGGCAGCGACTTCCGTGCCGCTGATGGCTCCAGTGGACTCATAATTATGAGACGTGTACGCGATGCCTTCCTGGTCAAGGAGGCGCATCACATTAGTTTTCTTGTCTTTGCTTTTCTTCGTGCTCATGGCTCTATTGTAACATAGTCGGCCGCAGTTTTTGCCTTTGCTTAACATAGCTTAACAATTGCGCTTTGTTTTTCAGTTTATCTTGTTGTTTTCGGTTGTCAAGAGGTCCGCAGATTCTTCTACTCCTTGACCTATATCACATAATTCGTTAAAATTAATTCATATATATGTAACTTTATATATTCAATCAAAGTCAATATTTTTATCAAAACGGAGGCAATTATGAATCTGAAAAAAATGACTCTGAACATCAACGGTGCTGACCGTATGTTCATCTGCGATCCTGAGAAGGATACTCTTGCCGACGTACTGCGTCGTCTCGGTCTGACAGGCACGAAGATCGGCTGCGGCTACGGCGTCTGCGGAGCCTGCTCTGTCATCCTCGATGGCAAAGTCATCCGCTCCTGCACAAGAAAGATCGCCAAGATCGAAGAGTACAGCAAGGTTACGACCATCGAAGGAATCGGCAGTGTCAACTATCCTCACCCACTGCAGTCCATGTGGGTCGCATGCGGCGCTGTACAGTGCGGCTACTGCGTACCGGGATTCATCGTATCTGCGTATCAGCTCCTGCAGGAGAATCCGAATCCGACAAGAGAAGAAGTCAGAGACTGGTTCACCAAACACAGAAACGTCTGCAGATGCACGGGCTATAAGCAGATCGTAGACGCTGTCATGGCAGCTGCGCAGGTCCTGAGAGGCGAAAAGACTGTTGAAGAATTGAGATACGACTGGACGAAGGACATCGGCAACTTCTACGGCAAGCCGCTCGAAAGACCGAACGCTCTGCCGAAGGCCTGCGGCGTCTGCGATTACGGTGATGATGTAGAACTGCACATGCCGGCTGAGACCCTGAAGGTCGAAATGGTCATGCCGAGAATCACACACCACGCCAAGATCAAGAGCATCGACTACAGCGAAGCTGAAAAGATGCCTGGCGTCGTCAAGGTCATCACAGCCAAGGATGTCAAGGAAATCGGCTGCAAAAACCACTTCATGGCCTTTGGTTTCTCTGAGAGAACCGTAGAACTTCAGGAACACCACCACATCCTCGCGGAAGACGAGATCAAATGGTACGGTGACGTCGTTGCGCTGGTCGTGGCAGACACCAGAGATCACGCAAAGGCAGCAGTACCATATGTCAAGGTAGAAATCGAGGAACTGGAAGCGCACATGAATTTCCTGGAATCCGTTGCTCCGGGTGCGTCGCAAATCTACGACTGGATGCCGGACACTTACGCTCCGAACACCTACTGCCACCTGCCGGTTCTGAAGGGCGATGACGAGCATGTTCCGGAACTGATTGAGAACGCACCGTTCTCCGTAGAAGGATCCTTCTACTCCTCCAGAGAGCCGCATATGTCCATCGAGGGCGACGTTGCTCAGACTTACTACGACGAAGACAACAAGCTCTGCGTGCACTGCAAGTGCATGACCCTCTACTGGGATAAGGATGAGATGGCGAACGCTCTGGGGCTGGATTCCGAGACTGAAATCCGCCTTATCGAGAACCCGACAGGCGGAAGTTTCGGATGGGCGATGAACGCGCACAACTGGACACTCTGCGCATACGCTACAATGTTAACGAAGATGCCTTGCTCACTGTCCATGGATTACAAGCAGTTCATGGCTGTTACGGGTAAGCGTTCACCTTCCTATTGTAATGCACGCCTTGCCTGTGATGAAAACGGCAGATTCATTGCCGGTGAATATGACATCGGTCTGGACGCCGGCTGCTTCGGTGAATTTACCGATGACAAGCTGACCAAGACTTCCCGTTTCATGTTCTATCCATACTATGTTCCAAACGTAGTCGGCATGAACAGATCGGCTGTTACCAACCATCTCTGGACAACTGCTTACAGAGGCTACGGCGCACCACAGGCTTACACCGGTTCAGAAGCAATCGTTGACATGCTGGCCGAGAAGGCCGGAATCGATCCGTTCGATTTCAGATACATCAACATCGCCAGAACGCCGGAAGAAACAAACATCAACAAGCTTCCATATCTCCACTACCCAATGGAAGAGATGATGGATAAACTGAGACCGATCTATGACGAGAAGAAGGCCGAAGCAGAAGCATGGAACAAAGACCATGAAGACGTCAAGAAGGGCGTTGGCCTCGCATGGGGCGGCTACAACGTAGGCCTGGGCGGCATCGACGAAGCGCACGTTGCTCTTGAACTGATGCCGGACGGCACATTCAGAAAGTATGACACCTGGCAGGATCAGGGTCAGGGCGGCGACCAGGGTTCATTGATTTGTACACTGGAAGCGCTGAAGCCGTACTTCCCGAATATCACGCCGGATGACATCAAGCTCGTTCAGGACGACTCCAAGTACTGTCCGAACACCGGTGAGTCCGCTGGTTCCAGATCACACTACGCCAACGGTAAAGCTTCCATCGTTGCAGCGAAGAATATCGCAGACGCAATGAGAAAGGAAGACGGAACATACAGAACATATGACGAGATGGTTGCGGAAGGACTTCCGACAAGATATCCGGGCGACTGGGCTACGGTTGACGAGTACAACTACTTCTACGACCTGGATCCAAACGATGGTTCCGGCAACCCGACATACACCTACACCTACGCGCTGTTCCTGGCGACTGTAGATGTTGAAGTAGCAACCGGCAAGACCAAGTGCACAGGCATGACCTGCGTCGAATGGATCGGTAAGCCTGGTAACATTCAGGCTGTTGAAGGCCAGATCTACGGCGGTATGTCACACGCCATCGGCTTCGCGCTCACAGAGAACTACGAAGATGTTGAAAAAGACTGGAACATGGTCAAGGCCGGTATCCTGTATGCCAATGACATCCCTGACTATCCGGACTTCAACTACATCCACACCGACGGCGAAGACCCGCGTGGTCCGTTCGGTTCCTCCGGAGCTTCTGAGGCATTCCAGTCCTCCGACCACATGGCTGTCATCAATGCGATCAATAACGCAGTCGGCGTAAGAATCTATGAGATTCCTGCTACTCCTGACAAGGTCAAGGCCGGTATCGAAGCAAAGGCGAAGGGCGAACCAAATCCGAACAAACCGGAGAAGTACTTCCTCGGCTCTGAACTTTACGAAGCTGTTGCTCAGATCAAAGCCAACCCAATGCAGCCGACACTGCCGGACGACATCGAATTCGGTGAACTCGGCGAAGAAGGCGTACGCTGGAAGTCAAACCAGGAAGACCAGTATCTCAACTACAAAGCCAAGATCAAAAGGTAAAGATCTGAATCGCGTGATATGCGAAATGCACGAAGAGGTGCCGTTTGATGCGGCACCTCTTTTTTGATGAGGCTGAATATACTGATGAACAGCGCAATTATGTGCTATATTATATCTAGGAGGCCAACTATGAGAAATGATTTAATTGGCACGATTCCATTAAAACCGGAATATGAACTGCCCGCTGCCCCGGAGCACGCACTTTCAGACTCCGATCAAAAGGAACTCGCTGGTATTCTGGACTTATTCCTTAACCGCGACGAATTCGGTTCACAATTGTTTTTGAGAGCACTGAATAATCATGAGGACACATGGGAAAATGCCTGGCGCTATCAATGTGAAAGTGCTGTAACTGTAATAATGGTACAGCATGCTTTTAACCACCATGATGAAAGCTGGACAAACTATTCAGTGATGCGTTTCGAGAGAATCACACAAACCAAGTTTGAAGAAATGAAAAAGACTGCCAATCAAGCTGACTATTCACCGCCGTTTGATTTTTTGGAAGGCAAAGCCAGCAGCTGCTTCGTATGGAAATCCGATGACCTTATTTGGGGAAAAATTCATTATTATCGTGACGAAACCGGTGTCTCCTGGGACCGGCTCAAAATCGCCTACATCAGCGGCATACCTGGTGTTCCGGGATTCTTCCGTTTGATTGAAGCTGAAGGAGATGATCGGACTTTTGTAAACTGATTCGATTCCGGCCTGCTGACCCCGAAAAAAACGCCGCACGAACAGTGCGGCAGTGGTGGTTTGACCCATCAACCCCCTGACGTCTTGCCGTTGACTTTGATGGTCTCGCCGTCGTGGAGTTCTTCTTCTTCCTTGATCTTCTTGCCGTCCCGGATCAGAAAACCGTAGAGTCTGGTTTTGCCCGGGATGATGTTGAAATAATCGCAGAGGTCGTAGCCGGTGGCTCCGTCCGGAAGTTCAATATTGGCCACGTTTTTCCAGCCGTTGAGCTGGCGGACCGGTCCGTTGAATAGTATCTTGATCTTGATCATGTTTGTTCTCCGTTATCGATCGATGTATTTCGCGAATATCTGCTGTGCGGCGTCCCCGTCCTGGACTCCGTTTATTATAGCACGTCCGTCGGGGAAAAGTTTGAAATCCGCTTCATCATTTTTGAAGATAGTGAAGAATTTGTTCTTCTTCACGTCGCCCTCGGACTGCAGAGCGGCAACAACGGATTCGTAATCGAAGGATCCGTCGTCTTCCGGTGTGACCTGATAGGCGTCGTGGCCGCAAAGGGACGCGGTGTAATTCTTCTGCCTGTGTTCGAGGCGTGTGTATTGGTGCTTGCCGCAAACAGGGCAGTCCGGGTCGGGATCCACGTCGAAGAACTCTGTGTAGCTGTCCCATGCATCCATAGAAATCGCCTGCCGGCAAATGGATTCAGAATCAAGCAAAAGCTTCATCGTCTCGGCTGCTTCATAGGACGCAACGATATTGGTGATTGGACTGATAACGCCCACCGTATCACAGGTGTCGTAACTACCCTCTTCCGGCAGCGGTCCCAGCAGACACTCCAGACACGGACCTTCTCCCGGCAGCACGTTCATCACCATTCCGCCGCTGCCAACGACGCCGCCGTAAACGTAACGGATGTGGTGTTTATCACAGGCTTCGTTGAGCAAATAGCGGGTTTCCAGATTGTCCAGCCCGTCTACTACCACATCCACATCCGTGATCAGTTTCTCGATATTGTACGGGTTCACATCAACGATCTTCGCTTCGATCTCGATCTCGGAATTCATCTGAGCAATGTGCGCTCGTGCTGCCTCAGCCTTTGGCAGTTGCTGCTCTACGTCTGCCTCAGTGAACAGCGCCTGCCGCTGCAGATTCGTCAGTTCAACAATGTCCCGGTCAATGAGGCACAGATAGCCGACGCCGGCTTGAGCAAGCATGTTGGCGACGGACGCTCCCAGCGCACCGATTCCGATGATGCAGACTCTGGCCTGCTGCAGCTTCTTCTGCCCTTCCGGGCCGATGGGATAAAAGATTTCTTGTCTGTGATATCTTCCTACTGCCATGTATTCCTCGTTTCATTTTACAAAGGCAGGGAATCGGTATTGACTCCCTGCCCTTATTCTACCATCAATAAACCTTCGTTGCGAACGGATTATTCCTCATCTGCAGTTTATTCCTCTTCAGGCGGGATTGCCGGATTCTTTCGGATGTCTTCCATGGTCTCCTTGAAGTCGGATCCGAGGAAGTATTTCTCCGGAACATTCGGATTCGGTTCGCCCTTCGCGAGCGCTTCGATTCCTGCCTTGACCTTCTCAGGACGCGCCGGCAGTTCGTGGATCCTGACGCCGGTGGCGTTGTTGATCGCGTTGATGACTGCCATGTGGTCGCCTGACTGGAAGGCTTCTGATCCGCCGGAAGAACCAAACGGGTTGGTGTCACGCGGTGTGCACATGTGGATCAGTTCGATGTCGTCCGGCAGCATGTTCGCGGTAGCAATGCCCATGCCTGCCAGGTTGTTGTGCTTCTTGACATCGTCATAGTCTTCCCACAGAGCGTAGCCGATGGAGTGAGCGATGCCGCTGTATGCCTGTCCGTCCAGACATACCGGGTTACCGATGACGCCTACGTCATCGATGCCGACGATCCTGTCGACGGTGGTTTTGCCTGTCTTCATGTCAACGGATACGACCGCCATGTACAGGGAATAGGTGAACGCCGGGGTCGGTTCGCCAACGCCGGTATCCGGATTCAGGTCGGAAAGTGTGTCGTCATCTGAATTGGTGTACTGGGCGTCATATCTGAGAGGAATGCCCTCGGCAACCATCTCGTCGTAGGTTCTGTATGTGCCGTCCTCTTTTCTCATGGCGTTCTTCAGTTTCTCAACTGCCAGTACCAGCGCCTTGCCGTTCATGTAGTGCTGACGGGAGGACGCAGATGAACCGGAGTCTACGCCGTAGACACTGTCGTTCTGACGGAGGATGATGTCTTCGCTTGTGACGCCGAATTCCTTCAGTGCTTCCAATGTGACGATCAGGGATCCGACATCGCCGCCCTGGCCGACATCCTGCCATGTATCATACTTGATGAATTTATTGCCCGGTGCCAGCTCGATGCCCAGTGTGCACTGGTCAGCTGCGCCTTCCGTAACGTTGTAGCCGCCCCATGCGATGCCGACGCCCTTCTTGACATCTTCGTGATCCTTGTTCCACTCAGCGACCTGCGCCTTCGCTTCTTCATAGATCGGTTTGAGTTTGTCCATCATGCCTTCCATCGGATACTCTCTGAACGGCTTGCTGTTGACGTTCAGGTCACCAGGACGTGCCACGTTAACGTAGCGGATGTCGAACGGATCCATTCCGATCTTCTCGGCCATCATGTCCATCATGGCTTCGGAGCAGGTGTAGGACTGCGGTGAGCCGTATCCTCTGTAAGCGGTTCCGTAGTTGTGGTTGGTAGCCGCAACTCTGGCAAGTCCCTTGACGTTCGGAACGTTGTACGGGAAGAATGTGAATCTTGCCGGTCTCCAGGTCAGGTCGTCGCCCAGCTCGTTGTAGGAACCGTGGTCAAGACCGAAGTCCCATTCCGCGGCGATGATTTTGCCGTCCTTGTCGCAAGCCAGTCTCGCGTTGGAGAATGACGGAGCTCTCTTGCCGGTGTAAGCAACGTGCTCCTGATAGCTCATGGAGATCGCTACCGGCATGTTGTCGCAGGCCATGCAGACTTCTGCTGCTAGCGCGTAGGACTGTCCGAAGGTGGACCATCCGAAGGACGCGCCGGTCGGGTTGGCGATGACACGGATCTTTTCCTGCGGGATGCCTGTTGCCTCTTCAATATCCGCCAGGTGTGCGCCGATTGCCATGGCTTTGCAGTGAACGCAGAGAATGCCGTCTGCATCGAAGTAAGCCTGGATCGTATCGGATTCGATCTGGCCGTGCGGCTCTCTCTGGGAATAGAAGCTTCCTTCTACGACATACGGCGCCTCGTCAAAGAGCGGATCGATATCGTGACCTGCTCCCTTGATGGTCGGCTGGATGCACCACATGTTCGGGTGATCGTCGTGGATGCGGATCGCGTCAGGCTTGACTGCATCCAGATAGTTTCTGTATTCCGGAAGCTGCTCGTATTCAAACGTGACCTTGGCTGCAGCTTCTCTCGCATGCTCTTTCGTGTCGGCAACTGCGACTGCGATGCAGTCACCATAGTTCATGATTTTATCTTCTGCTATAACATAGTGGGATTTCTCGGTTGCCAGAGTTCTCGGTGAGAAACTGAAGAAGGCAACACGGTTGTCACATCCGACTGCCTTGACATCCTTGGCCGTTACGATCTTGTAGACGCCCGGCATCTTCTCTGCTTCTGATGTATCGATGCTCTTGATCTTGGCGTGGAATGTGACTCTCGGCTGCACCATCACACCGTGCAGTGTGCCGGACGGCATCTTCAGTTCGATGTCGTCGCCGTAGTCCTCTACGCCGCAGACTCTTGCCAGGTTGCACGGACGCAGGAGCGGCTTGCCGTACTGCTCGCCCGCCGGCGCTTCCGGAATCTCCAGATCCTTCACTGTGATCTCACCGCGCAGGCACTTGGCGGCCAACATGACGGAATCCACGATCTGCTTGTAACCTGTGCATCTGCAGATGTTTCTGTGCTTGGTGAACCAGTCACGCACTTCTTCTCTTGTAGGATCCGGATTCTCTTTCAGCAGCTGATAGGTCGAAACGATGAAGCCCGGGATACAGAAACCGCACTGCACCGCGCCGTGATGCATGAACGCGACCTGGATCGGATGCAGGAAGTTCGGCTGACCGATTCCCTCGATCGTCGTCACTTCGCTGTACTCTTCGATCTTTGCGATTTTCCGTGTGCAGGAACGAACGACTTTGCCGTCGAGGATGACGGAGCATGCACCGCATACGCCTGTGCCGCAGCCTACTTTCGTGCCCGTCAGACCGAGACGACGGATGACATCTGCCAGCGTATCCTTCTCCGGATCGCAGATGAACATTCTGTCCGCACCGTTGATCTTGAGGGTCATTTTCTTAAGATTCATAGATACCTCCACTTGATAATTGATTTGATAAAAGACTTGCTTGATTTGTTTGATACATTGTTTGATACATTGGATCTGTACATCTGCATATATAGATGTATACACAAAAAGTGTATCAGTTTGAAAGAATATCGTCAATTACAAGTTTGCTGTCAGCCCTTGACTATCAATGCAATATTCGACATATAGCGACTCGAATTTCTAATATAAAAGTCCCTTTTATAAAGCAAATTAATACAAGCCTGATATGCCCATCTATGATATACTTTAGACGAGCAAGCAAAAGGAGTTATAACTATGATCTATCTCGACAACGCGGCCACTTCGTGGCCTAAACCCGAGCAGGTTTATGATGCCGTTTCCAACGCGATAAAACGCAGCGGCAATCCGAGCCGTTCCAATTCAGAGGAGGCCAGAGCCGCCGCCACCGATATCATCGAAACCAGGGGCGCGCTGGCGCAGCTGTTCAATATCGCAGATCCCCAGCGGATCGTCTTCGCTCTCAACGCGACGGATGCCATCAATCTGGGACTGCAGGGAATGCTCAAGCCCGGCGACCATGTGATCACCAGCCGGATGGAGCACAATGCGGTCACCCGTCCTCTCGCGTATCTGGAAGACGCAGGCGTCATGGTCACAAAAGTGAAAACCGATCCGGTCAGCGGCGCGGATCTTGATGAGATACGCAAAAGCATCCGCCCGGAGACGAAGCTGGTTGCGATGACACACGCATCGAATGTTACCGGCGCTCTGAATCCCATCGAGGAGATTGGCGCCATTTGCCGTGAGGCAGGCGTCCCGTTCCTCGTGGACGCATCCCAGTCAGCTGGCGCCATCCCGATAGACGTAGTGAAAATGAACATTGATATGCTGGCCTTCCCGGGCCACAAATCGCTCCTCGGTCCGACAGGGACCGGCGCGCTGTATGTCTCAGAAACAGTTTCGCCGCACCCGATCCGTTCAGGCGGTACCGGCGTCTTCTCGGAAGTGCGTCTGCAGCCCGAGCAGCTTCCATATTACTATGAAGCAGGCACGCAGAATACCGTCGGAATCTCCGGCCTTTGCGCGGGCGTCCATTATATTATGGAACGCTCCGTCAGCAGCATCTATTTCGAAGAACAGAAGATGGTCCGGCAGCTGATCGACGGCCTGACGTCCATGCCGGGCGTGACTGTTTACGGTCCGCTGACCTCACCGCGGGCGGCTGCTGTTTCCTTCAATATCGAAGGCATGGACTGCGCTGATGTTGCCATGATCCTGGAATCTTATTACGATATTTCTGTCCGGTCCGGTCTGCAGTGCGCGCCGGATACCCACCATATGCTCGGTACTTTTGACATGGGCGGAACGGTCCGCGTCAGTCCTGGACTGTTCACTACAGCAGATGAAATCGATGAGTTCCTGTGGGCTGTGAGGGAGATCGCAGATGGCGAATAATCAGTTTACGAGTGAATCATTTGCGGTGGTCCGCGCCCCGATAGATCCTGCAACGGGCAAACCCTTTAAATCCTGTCAGTACGCATTGTTCCCCGGCATCGCTCTGGCCCAGTCAGAGCCAGAGCTGGTGGTTTTACTGTACGATTCGATCCTTCACCAGTATCCGGACACTGCCATGTTTTTATACAAAGGCTACGGCGCCGATCCGCTCCTGAACCGCAAGTACCAGCAAAGGCTGCTCACGCACTGGAGAAATCTTGGCAAGCCGACCGTGATTCTTGCTACGCCGGAGGACCGGAAGTTTTTCCGCGGGAGTCTCGCCGAGATTCCGACAGCCTCGCTCTATGACATTCTGATCGAACGCAGCGTCAGCGGCGGATGCAACCGCGAGCTGTACCTGCTGTCCGAGCCGGAGGAATACGGGTTTGCGGACGCGCTGCGGCAGCTGGCGGAGATGATGGGCGTGACGCTGTATGATGTTTCAAACCGTGAATCGTTAATAGGCGATGTGCCGGATATCCCAACTGTCCCGGCCGCCGATGTCTCTCGCATTCCTTTCCTGACCAGCAGCATGGAAGTGCGCAACGCCATGAAAAAGAACGGCTTCGAGGCGGTCCACATTCTGGAGCTGATTTACGGCATGGGCAAGTCCAACCAGCATCTGGCGCATACCCACGCGGAAGGGCACGACCACAACCACGACGAGCCGCCCAAGGTCCGCGATACGGTCATGAGCGAGGAAGAACGCGCCGCTCAGGACGCCCTCTTCGATGAGGCAATAAAAAAGCAGAATCTCCGCGAACTGCATGACACTCTGCTTTCTTTCTTCTGGGGTGAATAGCTATTTTGTATCAGAATAATGATATCTGCATGCGAGGATGAAAACATCATCCTCTGCTGCAGTGTATACCAATCGATGCTCGTCGTCGATTCTCCTGCTCCAAAAGCCGGACAAGTCGCATTTGAGCGGCTCTGGCTTCCCTAAGCCATCAAACGGTTCTCTGCATGTATCCTTTATCAGCAGGTCTATCCGTTTAGATATTTTTTTGTTTTCTGTCTTCCAATACGTATAATCCGCCCAGGCATTCTCTGTAAAAACAATTCTCATCTCCGTTACCCCGCGCGACAATCTACGTCTCGTACTTGAACTGTTCATCCGCAACCAGGTTTATTGTTTTTCCCTTTTCCAGTTGCTCTTTCGATTCCTGTATCCATTTGTAATTCGCTTCTGACCTGCGGATATAGTAGTTCTCAATGAGATTGTTATACTCATCGAGGGACATCATCACGATGTTCTCGTCATTTTTTCGTGTGACGATCACCGTCTCGCTGTCCCGGATGATCGTATCGCATACTGATTTTAAGTTGTTCCTCACATCGGAATAGTTTCTTGCAATCATAATAATCTCCTCCCAAAAGCAATCTGCTTCTAATCTTATTCCAGCTTCATTTGAATTATTACTGCTTGAATTATAACTGCAGAAAACAAAACAGTCAATATATTGTACAATATATTGACTGTTT
Organism: Candidatus Allocopromorpha sp.; assembly: GCA_045114655.1. Taxonomy (GTDB): domain Bacteria; phylum Bacillota; class Clostridia; order Peptostreptococcales; family Anaerovoracaceae; genus Lentihominibacter. Next base: position 1,310 of record JBGUKV010000163.1, on the reverse strand, counting down.
CCTTCGTGCATGTTCTATTATGACCGAAGTCTATTCTGACTGTTCGGTTTCTGCACCGCCGCTGTCGTAGCTTTCGCCCGTGTCTTCGCCGGTACCATCGTCTGTGCCGTCACCCTCGACGCCTTCTTCACCTTCTTCTTCCTCTGTAGGTGGCGGTGGTGGCGGTGGATCTGTTCCGTCGACATACCATTCCCCTGCCACATTCACAACGGAGTCGGGAGCCTCTAAAAAGTGCTTCGGTTCCATGCCATCGCATACTCTGCGCATGATCTGGGACCAGAACGCAGCTGCTGCGGAGGAGTAGTTTGCGAGCGGGATATTCACGTCGCATCCCATCCAGAGAGCCATGCTGTACTTCGGCGTGAATCCTGAGAACCAAACGTCATGCTGGGAGGATGTGGTACCGGTCTTACCGGCCACGTCATAACCGTCGATTCTGGCGTTCGTTCCTGTACCGTACTGGACCGCGGACTTCAGGATATCCGCCATGATCCATGCTACTCCTTCGTCGAACACCTGCTCCGTCTCCTGATAATTCTCAATGACGGTCACGCCCTCACTGTCGGTGACGCTGGTATAGAATATCGGCTCTTTATACATCCCGTGGCTGGCAAAGGTCTCATAAGCCGCAGTCATTTCCAGCGGGCTGATGCCTTTCGTCATGCCGCCCAAAGCCAGCGCGTCATGCATATCCGAAGTGCCGCCTTCCTCCACGATGGATGTGATTCCGTTCTGCTTGAGCTTTTTCACGGAATACTCTACACCGACCTGCCGGAAGACCTTTACCGCTGTGACGTTCACGGACTGCTGTACGGAATGACGCAGGGTGATCGGACCGCTGAATCCGCCGCCTGAGTTCTTAGGCCAGACCTTACCGTTGAGTTTCATCGGCGCGTCGTTGATGATGCTGCTGGCCGTGATATAATCACCCCAATAGTCTCCGGGCTCTGCTTTGAGTTTTGGTTTTTCTCCTTTTTTCGCCGCGTCCGCGCTCATCTGGAGAGCCGGCGCGTATACGCCGATCGGCTTGATGGACGATCCCGGCTGACGCGGACTGATGGCTCTATTGTACAGCTGTTTCCCGCTGGCGCCTCTTCCTCCTGTCATCGCCAGGACTTCACCGCTGTCGTTGTCGATGATGACCGCAGCCGCCTGGGGCTGGCGCATCTTCTGTCCAAGTTGATAGTTCTCTTTGGAAACGATCAGCTTACCGTCTTTCTCCTTGAAGAAGTCCGGAAAATCCTTCATAAATGACGCGGAGATCACACAGTTTCCGTCACCGTCGAACTTCGTATATGCTGCCGGGACAG
>JBGUKV010000162.1:0-4565 GCA_045114655.1 Candidatus Allocopromorpha sp. | reverse complement strand
CTCAATCCCATCATCATTCACTACTAATATATTTATCTTTTCCATTTTTACCATTCTAATTGTTCGTTACAGCTGTCCGAAAGCGGGGATGTTGGCAACCGCAGCTGCTGTACTCCGCAGGGATGGACGCGATTTCAATGAAGTGTGGCGGTGGGAATTTAGAAATATCGAGCCGGCGGTTCGGCCGATATTTCTTAATGATCCGCCGATGCAGTTCATTAGAAATCACCCATCACGAGGACATCAGCAGCTACGGCTGCCAATGCCCCGCGGTAGAGATGCGCTTACCAGAAGCCGCCGCCTCCGCCGCCGCCTCCGCCGCCGGAGAATCCGCCGCCCCCGCCGCTGAAGCCGCCTCCGCCGGACCATCCGCCGCCCGAGTCGCTTCCGCTGAAGAGATCCGGTGACAAGTGCGTCGCTACGGACGTTGTGACTGCGCTTGTCATGCCGCCCATAGAGTCGCCCATGTGGAATACCATCATGTGCGGGCCGGCTGTATCGTAGGTGCTGTACCAGTCAGGCACGGTCACGTTGATATGCTCAAAGTTCTTGATCCATTTATTAGTCAGCCCCATGACATACGCGTAAGGCAGGACGCTGTAGAAGTATTCCGGATCGTCTTCGACGAGCGCTTCGATCCTGTCGACTTCCGCTGTCTGGATGAAGGTCTTCAGACCCAGGATCTTGCCCATGTGCCCGGCCGCCTTGTCGGTCAGTCTGTCACAGCAGACGTTGAAGTACTGGCACGCGCCGAAGCCCAGGAAGTAAATCGCTCCGACTATAACGCTGTCAAAGGCATTCGCCACACCGTAAGCCGTAATCAGCAGTGCCGCGATATCGATGATCCAGAGGATGATCCGAAGCACTCTCGAACCGATCTTCCTGCCTGTCATCCTGTAGCGGTAGCTCTTTCTCAGGCGGCCCGTCAGGAAGATGGCGATCAGTGCAGTTATCACGGAAATAAATATAGAAATGTCCCCCCGCAGCATATAACTCATGCCCATCAAAGGAATCACCAGCGCGAAGGCGTACAGCGCGAAGCCGCTGATCAGCTGCATGAGTTTCGTGGTGGTCGGCGTCACATCGCCGTAGTCATCCTGCAGGGTCTCGCAGGCAGCCTTATAACTGTAGGCGAAGTCTTCGCTCATATTGTCTGTATGCACCTCGTCGCCGTCATTGAAGAGCCCGTCAAAGAGCCGCACGGCGAAGGGTTTCTCTTCCAGATCGATGTCCTGGAGCTTGGTGAAGACAAACTCCCGTTTCGACACTTCCTCGATCTTCATGTATCCCTTCTGTGCGAAGTAGACAAACATGGATACCATGTCTTTCTTATCCAGCACGCCGTCGATGATGAGGCCGATCTCTGCCGGCGTCACGCCTTCAGGCGGATGGAATTCCACAGTCTCGACGATCGGCTGCCGCCTGCCGAATCTCGCCCAAAGGCCGCCCAGAATAAGGGCCAGAAGGGCCGGCAGCCCGGTCGCTGCTGTCTTTGTACCCTGATCGTCCTCGACGCCGACCCAGTATCCTTCCGGAAGTCTGGCCAGGACCGTGATGCCGACGCCCTTATCCAGATCCTCCTCGTGGATCCGGATGTTTTTTCCGCTGCCGCTCAGCTCCCACGAAGCCATGGTGTCATCGTTCTCAGTTCCGTACTGGCCGATGTAAACGGTGACCCAGTCTTTCTGGATTGCTTTTGGCATTTCGATATTGATGTCAGTGGATTCGATGGGCGTCTGCCAGCTGGTCGGCAGCACGTCGATATACATGTAGTCGCCCGAATCATCCCGGTCGTCCCGGAAAGTCATCTTGTACCCATACCGGAACTCATGATCGCCGAAGATATACCTGTCGCCGGACCCCATCTGCAGAACGTAGTTGTCACCCTCCTCATAGGCATCCAAAGGATCTGTGGAGCACCAGCCGGAGTCCACCCGTTCGCTGATCCCGTCAAAGGTCGTCGGAACATAGCGATAGATCCCGTGTCCTTCCGTGTTGAAGACCGTTCCCACGGTTTCCGTAAATTCGTAGCTGTTGTTCTCGTTGACCTGGACATCTACGTTGAAATATTTCGTTATTCTGGTCGGAACTGTTCCGTTGTCTTCTGCAAAAGCCGCCGCCGGCACGGCCAGTGTCAGCGTCAGCGCAGCCGTGAGGATCAGCCCGAAAATCAGTGCAGAGAGCCTTCTTATGGAGCCTGTCATTTCGTTTATCCTTTTGCCGCCTGCGCACAGGCAGGTCATATCATTCATATGAAAGAATTATAGAAACTTGTGGTAATTATACCACACCTGAAGTTACATTTGATATCCTTTTCCGGTTATATGCGTTTACACCTTTGATGACAAAATCCCCGTCACCATATGGGACGGGGACTGTGTGATCGATTTCGCGCTGATTGCCCGAAAGGTCCGGGAAGTGCGCGGTGAAAGCGAATCGCAGGAAGATGTGTAACCTAGTTCTCTGCTCTGCAGCCCAATTCCAGATAAGCATCTGCATCCTGAGAGTCTATTTCCCTGCCGCCTTCCAGAACGTCTTGCTCTTTCAGTTCTCCGTTTTCGAGGGAGACGACGGAAAGCCTTTCTCCGCCCATATGCCCCGAAACCACTATGATCCCGTTGTGGTCAGGGTACTGGCAGACATAACTGTGGCCGAATCCTACTTCTCCGACGAAATTGGTCGCGCCATCCCGGTACTGGTAGACGTTCAGCATGTAGTCCGCTTCACAGGTTCCGGTCTGCAGAAGGTACTCTGCCTTTCCATCTTTATCGATGTCTGTGATGAAGTGGAACGTGTACTCATTCGCAATCTCCTGGTCAATACCCGACTGATAGACTGCCTGATACGCTTCCGCTTCTTCCTCTGGGACGTCCATCTCCTTCACGGTTTCCGGTAATTTGCTGTTGATTTCCTCGGCCGTTGCGAAGTCGCCCGCTCCGTATGCTTTCAGGAGCGCTTCCATGTTCTTCCCGTCCTGCGTATTTTCGCTTCCTGTTTTTGCTTTTGCTTCTTCTTTTGATCCGTCGGAAAGCTTTTGCATCATTTCATCATAAGTGATGCTGATTTCCTTGCCTTTGGATTTCTTCCAGAGTTCCGGGTTGTTGTCGTGCTCGTATGTATCCGCATCGATTCCTTCGCCAATGAGTTCGAACCGAAACAGCACTGTATCCATCGCGTCTACTGACGCATTCATGGTCTTCTCGTACTCTTCGCGGGAAATCTTGTTGTATGTGTCGTAAAACTCTGCGTACTCCGGTCCATAGTGCCCGGTGCCGTCCTCGTCTTCATAGGCGATCCACATCCCAATCAGCGAAACGCGCTCGGTCTTACCGGAAGCATCGATCTCATACCTGTTCGTCGTTGCGTGCCGTATCGTATCCGAAATCGTAGAATACGCTGTGAATCCTTTGACGCCCTTCTCTTTGTAGACAACATATTCTGAGCCGCCCGCAACCTGCGCGGCGCTCATTCTATCATACTTCATGCTGTCTTCTTCGTAGGCACCCGTCCATGTCCACGGGTAGGTCATCTCTTCAGCCTTGCCGTTCTTATAGGAATAGATGTAAAGAACATCGAGGTACCCCTCTGATTCCATGAACAGCAGCTCCGGCGTTCCGTCTTCGTCAAGATCGCACAAGGCAGCCGACTTCCGGCCATCAAAAGTACTGCCAAGTTCTTCCGGGTTCCCGTAGTTCCGGATTCCGTCCGCATGCTCTTCGAGTATCCCGCGGTATGCGGATTTCCACGCGACTTCGGATGCCGCATCGGACGAAACCGGTTCCTCAGAAGACGCCGCCGTCGGCTCTTCCCCGCCGCTTTCTGTGTCACCGGATCCGCAGCCGGTGAATGCAAAAGCACCCGCGATCAGTAATGCACTCATGAGTATTAATGTAGTGATTATTTTTCTTTTCATAACTAGCCTCCTAACTTATTATTAGTATCCTTTGGCTCGTTTGTCAACTTTTATGATTGCCAACACTCGTGCAAGAAAAGCGAAAAGGCGGTCGAAACCGCCTTTCACATATATGGGAGTGAGTTTGAATTAATTTATAATTGTTATATCAGATTGTCCCCCGCCGAACAGTGACACCTGATATCTGTATTTATAGCCAAGTCCAACAACTGTAGCCCCCGGGTCGAGAATGTAATAAAGATGTCCTGATGAGCCGATATAGTATCTGACATAATCTTCGCCTGTTACTCCGTTACAACAAACCTCTCCGCGATATTTGATACCTGTTACAGCTTCAACATTGTACGATCTGTCGGAAAGTGTTTGTCCTGCGAGAGGACCTGAAGTGCAGTTTTCTGTGGAATGCGTGAGTTTCTTTGACGCATGCATTGTTTCGGCAGCCGCCTGCGCGCCGTATCTTGTATTTGTAAATGAATGTTCTCCATTATTCACACGATATGTCCCGCTCCACGTTCTGTTTCCGCCGTCGAAATCTGCATCGTATACTACAGGAGCACAACCGCCTGCAACTCTGAATGCGTTTGTAAAATGGAATCCGATGCGCTTTTCGGTTTCTCCATTATAATTAACCCAAGGTTCATCTTCATATCTG
>JBGUKV010000161.1:0-2242 GCA_045114655.1 Candidatus Allocopromorpha sp. | reverse complement strand
TACAATCAACATGTTCGATTTATCGGAATACTTAAATGAGGAAGAAGCGAAAAGGGGTTTTATCAATTGGCTGGAGAAAAGACTGTAAATAAGAATGTAAGGCTGCATAACAGAAGTGAAAAGCCTGACAATATTGTGCTCAAAGAGCATGAAACCGTAACCAAATGCGTGAATATAGAGAAAGAGCTCCCGACCTTTATGAGGGGGTTCTTTGCTTATCTTAAAGGGAACGTGCTTCCCATGACGAGGCTGGCGTATCTGACGGACATCCGGTTCTTCTGCCAGTATCTGATCGAGCAGACAGGACTGACGCAGGCCAAAACCATCCGGGATATCACTTTGAAGGAATTCGGTGAGATCATGGCGGTCGATGTCAATATGTTCATCGACTACTGCCGCAGTTACCAGGTAGAAAAAGAAAACGAGATCATTCTTTATGAGAACACGAACAAAACGCTGGCGAGAAAGAAATCCTCTGTCTCCGTACTGTTCAAACAACTCTACCGGGACGGTCTGATCGAGAAGAATATCACAGACGCATTCGATCCAATCCGCGTGCCCAAGCCGAGCGAGCGTGAGATCAAGGCACTGCAGGATGACGAGGTCATGATCATGCTGGACGCAGTGACAACAGGATCCAATCTGACGCCGAAGGAGCACCAGTACTGGGAGAAAACGAAGAAGAGAGATAAAGCCATACTGATCCTATTCATTACCTACGGATTGAGGCTCTTTGAACTGCAACAGCTGAATGTATCGTCGTTCAACTTCAGCAGAGGAGAATTCAAGATCTACCGCAAGAGAGACAAAGAGGCCATCATGCCGCTGAACCAGTCTGTCACCGAAGTCATTACGGATTATCTCGAAAACGAAAGAGCCGACGATGAACGCATCGCAGCCGGGCATGAAGACGCGCTTTTCCTGTCACTACAGGGAAAACGCATGACTGAACGCGCAATCAGGGATCTTGTTAAGAAATACACTTCCATCGGGCTTTCCACTTCCAGAAAGGCCGGCTACAGTCCTCATAAGCTGAGGGCAACGGCTGCTACAAGTCTGATTGGCAGAGGAAATTCCATTTTTGACGTACAGGCGCTTCTTGATCATGAACAGGTGACAACGACGCAGCTGTACGCGAATCATAGGAAGAATGTGAAAAGGGATTTGGTAAAAGACATGGAATGGGAGCTAGAACGGAAGGAGAGAGATTGATCATGAGAAAAGGATATATTCTGCCGGTGCTGCTTGCGGCGGTATTCGCGCTCGGCAGTTTTTCGCCGGTCTTTGCTGAGATCGGCAATAATACCGACAATGATGACGACGGCTACACATATTATTATATAGATGACGATGGCAAATATGTTGAAGTCAAGGGCGATAATTCGACAGATACAGGTGAAGATGAAGACACCGCATTTTTCGATGCGTTCAGCACTTCCTGGTTCATTGATCATCCGGGACAGAAGATTTATACGATCACGACAGCATCCCAGCTGCAGGGTCTTGCCAATCTGGTGAACGAAGGACATTTCGACGGATACGCAGCCAATCAGTACGAGGATTTCAAGGGCATTACCGTCAGACTCGGTCGCAATATCATACTGAAAGATGACTTCACGCCGATCGGACGGAGCGAAGAAATCGCTTTCCGCGGCATCTTTGACGGAGCAGGCCATACGATCAAAGGACTCAATATTAAGGAAAACGGCGGCTATGCCGGGCTGTTTGGCTATCTGGACGGCACAGTCCGTGATCTCACGGTCGAAGGAGCCGTGAAATCAAGCGGTCCTGTATGCGGCAGCCTGGCCGGATATGTATCAGAGAACGGCATCGTCTGGAACTGCACATCGAACGCTGATGTCTCAGGCAAAGCCAAGACCGGCGGGATCGCCGGCTTCAATGACGGAGGCAGGATTTCCGGATGCATGAATTACGGCAAGGTTAAAGGAACATTGAAGGTCGGCGGCGTAGTCGGTGAAAACTGGGGGACAATACAGAAAAGCGGAAATCGCGGAGAAGTCCGGTCTTCTGTCCGCGGCGCAACGACCTACGGAACAGGCGGTGTTGCCGGAAGATCTGTCAGCGAGCATTCCGTGATCGACAGATGCTTTAACGGCGGCAATATTTTCTCCGGAACAGAAGGGACGGGCGGCGTTGTCGGATATATGAACGCCAGCGGATCAGAAATCACAAGCAGTTACAACACCGGGCATATCACCGTGAGCAACAATGCTGTGATCAA
>JBGUKV010000160.1:0-22731 GCA_045114655.1 Candidatus Allocopromorpha sp. | reverse complement strand
CGGTCATGTCAACGGCATCCAGCGAGATCATGGGTACGGCGACAGTAGCATTCAATGACCTGATCAGAAACGCGAAGCCGGATATCTCAGAGAAGAAGGGCATTCTGATCACCCGTATCATTGCCATCGTCGTAGGACTTCTGGCCATCATTTGCGCACTGTGGATCCAGAGCGTACTGGTAGCCCTGGATGTGGCGTACGCCTTCATTTCAGGCTGCATCTTCATCCCGTGCGTATTCGCCTTCCTGCTCAAGAAAGTCAGCGCAAAAGCAGGACTGCTGGCGATGTGCTGCAGTTTCGTCACCGTCATCTTCTTCATGGTCAAGGATGGTCTGGCGGCCACCTCGCCGATCATGGGAGGCATTCTCGTCAGCGCAGTCGTCTTCTTCATTGTGACTGCCATTGACAGGAACAAGCACCAGGTGGATATCCATGAGGACGGCACCGTCTACGTGGACGGCGTCCTGCAGGAGAACAAGAGAAGAAAATCAGCGGATGCGCTGGAAAAACTGTAATCTGACAACAATTTAAGGTTACTGCCGGACCCGTAAAGACCTTGCGGGTCTGGTTCATTATTACGAGGATGTTATGAGTACGGAGATAAAAAAAGAGAACACCGGGTTTCTGACAAAAGAGCTGGTCGACAATATCGATTTGATTCTGGAAACGACCCATGATGATCTGCTGATCAGCGACGGGGAGGGCAGGATCATCGCCGTCAGTTCTTCCTTCGAAGAACAGTACGGACTGACCGGAGAAGAGACTCTGGGGAAGACCGTTTTTCAGCTTGAGGAAGAGGGCTATTTCAAGCCGTCGATCGTTTCCCGTGTGCTGAAGGAAAAAGCGCGGATCAGCCTGCAGCAGGAGAACAACGCCGGCGGGATCATTCTGGTAACTGGGATCCCGGTATTCAATGATGACGGCAGCATCCGCTTCGTCATCAGTTATTCCAGAGATATCACCGAGATGGTGCAGCTGCAAAAGCAGGTCAAAGAGTACAGCGAGGAGCTGAACCGGCTCCGCAGCGGAAGCGAAGCCGATCAAATCATTGCGGAGTCAAAAGAAGCCCGCGATATGATGGAAAGTGTCAGCACCATGGCGGCATACGATGCGAATGTCGTCCTGACAGGCCCGTCCGGAGCGGGCAAGACCATGTACGCCCGGCAGATCCACAGGCAGAGTGAGCGAAAGAGCGGTCCGTTCATCGAGGTGAACTGTGCGGCCATTCCGGAAGCGCTGCTGGAATCGGAACTGTTCGGATATGAGCGGGGAGCCTTTACTGGAGCATCCGAAAAGGGAAAGGCAGGCTTTGTAGAGCTGGCCGATAAGGGCACACTGTTTCTGGATGAGATATCCGAGCTGCCTTTGCCTTTGCAGGCGAAGCTTCTGAAGGTCATCCAGGACAAGACGGTCACCCGCGTCGGCGGGACAAAAGAAAAGAAAGTGGACTTTCGTCTGATCACGGCAACGAACCGGGATCTGGCAGCCTTGGTAAGGGAAGGGAAGTTCCGGGAGGATCTGTATTACAGACTGAACGTGCTCCATTTGGATGTGCCGCCTCTGGCAGTACGAAAAGACGACATCCTGCCGCTCGCCGAGTACTTCCTGCAGAAGTTCAACGGGAAATACGGACAGGACAAGACCTTTGGACCCGGCGCACTGAAGCAGCTGCAGCAGTATAAGTGGCCGGGGAACGTGCGCGAACTGTCCAATGTTGTGGAACGATCCGCCATGATGAGCCGCGGTGATACTATCGAGGAAATCGCCTTCGGTGATATGGATGTGACGGATACAACGCATATCATGGATGTCTTTGAGGAAATCGATCTCAATGCGCACCTGGACGCCATAGAGGGAAACATTATACGAAAGGCATGGGAGCAGTACAGAAACTCCACAAAGGTCGCAAGGGCGCTGTCCATCAGTCAGCCGACAGCGCACCGGAAAATCAAGAAATACTGCCCGGATTATTCAGAAACAAATGGTGTTATTCAGAATTAAATAGATTTTGGGCAAATGGGGAACTATTATTCAATAATGAATAAATCGACTTTTCACCATGATAAAAAACGTTGAAATCAAGCCGTTTTCAGGGTTGGCACAAAGATTGCTCTAATACGAAACAGTAACGATTTTTGATGCTGAGGAGGATGAAGAAATGGAATATCATGTACAGGAACATCTGCATTACGCAGGACTTGCCACATGGAATCACTGCGAGTGCACACAGGAGATCGACGGAGCAGATATCGTGCTTTTGGGCGTTCCCTTCGATGCGGGCACGACCTTCCGGCCGGGTGCCAGATTCGGTCCGTGCGGCGTCAGGGACCAGAGCCTGATCGCCTGCTGCTTCAAGTATCCGTGGGAGTACGAACTCAAAAAAGAGGCCAAGGTCATCGACTACGGCGATGTCGGTTACTGGGTCGGCGCCTACGCTACGGACTTCATGGTGAAGGACACCTATGAGACTGTCAAAAAGGTGCTGGACGCGGGCGCGTCCCCGATGATCATCGGCGGAGACCATACTATCCCGTACGGTCCGGTCCGCGCGCTTTCGGAGAGATACGGCAAACTGTCTCTGATCCATTTCGATTCCCACCAGGATTCGTCGCCGAGCCAGAAGACGCCGGACGGGAAGAAGAACCTCTCCCACGCGAACTTCGCCTACGACCTGCAGGAGGAAGGCTGCATCGACCCGGAGAAGTCGGTACAGGTATTCTGCAGAACGGAGTTCACCGAGTGCGGATACAACATCATCCGCTCCATGGAGGCGTTGGACATGACGCCCTATGAGCTGGCGGACAAGATCCGCGGTATCGTCGGCGACAATCCGGTATATCTCACCTTCGACATCGACGCGCTAGATCCGTCAGCGGCGCCGGGAACGGGAACGCCGGTGGTCGGCGGCCCGTCGACTGACTTTGCCCGGAAGGTGCTGATCGCGCTGCGCGGCATCAACATCGTCGGCGCGGACATGGTCGAGGTACTGCCGGACAAAGACTTCAGCAATATCACATGCATCGCAGCAGCGACCCTCGCGCAGGACCTCATGTATCTGCTGAATGAAAACAGAAGAAACCAGAAGAAATAATATATATACCAGGAAGGAGTAAAGGTAACATGAAAGTCAAGAAAATGGTCGATCTGAGCTGGGAAATCTCCGATACCACCCCGATCTATCCGGGAGATCCTGAGCCGCATATCGAAACAACGCACACCATCGAGAAAGACTACTACAATCTGTCCGGCGTTTATGTCGGCACACAGACCGGAAGCCACGTGGATTCCCCGTACCACTTCAGAAACGACGGGGACACCATCGACAAGATGGAGCCGGATTTCTTCTTCGGACCTGCTGTCGTCGTCAGAGTGACGGACAAGAAGGCGGAAGAAAAGATCACCATGGAGGATATGAAGCCTTACATGGACAAGATCGGACCGGGCACCATCGTGCTGTTCAACACCAACTGGTACAAGTACCGCGGAACAGAGCAGTTCTATTCCCACCCGTTCGTAGCGGGAGAAGTCGCGGAGTGGATGGTGGAGCAGGGCGTGCGGTTCATCGCCATCGACACGATGAACGCGGACCAGTCCAACGGAACGGAATTCCCGGTGCACGACCTGTTCGCGGACAAGCGCCTCATGATCGGCGAGAACTGGGCGTATCTGGACCAGATCGATTTCGAGAACGTCTGGATCGCGGCATTCCCGTGGAAGATCCAGGGATGCGACGGCTCCCCGGTCAGGGCGATCGCGATGGAGATCGAAGAGTAAGGAGGATAAAACAATGCAGAACGCACAACAGCATGACTTTAACGCCAAGCTGCCGTTCAAAGTCAAACTCAGCTACGGATTTTCCGGGTACTGCAGCTTCGTTACCTGGACGATCTTCAGCTACTACGGCCTTTACTTCTTCACAGAGAACGTAGGCCTGTCAGCAGCCTTTGCGGGCGCCATGATCTCACTGGGGACCCTGTGGGACGCCATCACAGACCCGCTCATCGGAACCCTTTCGGACAACAGCAAAAACCCCAAGGGCAGAAGACGTCCGCTGATGAAGAAAATCGCGATCCCGTTCATTCTGGTATCCATGCTGCTCTTCACCAACTGGGGATTCAGCGAAGGCGTTTCGAAGGTTTACTTCGTATTCATCATCCTGGCGTACTACACCTGCCAGACCGTCGTGGACATTTCCTCATCCTCACTGGGATCTGAGATGACCAACGACTACGACGAGAGATCGTCTCTGGCGACTTATAAGTACTACTTCGGCCAGACGCCGACCGTCATCGTCGGCCTGTCACTGACCCTGTCCACGGCATTCGCCGCTGTATTCGGACCAAGGTTCGGATGGACCGGCGCCGTCGGCGTATTCATGGTCATCTGGGCAATCCTCATGTTCTTCCTGTACAAGAACACGGAAGGCTATGAGAGACCGCGTCCGGAAGGCGAGGAAGTCCAGGGGTTCAAACCAAAGGATATCGTTGACCTGTTTAAGAACAAGGCCACGAGGATCGTCATGATGATCTTCGGTCTGGGCATCCTGGTCAACACGATCAACTACTCCATCCAGGTATTCTACTACACCGAGTATGTCGGCCTGAACGACGCGCAGGTCGCTGTAGCCACCATGGCATTCGGTATCGCCAGCGTCGTCTGCGCGTACTTCTGCGACGTCATCATGCAGAAGAAGAACAAGAAATTCGCGTGGATCGTCTCCGTCGGATCAGAAGGTCTCGTCCTGATTCTCGGCGTCGGCCTCTTCGTCGGATACAACTCCGGCAGCACCATGGCAATGGTCATCCTGATGATCCTCATGGGACTGGGCAACGCTGCGATCTATCAGGTACCGTGGGCGATGATTCCGGACTGTGTCGACGTCAACGAGCTGGCTTCCGGCAAGCGTACTGACGGCATCATCTTCGGCGCGGTAGCGTTCGTGCAGAAGGCCTGCGGCGCTCTGGGCGCTCTGATCCTGGGACTGCTGATCACAGCGACAGCCGGTTCACCGTTCGCTTACAGATACGTATTCGGATTCCTGGTAGGCGGAGCGTACCTGCTGACCTGCCTGATCGTCATGAAGTATCCGCTGTCCAAGAAGCGTCATGATGATGTCATCGAAGCGATCGAGAAGAGAAAGAACGGGGAAGAGGTCGACCTGGCAGACTTCCACGATCTGATTTAAGCAAAAGCAGGAGCCAACAGATGAACATTGTAGATTTGACACACCCGATTCATTCGGGAATGATGGCCTACCCGGGAGATCCTGAGATCTCTCTGAAGGAAGCGATGACCCACGAAGTAGATTACTGCCATGTGGACTATCTGCAGTGCGGATCTCACGCAGGTACGCACATCGACGCGCCATATCATTTCCTGGTAGACGGTAAACATATTACGGACTACCCCGTTTCCCGCTTTCTGGGAGAGGGGGTCGTCTGGGATCTCCGGCACAAGAAGGCCGGCGAAGCGATCACGGCGGAGGATGCGAAGCCTTTGCAGGAGAAGATCCGACGCGGTGATTTCGTCGTGCTCCAGACCGGATGGTTTGAGAAGTACGGTACGGAAGGCTATTACAATCATCCGTACATCAGCAAGGAGGCGGCGGAGCTTTTGGTAGAGCTGGGCGCATCCATCGTGGCGGTGGATTTCCTGAACGTGGATCCGACCAAGTGGGAGCAGTGGGACGCGCATCCGGTATTCCTGGGAAACGAGGTCCTGATCGTAGAAAACCTCAACAATTCCACGAGTCTGGATGCAGACAGGCGGTATTGCTTTTGCTTCGCGCCGCTGAAACTGCAGGGCTCTGACGGAGCGCCGATCCGGGCGTTCGCCATCGAATCCGAGTCGGATTCGTAGTATAATAGCATCAAATATGACAGTAACAATAGATAACAGGAGGAGGCAATGAGTAAAGTCAAAGTAGATTTCAGCCGGTGCAAAGGATGCTTCCTGTGTACCAGCGTCTGCCCGAAAGGCGTGCTGCTGCCGTCCACGGAGCTGGGCGCCAAGGGATTTGAAATCGTTCAGATCGATGAAGAGAAGGAATGCATAGGCTGCGGCGCATGCTACAAGATGTGTCCGGACTACTGCATTGAGATCACGGATTAAAGGAGGCAGAAAGTATGGCAAAAGTATTGATGAAGGGCAACGAAGCCCTGGCTGAATCCTGCCTTCGCGCCGGATGCAGGTTTTTCAGCGGCTACCCGATCACGCCGCAGACAGAGATCCTGGAGTATCTCTGCTGGAGAATGGATGAGGTCGGGGGTGACTGTGTGCAGACAGAGTCAGAACTGGCGGGCGTGAACATGCTCCTGGGCGCAGCTGCAGGCGGCATGAGAGCGCTGACGACGACAGCAGGACCGGGATTCTCCCTGAAGCAGGAAGGGATCTCCTACCTGTGCGGCAGCGATCTGCCGGCGGTCATCGTCGATGTGCAGAGAATCGGTGACGCCCTGGGCGACATCTTCATGGGGCAGGGCGACTACTGGCAGCTGACAAGAGGCGGCGGCCACGGTGACTACAGAACCATCGTCCTGGCGCCGGAAAGCGTGCAGGAAAGCGTCGATCTGGCTTATGGAGCTTTTGATCTGGCAGAGAAGTACCGTCACCCGGTACTGATCGCGACTGACGCGACCATCGGGCAGATGATCGAGCCGGTGGAGCTTCCGCCGATGATAGAACACGACGTAGACACGTATGACTGGGCTCTGAAGCCTCGTGAAGAGGGCGAGCCCCAGAGAGCCATCTGGAACCGTTATTGGGACTGGGAAGACGGCGGCCGTAAGTATCCGGCCTACTGCCTCGAAAAGTACGGCAAGATGGAAGCAGAAGAGCAGCGCTGGGAATGCGTGCAGACAGAAGACGCGGAGATCGTGATGGTCGCCTACGGCACCAGCGCCCGTGTCGCCAAGTCCGCCATCGCCATCGCCCGCAAGGAGGGCATCAAGCTGGGACTGCTCCGTCCGATCACCCTCTGGCCGTTCCCGCAGAAGGCCTTTGATGAACTGGAGGCCGGCGGCAAAGTCAAGGCGATCCTGGATGTAGAGAGAAACATCCTCGGACAGATGAAGGACGACATCGTTCTCGCGACCGGAAACAGGATCCCGGTGGAATTCTACGGGGAATACTGGGACAACATGAACGAGTTCAAGATCGTCGAGTACGTTAAAGAATTGTTAGGCAGATATTAAGGAGGTGCTGCAGATGAATTTCACGATTCCTAAAGATATAGATATGAACCAGCAGGCTTCCTGGTGTCCGGGCTGCGGACACGGGATCATCTGCCGTGTGATCACAGAAGCCGTCCAGGAACTGGGCGTCAGCAATAAGGTGCTGACCGTCGACGACGTTGCCTGCGGGCAGTTCGGTCAGTTCGCCATGAAGTACAACACCGTTATGAGCGCCCACGGCAGGACCATCGTCACCGCTGCGGGACTCAAGCACGCGCGGCCTGACTGTCTGGTCATCGCCCGCCCGGGCGACGGCTCCGCGTACAGCATCGGCATCGAGTCGACCCTGTACAGCGCCATCAGAAACGACAACATCCTGGCCATCGTCATCAACAACAGCGTGTTCGGCATGACCGGCGGACAAATGTCACCGGCGTCCCTGCCGGGCATGAAGACGGCCACATCGCCGTTCGGACGCGATGAGAAGAAGAACGGCAGCATGCTGGACATCACGAAGATCCTGAGCCAGACCGACATGGCGTACCTCGCCCGCGGCGCGGTGAACACGCCTGCCAATACCGAGAAGACCAAGAAGATGATTAAGAAGGCGCTGCAGTATCAGATGGACGGCGCAGGCTTCTGCCTGATCGACGTGCTGAGCATGTGCCCGACCAACTGGAAACTGTCGGAGATCGACGCCTGCGAGTACATCAAGACGACCCAAAGCAAATATCTCCCGCTAGGAGAGTTCATCGACAAGGGAGGTGACAAGTAATGATCGAAATCATTTGTTCCGGAATCGGAGGACAGGGCGTCCTCGTAGCAGGCATGGTCTTGGCGGACATCGCCATGGAGGACGGCAAGAACGTATCCTGGTATCCTTCCTATGGATTTGAAATGAGAGGCGGCGCGGCCAACTGCGAGGTCAAGATCGGAGACGAGGACCTGCAGAGCCCGTACTGCTATGAGCCGGATATCCTCCTGACCATGAGTGAATCCGCGATCGATTCGTTTGAAGAACGACTCAAACCGGGCGGCGTGCTCCTGGTCAACAGCAGTCTGGTGAATCCCGACCGCAAGTACCGCGACGACATCAAAGTCATCAAAGTGCCGGCTACGGACATCGCCAACAAGCTGGACAACCACCGCGGCACCAACATCATCATGCTGGGAGCACTGGCGGGAGCATCCGACCTCTACGACGTGGATCACGTCAGAGACGGCATGAACCATTATTTCGAAAAGAAAGGCAAAAACAATCCGAAGAATGTAGCTGCCTTTGACGCAGGAGCAGCGGCAGCCGCAGAGCAGGTATAATTTACGACGATACGACTAGGAGGCAACATGGAAACGAACACACTCCCACTCGAGGGGGTCAAGGTTGTTGAGATGAGTACCGTAGTGGCGGGGCCTACCACAGCGCGTATGCTCTGTTCCTACGGCGCGGAGGTCATCAAGGTCGAAGGCCTGGACGGCGACGTCATGCGTGTCGGCGGCGTGCATGAGTACACGCCCTACGATGACGATCTGAATCCGCTCTTCACCATCCACAACAGCGGCAAGAAGTTTATCTCATTGAATTACAAGACGGAAGAGGGAATGAAGATCCTGCTGGATCTCATCAAAGACGCGGACATCTTCGTCACCAACGTACGTGAGAAGTCCCTCGTCCGAAACGGTCTGGATTACGAGACGGTCAAAAAAACGAACCCGGGGCTCATCTACGCCCACTTCAAGGGCTACGGAGACAAGGGTCCGGCAGCCAACGATCCGGGCTTTGACATCAGTGCGTTCTGGATGCGCTCCGGCCCGCTGGGCGACTGGCAGACGAAGGGATCCTTCCCGTTCCTGCCGACCTACGCCTTCGGCGACATGGCCACCAGCAGCGCGTTCCTTTCCGGGATCCTGATGGCCCTGTACGGCCGCGAGAAGACGGGCAAAGGCACGAAGGTCAACATCTCGCTGTTTGCGAACGGTATCTGGTGCAACGCCATCGGCGTCGTCCAGACCCAGTTCGACCACAAACACATGAACCCGGATCCGCTCCGTCCGACAGACCCGTTCAACCAGACCTATCTCTGCAAGGACGGCCGCTGGATCGGCGTCTACTGCAACGAGTACGAGATGGATCGGGAGAAGTGGTACGGCCTCTTCGGCATTCCGGAGTACGCCACTGATCCTGACTACGCCAGTATCGCCGTCATGCAGGAAAAGGATACGATCAAACATATCATCGAGGTCTGCAATGAGATCTTCCTGACGAAGACGGCCCAGGAGTGGCGGGATTACTTAAGCGAGAACAACTGCGCCTGTGAGATTTTGCGCGAGCAGCAGGAAGTCAGCAAGGATCCGCAGGCCATCGAGAACGGATATATGGTGCCGGTAGAGTTTCCGGACGAGAACCACACCACCGTCATGATGCCGTCTCCGCCGATCTCCTTCAGCGACTACGGCAGGAAGGAATACGAACCGACCGGCCCGCTCGGGGAGCACACGGACGAGATCCTGGAATCCATGGGCTACACGCCCGAGCAGATTGCGGCGCTGAAAGAAACCGGCGCAGTACGGTAGTTTGGAGGTTACTATGAAGCATAAATTTATCGCAAAACGCTACTGGAAAGACCAGAGTACGGCCATGGGGCAGTCAGATGTCCTGGCCAAGTCCTTTGACGACGTCATCGATCTTTCCCTGGGCGACCCGGACCTGACCACGGACTTCCGGATCATCGACGCGGCCTTCGCCGACGCAAAGGCAGGGCACACGAAGTACACGGACTTCCGCGGGGACCCGGAGCTCAGACAGGCCATCATTGATTTTTACAAAGAAGAATACGACATGGACATCGTCGACGAAGAGATCTTCGTCGCAGCGTCCGGATGCCTGGCTATGTACCTCGTGCTGGAGGCCATTCTCGACGACGGGGACGAGGTCATCCTCCAGGCGCCATTCTTCACGCCGTATCCGCAGCAGGTGGAACTAGCCCGCGGCATCCCCATCGAGCTTCCTACCTATGAGGAGGAAGACTTCCAGATCAATGTGGAGAGACTCGAAAGCCTGATCACCGAGCGCACCAAGGCGCTGGTCATCAACTCGCCGAGCAACCCGACCGGAAACTGCCTGACCGTGGAGACCATGCAGAAGATCGCGGAGATCGCGGAGAAATACGACCTGATCGTCGTCTCCGATGATATCTACACCGCCTTCAGCTATCAGAACCCGTTCGTGCCGTTTGCGTCACTGCCGGGCATGAAGGAGCGGACCATCATCATCAACTCCTTCTCGAAGAATTTCACCATGACCGGCTGGAGAGTGGGCAACATCATCGCGCCGGACTACATCATCAAGATCGTCCAGCAGATCAATGAGAACGTCGTTTTCACAGCGCCGTCCATCTCCCAGCGCGCAGCCATCTTCGCCCTGCACCACAGGGACGAGGTGCAGCCGCCCATGGTCGAAGAGTACAGAAAGAGAATGTTCTACGCTGCGGAGCGGATCAACGCGATCCCGAAACTCAGCGTCATCTACCCGCCGAAGGGCAGCTTCTATCTCTTCATCAACATCAAGGGAACAGGCCTGGGAAGCGTGGACGCGGCGGACATGATCCTCCGCGAGGCCCACGTGCTGACCCTGCCGGGCAACGCCTTCGGCGAGTGCGGCGAAGGCTACGTCCGCATCGCCTGCACCGTCGGCATCGACACCCTGAAGGAGGCCTTCGATCGGATCGAGAAGGCGCTTGCCGAGTAGGCGCGATCAGAATAAATCAAATCACAATTAAATCATCAGATCATCACCAGAAGAGCCGGATCAGCCCGGCTCTTTTTATTTGCGGGGCCTTACACCAGCGAGGTGTAATCCCACGCAGCACATCCGCTTCCACACGCTCACTTCACTGTGCTATAATGCAGGTGGGGTAAAAACGGGACAGAATGCTTTTGCATGCGCGGCGCGAGACGAGCATGAGAAAAAGATGAGAAGCAGATGAGCCGCAGATGAGAAGAAGATAATGAAGAGGAGACGGGCCGATGGCGAAGGGAACCAATCAGAAACTGAAGATGCTGTATCTGGTGAAGATCTTCATGGAGGAGACGGACGAAGAACACGGGCTGACGATGCCGCAGCTGATCAGCAAGCTGAATGCGTACGGGGTCAACGCAGACCGGAAGACGGTCTACATGGACCTGGAAGAGCTTAAGACCTTTGGGATCGACATCATCACGGAGCAGGAGGGGCGCAAGTGGTACTACCATGTCGGCGCCAGGGATTTCGAACTGCCGGAGCTGAAACTGCTGGTGGATTCTGTCCAGTCTGCCAAATTCATGACAGACAAGAAGTCCGCGGAACTGATCCGGAAGATCGAGTCGCTGGCCAGCAAGCACGACGCGAAAAAACTGCAGCGGCAGGTTTTCATCACGGGGCGCGTCAAAACCATGAACGAAAGCATTTACTATAACGTGGACAAGCTGCACGAGGCCATCGGGACGAACAGCCAGATCCGCTTCAAATACTATCAGTGGAATGTGAACAAGGAGATGGAACTGCGCCGGGACGGGGACTGGTACCAGACGAGCCCCTGGGGACTCATGTGGGATGACGAGAATTATTATCTGATAGCCTTCAGCGCCGAGGACTGCAAAATCAAGCACTACCGGGTAGATAAAATGCTGAACATCTCGATTCTGGACGAGCGGAGAGAGGGGCAGCAGGAGTTCCAGAAGTTCGACTTGCCGCACTACACACGGAGCCTGTTCGGTATGTTCGGCGGCGAGGAGAAAAAGGTTACGATCGAAGCAGATAACGATATGGTCGGCGTCATGATCGACCGGTTCGGTACGGATATCATCATCGCGCCGGCGGGCGAAGACAAATTCCGGATCACCGTGAGCGTAGCCGTCAGCAAACAGTTTCTCGGGTGGATCATCGCTTTGGGAGACGGGGTGAAGATCGTCGGGCCGGAGGAAGTCGTTGAGCAGATGCAGCAGGAAGCCAAGCGGCTGGCGGCGCAGTATCTGGCATAAGCAAACATAAGCAAAAGTCATAAAACAATTCAAAAACGATCATTTTTGACGATTCTGTTGACACACAGACCGTTATGATCAATGGGAAAGGTGACCCCCAAATGAATGAGCCATTGAATAATGAATCACTGAATGATGAACCATCAAAGAATGAATCATCCGCATCAAAAATAAAGGAACTGAAGACAAAGGCCGGCGAGCAGAAGAAAAAGGCCCGAAAGGGAATGAGCGATTTCCAGTGGTTCGCCATGCAGGTCCTGATCTTCGTCATCGTGCTCTACGTACTGTTCGCCCACATTATTGGCATTACGACCATGCCGAACGCGGACATGTATCCGCGGATCGACTCCGGCGACTTCCTGATGTACTACCGGCTCGACAAAGACCCGAAAGCGCAGGACATCGTCGTCTTCGAAAAGAATGACACGCGTTATGTGGGCAGAGTCATTGCCGTACCGGGGGACACCATTGAGATCACCAAGGACGGCTCATTGATCATCAACGGGTTCAGTATGACGGAGACGAACATATTTTATGAGACGTTCCCGCTGGAGGGATTCACAACCTATCCGCTGACCCTGCAGGCAGGACAATGCTTTATCATGGAGGACCAGCGGCAGGGCACAGAGGACAGCCGGTACTTCGGGCCGGTGAACTACAATGAGTTAGAAGGCACCGTGATCTCGGTCATGCGCCGGACAAACCTGTAAGAGGGATACCAATGCATCATAGTATTACAGCACTGATAGCTTTATATGGATCCAAGGTACTGGCAGTTGTATCGACTGTCGTTGTTTTTGGTATGCTCACATACAGCGGGTTCGTGCTCTATGATTCGGTCTACACCAACCGGGCAGCCTTCACATCCTGGGATCTGGAGCAGTACAGACCGTCTGTCGAAGAGGACCCGCCTTCCTTTGAAGAGATGCAGCAGGTCAACAAGGACAGCTGCTCGTGGCTGATCATGGCGGGCACGCATATCGACTATCCGGTCATGCAGGGAAAGGATGACATGGAATACTCCATGAAAGACATCTACGGCAAAAGCAGTCTGACCGGTTCGATCTACCTGTCGGTTGCCAATTCCAGGGACTTCACGGATACCTACAATCTGATCTACGGTCACCACATGGACAACGGCGCCATGTTTGGGGACATTGAGAAATACGAAGACAATTCCTACTTTTCCGGTCATCAGATCGGATATCTGATCACGACGGAGGGACTCTATGACTTGCGTGTTTTCGCGCGGCTTTCAGCAGACGCTTACGATAAACGCATCTATTCCGCAGGAGACCGGAGCGCTGGCGAGTTGACGGATTACCTGAACTATACCAAGTCTCTTGCGGTGCAGTGGGATCCTTCCTTCAACATCAAAAGCGCAGCGAAGGGTGTTAAGACCTACATCGACGCCCGTGACAGGAACATTGCCGAGAACGGCAAGTTTGTCTTCAGCAAAATGCCGGAAGACGCGGTCAAAAACGGCATGCAGATTGTCGCGCTCAGCACATGCATGGACGCGGAGACCAACGGCAGGCAGCTTCTCCTCGCCACCATGAAGATGAGGACGGAGCCGCTTCCGGAAAGTCTGTTTGCGGATGACGCGGTGCCGCTGGCCGTATGGGGACACGGTGAAGCGGATCACTGGGCGCTGCTGAACCTCATCTGCCTGATCATGGTGCTGGTGATTTTGCTTCCGGGACGTCGCATCCCGAAGAAGTACAGGGACTTCCCCGCGGCAGTCCGTCAGATGATGCATGCGCGGGGCAGGGGACAGCTGACGGAGGGCGAGCTCAAGCTCATGGGCATCCTCATCCAGTTCGTCATGGCCGCTTTCGGCGTGTTCTGGTTCATATGGACCGAAGATCCGCACAAACCGATGGTCATCGTAGACCGCTGGACACTGGCGATGATCTTCCTCTTCGCCATCACCTGGTTCTCTGATGTATATCTTGTCAGATACCAGAAAGGTCAGCCGGCAGTTGCGAAATCCTCTTCAAAACATTGAAATTTAGCGGTTTTTATGGTAATATTAAATGATTTTAAATCGTATTTTTGCAGGAAAGCAGTTAAAAAGTAAATGCTGATTTCAGCGCCAAGCATAATTGACGCATTTATTGACAGGGGAAACATTAAGATAGAGACATGAAAAAGATAAGGCACTTAATAGCAATCTTAATGACAGTGACAATGATCGTGTCCGGCGGAGGTCTGGATACTTTTGCTGCGTACTCCTACGCGGCAGATGAACAGGACGCCCCGGCAGTCAGTCAGGATCAGGAGGCGCCTGAAGAAAGCACCGCGGATCCGCAGGAAGAATCCGAGGCAAAAGCACCCGACGGGAATGCGGATAAAGAGGCGTCAGATGAAGTGAAAGACGAGCCTGTCAAATCTGAGTCATCAGACTCCACGGCAGAGACAACGTCCGAAGCAAAAACCGAAGACAGCGCCAAAGACAATCCGTACGAGCTTCATGCGGAGATCAAACTGTCCGAAGACAGCACCTGGAAGGTCACTGCGGTCTGTGATGATAAGGCCGGCATACCGGAAGGCGCGAAGCTGAACATCGAAGAAGTCGAACAAGCAGACCGGGAAGCGTATCTTAAGGAAACCCCCAAGGCGCTCAAGTGGAGCGGGGACGCGCAGGCTTCCTACGCCAGATTCCTGGCGGTTACCATCACAAGCAAAGGCAAGACAGTCCGGCCGGCTGCAGAGGTTGAGATCAAAATCACAACGGATGATGTGAGCAGAGACGATCTCAAAGCGATGCAGGTGGTTCGTTTTGATACTACAAAAACAGACGCAGAAGCAGAAGAACTCGAATGTGAAGTCACAAAGGCCGGAGAAGTTGTTTTCCGGACAGACGAGTTTGCCGATTTCGGATTTGTGATTTCCGGTGACGCAGGGGTCTCCGCGGAAGATCCGTCCCTTGTCCATAAGACCCTCAAGGCGGACAAGGTCAGACTGGAAGGTATGATGCCGGAAGACGCAAAGGCAACCGCAGCGGATGCATCCGACACTAAGGCCGTCAGAAAAATCGAATCAGAAGACGGAACTGCGCTGGCGGCGTATGATATTGAGATCAAGGCAGAAGGGGAAGAGTATCAGCCGGATGCCGATCATCCGATCCGGGTGCAGATCAGCAATACCGCAATCAAGGAGGACAGCGATTTGTCCGTTTGGCATATCCGGGATGACGGCAAGAAGGAAGAAATCAAAGACTTTACCGTGAGCAATGGCAAAGTTTCCTTCGAAGCGACCGGATTCAGCGTGTATGTTGTCATCGATCATGAAGAGGACACGGTTGTCACGCCGCGCGTGCAGTTCCACTTCATTGATCCGGACGCCACAGAGCACGGCACCGGTTCCGACATTTACTATGAAGCGGATCCGTATCCCTTCCGCAACAAATCCGAAGACGCGGATCAGAACACACAGACCACCCAGATCCTCAAAGACGGCGAATCGCTGGAAATGATCATTGATCCTTCGAATAGAGGCGGCAAGGCCTTCCTGGGCTGGTATGTGGTGGATCCTTATACAGGCAGCGGATCATCGGATCCGGATAAACTGTACTATACCTGGCCGTCCGATCCGGACAAGATCACCTTCGAAAGTCCCATCAGCATTGAAGAATCAGATGTTGCCGTCGGCACTACAGTCAACTGGAGCCTGCACGGTGTTTCCGGCTCTGGCGAAGTAGACAAAGACGGGAACGTGCACGCATATCTGGCGCCTCTCTACGATAACTACAACTTCGTGAACTTCATGCTCCGGCCGAGGACCAGCGACGCGAACAGTATTATGGCGCGCAAACTGGTCGCCAGAGGCAGCGCATCGTCCTTAGAAGTGAAGATCAGCGACATACGGTCCAACAGCAACGATGCCGTGCATTTGATCTTCACAGGATGGGAGTACAACGCAGGAACAGTGGAGAACCCGGATTGGCAGCAGTATCAGACCGTAGACTATTCCGGCGAAGAAATGAAGGATCCCGGCAGAGACGGCGTATATTTTTCTGCTGCGGATTTAGAAGACAAGCAAAGCATTGACTTATATCCTCACTTTGTGCAGGCGCGCTGGGTCGATTTCGTACCGGGCATCAGCGGCAGCGGGGCAAGCTATGTCAATTCCCGTTTCCTGGAAGCCCATGGAGCTGTCACGCCGGAGCCGGTGGAAGACAAGAGCTATTTCACGACTCTGGAGCAGTCCACCCGCAAAGGCTATTCCTTCGACGGATGGTATGCTTTTGCAGTGCTGGATCCGCAGACCGGAGAGATCACAAACCTTGAGGAGCCGGCAGAGATCGAAGTCAGCTATATTGACCTGACCGATTATTCGACGCATAAGGTCAAGGTCAACACAACTGCGGTGAAAGTTGCGGATTCCAACGGATCCGTCAGCAATTGCGGGACATACAGCGTTACGGACAACGGGGACGGAACAGGATCACTGCATAACGACAGCAGCGGGAACAAGCTGTTTGAAGCTTCCGGCGGCCGCCTGATATTCTTTGATTCACTTGACCGCCTGCAGCTCTTCGCCAAGTGGGCGCCTGACGAGTCAAAACTAACCATCGTATACTGGACGGAGAAAGCGCAGGACAAGGATACCGTTGTCAGCGATACGGAAAAAGACAATTATTCCGCAAGCGCGGTAAAGACCATTTTAACTTCCGATTTAGGTCCGGACTATCGATCCGGTTCTACGGTCACGCTGGACAATCTCCGGGATTATCAGGAGGGTTCCGTCAGCATTCTGGATAGAAAGTATCTTGGCACGGTAGGAGCGGTTCCTGAAGACGAAGCGAAATTCTATGATCTTAATACAGACTTGTCTGACGCGCAGGTCGTCATCAGCGGCGACGGCAACACGGTTTTCAATGTCTACTATGAACGGATGACGTTCAAGATCGTCTTCCACATCGGCCGCGACGGCTATGTCAAGAACGGCGGCCACCAGAAGACCGATGATCATTGGGACGGCAACTGGATCGAGTTTATGTACAAGGATCCAAAGGTCACGGCTTTAGGTTACCCGAATCCGGAAGGAACGGGCAGGAATCCGGCCAATTCCTATCAGGGCCTGTATAAAATGACGTACCTTCCGGAGGGAAAGACATACACATCGGAATATGTCACGAACAATGCCAACGTCATGGGCGATTACCTGCCTTCTGATGATGAAAATGTTTATGTTATCACAGCGAAATACGGCGCTTACATAGGCGACCGCTGGCCGACGCCGACGAATCCGAATTTCGAGTTTACAGATCCCGAAAACAAAACCAAGACGATGTATATCTGGGCGGCCTATTACGGAAGCCTTTACTGCAGGATCGCAAACGAACGCTCAACTGCCGGCAATCCGCAGGGCGCGAACCCTGACATCAACGGCGTTTACAGCTACATGTCCGCGGAACTGTGCAGCAACAGGGCAGGGACAGATATCATCAACGCCAACAAGGTGCATCACCTTGTGGCTTATTATGGCGAGAAATCAAACCAAAAGCGGTATAAGCAGTACCATATTCTGTTTGAGGCGATGGATGGAACATATGATCCTGCTCAGGTCACGCCTGTACCCGGAACAGATTATGAAAACTACCCTCTGACAACATGGAGCCAGGAAAACACATCGGGTGACAAAAGCGAAATCGTAGGACATGAATTCATTGAACTGCCGGAGGAATCGCCGAAACCGATCATTTCCAATCTGGAGCCGCAGTTCCAGCTCAGCGAATCGCTGGATGGGTATGATCTTGTTTACAGCTGTTATGATCCGGTGCAGCACGCAAACCCTGAAACAGGTCATAATGATTATCATATCTACTTCTTCTACAGACCGAAACAGTATAATCTGACCTTTATGTATGAGGATGAAGCGGACCGCAAGACAGACACATACTACTACAAACAGTCCCTTGCCGACGCGAAAAAATACGACGATCCGGAGAAAGAGGGACACGAATTCCGCGGATGGTACACCAATGAGGCAGGAATCGGGGAACCGTTTGATTTTGCAAATGAAAAGATGCCGGATGCAAATGTAGTGCTTTATCCGGTATTAAGAGTCAACCAGTACAGTGTACGAATTGACCCGAACGGCGGCGTGATCGACCACAGAGCCAATCCTGCCATGTCGACCTATTTTACCGCCAATTACGGAACTCCGATTGGAGAATACTCTGTATCACGGGAATATGTGAAACTTTCAGCCAAAGAACTGGATCCGGCTGATCCGCTTTACTATACCGGCGATAAGTATTATTACATCAATACGCAGTTCATCGGACAGGAACACGGAGGCCCCGATGGGAAATGGGGTTACCCGCAGGATCTTCGAAACGCGGTATATGTGTCCGAAGCTGATTTCGATGACTATTACGATTACTACTGCGACATAGTGGATAATGCCGATAAATCTTACTGGGAAGGCATTGAAAAGCTCTCCAGGGAGGATTTCATCGATACATACACGGATTATCCGTATCGTCCGGTAACAAGCGAACACTATACTTTTATGGGCTGGTATAAGGTGCATGAAGATGGTTCGGTAGATTCCATGCCGTACAACTTCAACGACCCTGTCAAAGAGCCTGTTACGCTGCAGGCGAAATGGCGTCTTGACGGCGGATATTACGTCAGTTACAACCCGGATTTCTACGCGGAAGATGACCAGGGAGAGGTCATCAAAATCGTTGGCGAACTTGAACAGTGGACCGACCCCGCGGATCCGCAGACACGGCTCTACGCGGACCAGACAGACACGCATGTCCTCCGCGCACCGACAGACACCAACAATCCTGATTGGGTGTTCCGCGGCTGGCGTGTAGTGCGCGCGAACGGGACGAAGACCTATACAGATCCGGACAGCGGTGAAACAAAAGAATACACTGTATGGGAACCGATCCAGCTGGATGACAACGGAGAGCCTGTTTACTATCAGCCTGGTGATAAATTCACGATCGACTCCGCTCTCGTTTCAGGGCAGGATAGTTTCGGCGGAATCATCAACATGCAGGCCTATTACGAGCCGGAAGATACGACATACCGCAAACCGAAGATCACGAACCTGATCCTTGACTCAAATGACGAATACGGCGGATATGTGAATACGACGGATTCAAGCAGTCTCCCGCCGCTTCCGGGACCGGGAAGCAGCGCGATCAATGATGACACGGCAACGTGGTATCAGGGGCATCCGACGCAGATCCTGCTGGGAGATATCCAATCTAATCTGGCGCTGCACCTGTACCGCTACGCGACGGAAGAAGAGTACAGCGGAGTCGAGGGAAAGAATTTCTTTACCAACAGCGACGGGTATCTGCTGCTTGGATTTGATGAAAACAAGGATCCTGAAAGTCCAAAGACCGGCGAAGCCTACATTCCGACATACGCTTCCG
The DNA here is from genome assembly GCA_045114655.1 of Candidatus Allocopromorpha sp. Classification (GTDB taxonomy): domain Bacteria; phylum Bacillota; class Clostridia; order Peptostreptococcales; family Anaerovoracaceae; genus Lentihominibacter. The sequence goes on along the minus strand of JBGUKV010000160.1, from coordinate 3,138 downwards.
ATTCCGTTGCTTCCATAACGCGGGATGACCACAAGACGCTCTATGCAATGTGGGAGCCGATGGTGTACGCAACCTTTGTGAACACCACCGACAAACCGATCACGGTGGTGCTGAGCGGCGACGGAACGGATACTGTCAGCATTGTCAATCAGGTGACCGGGGAATTCGACCGGCAGCAGGCAACAAACACCATAACCATTCCGGCGAAATCCGGCGACAAGAATGGGGAAGTGAAAGTCGTCTTCCCGAAAGCAAAGGCAGGGACAGACAGTATTACCGCTGAAGCGACCAACGACCATATCGGCAAGAAGATGACAGTCAGCGGTAAATACCATGACACGGTTCCATACGGAACAGGCAGCAGCGGCATTCCGTATAATGGCACAGTAACCTATACAGGGACCCTGCAGCAGGATAAAGATGGTATTATCGTTACCTATTCGGAGATACCGGACAGGAAAGTGTTCTACGATGTCAACGACGGAACCTGGACCGAAACGTCTGCGGATTACGTGCATCTGGGCGACGACCTTTATTCTATCGACGAAGATAAAATAGTGGATAACGACTATAAGCCGGCAGACCCGACCCGCAGCGGCAAAGTCTTCCTCGGCTGGACAACGAATGCGGACATTGCGGCGCATACGGATTTCAGTTCAGAAGAGGCCGTAACCTGGGGAGATACGACCATCACACCGGATGCCGGTTCCAATGTTCTCGATAAAATAAAAGACGAGTATCTGTGGGATTTCTCCCAGGATCCTCCGTATGACCAGATCCTGTACGCCGTATGGAGCGATACGGTAACAGTGACCTTCGACATGACGTATGACGGATCAAAGCTACATACATGGACCGGCCCGGAAACGTCGTCGACACAGGAACCGAATGTATTTTACAGAAGTGATCCAAACAGCAGCAGCGTCACCTATACGCTGGCGAAGGGCGGGCAGGTGCCGAAACCGGAGGACCCCACAGCGCATTCCGACAAACCTGCATGGAGCTTCATCAAGTGGCTGACTTCGAACAATACAACAAAGTCCTACAGGAACACCGCGAAAGATCCAAGCAATGACAGCAATCTGAATCGATATGCATTTGATTTTTCGAAGCGTATCACGAGCAATGAGACAGTGGTCACATCTTGGACGGAATTAAAAGAGCAGCATTTCACATTCACGGTTGAGAACAATGTTGTGGACGGCAACCCGGACGAGGAATTTGAGTACACCATTTCCGTAGTGGATGATCTCGTGTATGGTAAATTCGTCAAGGGCGGCAGCAACATGATCGGCAGACCGGATCCGACCTGGGGCTCAGTAACCACAAAGCTGAAAAACAACCAGGAATATACAGTGCATGTGACGGTAACCCGCATGACCAGTCCGTGGATTGCATACGGAATTGAGATATCTGTGGCTGACCGCGACGGAATCCAGATCAAAGATACGCAGGTGGTATACTGTGTGGGCAATAGTCGGTTAAATTACACATCCGACTACAAGTATACGCTGAACGTCACGCAGGAAGCCAAAACTGACTATGAAACCACGGTTGGGGTAGAGGATATGCAGCCGGCTGACAGCATCAAATATGAACTTGATCAGCCGTATCAGTTCTCATTTACATCAAAAGAGCTCACCACTACGACGAAACCGGAGTGTGTGGAAACATTCGGCGGTGAGCCGAGCAACGGCTATGTGGCAGATGCAAATAACAGGCTCAAGATCGTGTTCACCAACACAGGGCCTCCTATCGTAGCCCCGACCGGCTATGGCAGCTACATCTGGCCGCTGATCTGGATGCTGATCCTGGGCATGTTCCTGTGGACGGCTATGACGTACATGCGCAGACGCAGAAGCCTCGAAGCCTTTGCAATGGAGGAAGCGACTGCTGATAATGCGGGCGACCATATGGATGTACCTGCAAAAGCTGTCACACCGGAGACCATAGAAGCCGTAGAATATGAAGCGTTTGACTGGACCCGCATAAACATCTAAATAAATTCTAAATGCCGGCCTGAAAGGGTCCGGAGAAGGGGACAAGGTCAGGTGAGAGAACGCAAAACTACGACTTTTAGATTTTGCATAATATAAAATGACCGCCGGGTGTGAATCCGGCGGTCGTGTTATTCGGCGTGTTGTTCGGATTGTGCTGATTACTCAGCTTACTCGGCGTCGTGCGTCTTTCTTCTTCTCATCATTACCAGCAGTACGATCGCAGCGCCCAGGATGAAGAGATACGGGGCGAATCTCATGACCACATTGGTCGGGGAGATGGAGCCCAGGTCATTGGTTACATCAATGGTAACCGCGTCGCTTGCGTTTGCGATGTCTCCGCCTGTTATAACGGCAAGTTCTGCCCCGCCTGCAAGAGCAGCTTTGGAAACAGCTGTAGCACCTGTGATATTGGCCACTGTTGCGGTTGCTTCATACTTGTCCGTTGTCGGGTTGGTTTCGGATACTTCGAACTTTGCTGTGGTCGGAAGCCCTTTGATAATCAGGGTTTTGCCGTTTCCGAGGGTTCCGGTTGCTGTTCCGTCTGTAATGCCGAGGTTATCGCCTGTTCCGTCCACAGCAACGTTTGCGGCAGATATGTTTCCGGTAATAGCGACTTCAAACGGGTATTTGGCAGTCATATCAGCGCCGGCACCGGTAATGTTCTTTGTGATCGTGATGTTGTAGGTGTTATAAACGTCCAGATCGTTGTGATTGGTATCTGAATCAGCGGAGTTCCAGCCCTGGCTCTTAGCGGAGTCTTTCGTAACAGCGGAAGCCTCGTCGTTCACCAGCGCGTATCCGTAGATTTCAAGGCCGTCGGTTCCGTTCTTGACATAGACATCGAGGAATTTTGAAGTGTCATAGTTGCTTGCTCTTTCGATGCCGATGGATGCCGGTGAGACGGAAGTAGCGGTCTCGGTTACAACAAAACGGTACACACCTGCTGATGGGAACTGGGATGGATCAAATGTCCAGGTCAGATCTTTCTCTGCGTTGCTGCCGGAAGTTGCAGCAGTTGCGGAACTGAATGCTGCAGTTTGAGCAGCTGCGCTTCCGCTTGCCAGATAAGATGTCAATCCGGCCTTGAAGTTTGCTGTGTTTCCGTCTTTGTCTGTTACTTTACCTGACGCCGTTCCGT